>NZ_JBVJKN010000030.1:49561-91662 GCF_055585225.1 Streptomyces sp. NPDC053673 | reverse complement strand
AGTTCTCAAGGAACGGACGCTTCCTTCGTACTCACCCTCTCGGGCTTTCCTCCGGGCGCTTCCCTTCGGTGTTTCCAACCTTACCAGATTCTTTTTCCGTTCCGTTTCCGGTCTGGATTTCGTTTCCGGTGGCCGTTGGAAGGCCTTTTGCCTTTCCGGCGATATCGACTTTATCAGAGTCTTTTCGGCCGATCTAATCGGCTTCGTGACTCGGATGAGGAATCGATTGGCTCTGCGGAAATTCGTTTTCCAGCGAGAGCAAGATAGATGTTAGCCGTGACACTCGAACATGTCCAGTCCGAGGCAACCGTTAGAATCTACCTCCCCACTCCAACCGTGTCAACGGTCTTTGCGGGCGAAGAGGAGACTAGCAGGTCACAGGGGGTGCTCGCACATCAGGCGGCCGTGGGGAGCTCGGCGCTCCGGTCGGCGGCGTCTACGTCGCCCAGCTCCCCGGCGCGGGCCGCTCGGCCGCCGAGGACGTACACGTACAAGAGGAAGGCCAGCTCAGCGGCGATTCCGATGGTGATGCGCGCCCAGGTCGGAAGGCCGGAGGGGGTTACGAAGCCCTCGATCATGCCCGACACGAAAAGGACCAGGGCGAGGCCGATCGCCATGCCGATGGCGGCGCGTCCTTGTTGGGCGAGGGCCGTGCGGCGGGACTGGGGGCCTGGGTCGATGAGGGTCCAGCCGAGTCGGAGGCCCGTGCCGGCAGCGACGAAGACCGCGGTGAGTTCGAGGAGGCCGTGAGGGAGGACGAGGCCCAGGAAGACGTCGAGGCGGCCGGCCGAGGACATCAGGCCGATGCCGACACCGAGGTTCGCCATGTTGAGGAAGAGGATCCAGAGCACGGGGACGCAGAGGAACGCGCCGAGCACCAGACACATGGCGGCCGCCTGCGCGTTGTTCGTCCAGACCTGGGCGGCGAACGAGGCTGCAGGGTGGCTCGAGTAGTACGTCTCGTACTCACCTCCCGGACGGGTGAGCCGGCGCAGCTCGTCCGGGGCCGCGATGGCCGACTGGACCTCGGGGTGTGTGCCGATCCACCAGCCGATGATCGCGGCGAGGAGTGTGGAGAGCACTGCCGTGGGGATCCACCAGTGCCGGGAGCGGTAGACGGCGGCCGGGAACCCGGCCGTCAGAAAGCGGACGGCGTCACTCCAGGAGGCGCGGCGGGTGCCGGTGACCGTGGAACGGGCGCGGGCGACGAGCTGTGTGAGCCGGGCGGTGATCATCGGGTCCGGTGCGCTGGACTGGATGAGGGAGAGGTGGGTGGCGGTGCGTTGGTAGAGCGCCACGAGCTCATCGGCCTCGGCGCCGGTGAGGTGGCGCCCACGGTGCAGGAGGTGGTCCAGGCGGTCCCACTCTGCACGGTGGGTCATCACGAAGACGTCGAGGTCCATGGTCGGCTGCTGCTCCAGGCACTGGTTCGGGTCCGTTCCCGGTCCGGTCCGGGTTCGCTCTGGATCCGTACGCTCTGGATCCCGTACGGACGGTTCGTACTACGACTCGTACTACTGCTCGTATCTACTGCGGCGCACTGCGGGTCAGCTTGGCAGACTGGCGTTCTGAGGGGTCCAGAAGGTCGAAGTGCGTCAGGAAAGTGGGGTGGGTGCGGTGAGTGGGGTGGTGACGGGGGACGCCGTCGTACTGGGGCTTCGTCCGGCGAGGCTGCCCAGCAGGGCGCTGGCGCTCGCGATCGATCTCGCCGTGGTGTGGGCGGCGTATCTGCTGATATCCGTGGGCCTCGCGGTCGCGACGGCCTCTCTGGACGAGGCCGCGGTCATGGCGGTGACGATCGCGACGTTCCTGCTGGTGCTCGTGGGGGCGCCGATCGCGGTGGAGACGCTCAGCCAGGGGCGTTCGCTGGGGAAGCTGGCATGCGGGCTGAGGGTGGTACGGGACGACGGCGGTCCGATCCGGTTCCGGCACGCGCTGGTGCGTGGCGCGATCGGGGTGGTGGAGATCCTGATGTCTTTCGGGGTCATCGCGTGCATCGCTTCGCTGGTGTCGGCGCGGGGGCGGCGGATCGGCGATGTCTTCGCGGGGACTCTGGTGATACGGGAACGGGTTCCGGCAGCCCGGGCGGTGCCGGTGCCTCCTCCGCCGCCGTGGCTGGTGGGGCGGTTCGCTGAGCTCGATCTGTCCGGGGTGCCGGACGATCTGTGGCTGGCGATACGTCAGTACCTGACCCGGATGCATCAGCTCGACGCGAAGGTCAGCTGGTCCCTGGCGGAACGGCTGGCCGCTGATCTGGTGGCTTGTACGGGGACGCCTGCGCCGCAGGGGGTGCCGGCGGGAGCGTTCCTGGCGGCCGTGGTGAACGAGCGCCAGGCGCGGGACGCGCGGCGGGCCGTCGCGGTGGCCTCGGCGTCCATGACCTCTCCGTCGCCTACTCCCGCGGCTCCTCCTGCTTCTCCCGTGCCTTCTTCCCCTTCGCCCGTTTCGGCGTCGTCTTCGTCCGCGTCTGTGCCCTGGTCTGCGCCGTCGCCTGTGCCGTCGCCTGTGCCTCCGGTCCGGACCAGCCCGGTTTCCGCGGCCTCGGGCACGCCGGCCGATGCGGCGGGGTCCGGCGTCGCGGGGGCCCCTCGGCCCGCGACGGGGTTCGTGCCGCCCGCGTAGGGCGGCCGCGGGTCAGGGGAAGACCGAAGGTGGGGTTTCGAGGTCCTCGAGCTCGATGCCGGGGGCCGACAGGACCACGTCACCCGCGATGTGGACCGTGTGCTGTTCGCCGGTGTCCAGGGCGCTGACCTGGTATTCGTCCACGGTCAGGACGCCGTTGTCAGTGGCGTGCGCTTCACTTTTCACCAGGGCCCACGACTGGTCGACGGTGCGGGGGGCGAGGACCGGGTCCGTGAATGCGACGAGGCGGACGCGGGTCGCGGGGGCGCCGGGTGTGAGGCGGAGCAGCCGGGCTGTCGCGACGAGGAAAGCGGGGGAGGTGCCGGTGAAGGCGTGGGCGCGGACATTGCCTTCGGTGGCGTGTGTGCCGGTGGGATCGGTGCGGACCCAGGTGACGCCGTCAAGGGCGGCGCCGCGGACCTGCCAGCTCGAGGCGTGGAGTTCGAGGCGGATGGGGCGGCCGAGTTCGTCGAGAGCAAGGTCGACGGAGCCTGCGTGGTCTCCGGAGGGGGTGGTCAGCTGGGAGACATAGCGCCAGCCGGAGGGGCCGGGTGCACAGTGGAAGTGCTCTTCACCGAGGGGGGTGTGATCGTGCGGATCATGGAGCGAATAGCGGCCGCGGGGCATGGGGCGGGGTCCTTGCGATGCGTTGGGGCCCGGTAGCGACGCGGGGGATGTGTCCCTCCGGAAGGCCGGGAGTCCGGATGGCTGCCTGGCCGGATGGCTGCCTGGCCGGAGTCTGTCTGGCCGGAGTCTGTCTGGCCGGATGGCCGCCCGAGTGGATGGTCGGGGCCCTGGTCCCCGACGACGGGGGCCGACGGGGACGGCATGGGCCGCAGGCCCCCGTGCCCGGGGGTCCGGGGGCCTGCGGTGGGTACGTCAGTACCGGTTGGAGTGCCGGTAGGCGCCGGTATCTCTGGGCACCTGGTGGTGCCCGGACGGGTACCTACTGGTACCCGCAGCGTCAGTACCGGTAGTGGTCCGGCTTGTACGGACCCTCGACCTCGACACCGATGTAGGCGGCCTGCTCGGGGCGGAGCGTCGTGAGCTTCACGCCGAGTGAGTCGAGGTGGAGGCGGGCGACCTTCTCGTCGAGGTGCTTGGGCAGCACGTAGACGTCGGTCGGGTACTCCTCCGGCTTGGTGAACAGCTCGATCTGGGCCAGCGTCTGGTCCGCGAACGAGTTGGACATCACGAAGGACGGGTGGCCGGTCGCGTTGCCCAGGTTGAGCAGACGGCCCTCGGACAGCACGATGATCACCTTGCCGTCGGGGAACGTCCAGGTGTGGACCTGCGGCTTGACCTCGTCCTTGACGATGCCCGGGACCTTGGCGAGGCCTGCCATGTCGATCTCGTTGTCGAAGTGACCGATGTTGCCGACGATCGCCTGGTGCTTCATCTTGGCCATGTCCGAGGCCATGATGATGTCCTTGTTGCCCGTCGTCGTGATGAACAGGTCGGCCTTGTCGATGACCTCGTCGAGGGTCGTGACCTGGTAGCCGTCCATCGCCGCCTGCAGCGCGCAGATCGGGTCGATCTCGGTGATGATCACGCGGGCGCCCTGGCCGCGCAGGGACTCCGCGCAGCCCTTGCCGACGTCGCCGTAGCCGCACACGACCGCGACCTTGCCGCCGATCAGCACGTCGGTGGCGCGGTTGATGCCGTCGACCAGGGAGTGACGGCAGCCGTACTTGTTGTCGAACTTGGACTTGGTGACGGCGTCGTTGACGTTGATCGCCGGGAAGAGGAGGGTGCCGTCGCGCTGCATCTCGTACAGACGGTGGACACCGGTCGTGGTCTCCTCGGTGACGCCGCGGATCTCGGACGACAGACGGGTCCACTTCTGCGGGTCCTCGGAGAGGGTGCGGTTCAGCAGGGTGAGGATGTGGCCGTACTCCTCGCTGTCCGCGGTGGACGGGTCCGGGGCCTCGCCGGCCTTCTCGAACTCGACGCCCTTGTGGACGAGGAGGGTGGCGTCACCGCCGTCGTCCAGGATCATGTTCGGGCCGCCGGTGGGCGAGTTCGGCCAGGTCAGGGCCTGCTCCGTGCACCACCAGTACTCTTCCAGGGTCTCGCCCTTCCAGGCGAAGACCGGGATGCCCTGGGGGTTGTCCGCGGTGCCCTTGGGGCCGACCGCGATGGCGGCGGCGGCGTGGTCCTGGGTGGAGAAGATGTTGCAGGACGCCCAGCGGACCTCGGCGCCGAGGGCGACCAGGGTCTCGATGAGGACGGCGGTCTGCACGGTCATGTGCAGCGAGCCGGTGACGCGGGCTCCGGCGAGCGGCTGCGAAGCCGCGTACTCCTTGCGGATCGACATCAGGCCGGGCATCTCGTGCTCGGCGAGGGTGATCTCCTTGCGGCCGAAGTCGGCGAGGGAGAGGTCGGCGACCTTGAAGTCCTGGCCGGCGGCGACAGTCGTCATTGCGAGCTGCTCCTCATGTGGGTCGAGAGGTGGGTAGGGCTGGATGGCTCTGCGGCCACTGCGGCGATACGGGCACAGCGATGCCCGGACGCCCGCAGACGTCCGCAGCGCAGTCCGTCGGAGGCCCTCTCTCCCTCGGCCGGTCCACAGTCGCGGACCGCCCGACCGCCATCAGCAGCGACGTCTGGCACTGGTCACGAATCTACACCGATCGCCGCGGCCGCCCACAGCCCGCCCATGGCCGCACTCCGGCCGAATCCCGGGCCCACGGGCCCGCCGGAAGGAGGCTCTTCGCCTTTTGACGTGGCGTCCATCTGTTGCACGATGCTGCGCGAGGATCGCGAACACGAGCACGACGCGATCAACAGCGCGACGCGACCTACAGCACGATCTGCGCCAACGGCACGATCTGCTCCACCAGCATCGCGGCCGGGACCCTCGTCACAGCGGTCACCACGAATGCGCTGATCGGAATCAAGGAGCGGACAGCGGGCGGACGCGCCCCGGTGCCGACTCCCGTGTCCGTGCCGACTGCCGTGCCGGCGCAGGCGGCGGAGCCGGTCCTCGCGGGAATCGGTGCCACGGGTGCTCCTACGGCGGCCCCGTCGGTGGAGACGGCCGCCCCCGCTGCGAAGTCGGCCGGGGCCGATGGCGCCGAGGTGCTCTCCGGGTATCTGAACGGGCAGACCGTGAGGGTCCGCCTTGCCGCCGGCAGCAAGGATGCCGCCATCCGCGAGATGGCGGCGATGCTCGGGACGACCGGCAAGGTCGCGGATCCCGAGGAACTCGTACGGGCCGCTTTGGCCCGTGAGGAACTGGGCACGACCGGCCTCGGCGAGGAGATCGCCGTCCCGCACGCCAAGACCGACGCCGCCACGGCTCCGATCGTCGGCTTCGCACGCTCTCCGGAGGGCGTGGAGTGGGGGTCGCTCGACGGCACGAAGGCCAAGTTGATCTTCATGATCACGGTGCCGGAGGCGGCCCCGGGCGATGAGCATCTGCGGATCCTGGCGCCGCCGTCGCGAAAGCTGATGGACGCGGAGTTCCGTGAGCGGTTGATGGCTGCTCCGGACCGGTCATCAGTCCTGGCCGCCCTCGGCGAGAGCTAGTAGTGAGAGTCAGTAGCGCGCGAGATCCAGTGGCGAGCGAGATCCAGGAGAGACAGGAGAGACAGGAGAAACGCGGGAAACAGAAGAGACCCCCGGACCGATCAGCTCGGTCCGGGGGTCTCCGTGTCCACGGGTCTCCGCGCGTACGTCAGTGGCCGAGGTCCGGGCCGGGGCCACCCGGGGACTTCGCCGGGTTCACACCGGCCGCAGCGGCCTCCTCGCTGTAGATGTCCGGCTCCAGGTAGATGACCCGGGCGATCGGCAGGGCGGAACGGGTCCGGTCCTCGGCGGCGTTGATGGCGGCGGCGACCTCGGCGGCCGTGTTGTCGTGCCGCACGGCGATCTTGGCGGCCACCAGCAGCTCCTCCGGACCGAGGTGGAGCGTACGCATGTGGATGATGCGGGTCACGGTGGTGCCGTCGACGATCGCCGCCTTGATCTTCTCGACGTCCTCCGTGCCGGCCGCCTCGCCGAGGAGCAGGGACTTGGTCTCGGCCGCGAGCACCAGCGCGATCAGGATCAGCAGCGTGCCGATGCAGAGCGTGCCGATGGCGTCCCAGATGCCGTTGCCGGTGAGCAGAGCGAGCCCGACACCGCCGAGCGCGAGGATCAGACCCACGAGCGCGCCGAGGTCCTCCAGGAGGACGACCGGCAGCTCAGGGGCCTTGGCGTGGCGGACGAACTCCTTCCAGGAGCGCTGACCACGCAGAGGGTTGGACTCCTTGATGGCCGTACGGAACGAGAACGCCTCGGCGATGATCGCGAAGACGAGAACGCCGATGGGCCAGTACCAGTCCGTGATCTCGTGCGGGTGCTTGATCTTCTCGTAGCCCTCGTAGATCGCGAACATGCCGCCGACCGAGAAGAGGACGATCGAGACGAGGAAGGCGTAGATGTAGCGCTCGCGACCGTAGCCGAAGGGGTGCTCCGGTGTCGCCTCGCGCTTGGCTTTCTTGCCGCCGAGGAGCAGCAGGCCCTGATTGCCGGAGTCGGCGACCGAATGGACGCTCTCCGCGAGCATCGACGAGGAGCCGCTGAAGAGGAACGCCACGAACTTGGCTGCCGCGATAGCGAGGTTCGCGGCGAGCGCCGCCACGATCGCTTTGGTTCCGCCTGACGCGCTCATGGGTGCAGGGTGTCCTTCCTCGAAGCTCCTGATGTTCTTGCTCGCGCCGAGGCAGGGCATCGGCACGGCGGGACATTGTTGCAGCAGCTGATGTGGACGGTGCGTCAGGCCACCACTGTGGCACGGAAGACCGTGCCCGTACCGGACAGTTCGACCGATTCGCCCGCCGGTACGAAGACCGACTCCCCCGGGGCGAGGGTGATCTCGCCCGCCGTGGGCCGGCCCGCCGTGGCGAGCAGGATCTGCGGGGTCGCGGCGGTCACGTCCCGGGGAGCGGCGTGCGGCGACAGGACGTAGCGGGAGAGCCGGAACTCGTCGATCGGGGTGTCGTAGACCTCCTCCCCGGAGGGGGAGGCCTCGGGGCGCAGCACGCCGGGGTCGCCCGCCTCGAAGCGGACGACACGGAGGAGCTCGGGGACGTCCACGTGCTTCGGCGTCAGCCCGCAGCGCAGGACGTTGTCGGAGTTGGCCATGATCTCGACGCCGAGGCCGCTGATGTACGCGTGCGGGACGCCGGCGCCGAGGAAGAGGGCCTCGCCGGGCTGCAGCAGTACGTGGTTGAGCAGCATGGCGGCGATGACGCCCGGATCGCCGGGGAAGTGGTGCGCGAGGGTGGCGTACGGGGCGTACGGGCCGCCGAGGCGTTCCGCGGCGGTGGCGGCCTCGGCGACGGTGTGGGCCATCTCCTCCGGGTCGGCGGCGAGGACGGCGGTGAGAACCTCGCGGAGGGCGGCCTCCTCGGGGTGGGCGTGGAGGAGGTCGACGTACGGCTTGAGGGAGTCGACGTCCAGACCCGCGATGAAGTCCGCTGCCTCGACGGGCGGGCGGAAGCCGCACAGTCCGTCGAAGGGGGTGAGTGCGCAGATCAGTTCGGGCTTGTGGTTGTCGTCCCTGTAGTTGCGGTGGGGCGCGTCGATCGGGATGCCCGCGCTCTCCTCGGCGGCGTAGCCCTCCCTCGCCTGGGCGAGGTCCGGGTGGACCTGGAGCGAGAGGGGGGCACCGGCCGCGAGCAGCTTGAAGAGGAAGGGGAGGCGGGGGCCGAACGCGTCGACGGCCGCCTGGCCGAGTTCGCGTACGGGGTCGGCGGCGATGACGTCGTCCAGAGAGCCGCGGTCGGTCTGCGAAGGCGCACCTGGGTGGGCGCCCATCCACATCTCGGCCTGCGGCTCGCCGGTGGGGGCGATGCCGAGGAGCTCCGGGATGAGGGTCGTGGAGCCCCAGGCATAGGGGCGCACGGTGTTGGAGAGGCGGTCCATGGGGTCCCTTCGCGCTGTGTCAGAGCGACGTGTCGGTACGGCAAGTCGGTACGGCGTGTCGGTACGGCGGGTTGGTACGGCGGGTCGATGCAGTGCATTGGTGCGGGTTGCCGCAGTGCGTCGGGGCACGGAGCAGTGTGTCGGGACACGTTCTGGTTTGTGAGTGGCCCGCCGCGGGTCCCGGGTGACTCGCTATGCGTGGCCGCTCGTCGCCAGCGCCAGGTAGCCGGCCGCGAAGTCGGTCACGGCCAGCAGCTCCGCCAGTGTCTCCAGGGCGCTGCCCTCCTCCGGCTCGAGTTCGCTGATGGCGGTGTCATGGCTGAGCGCGAGTTCACGTGCGGCGGGGGCGGCGGTGAGGCCGTTGTCCGTACGGTCACGCAGCAGCAGGACGCGCGCCCGCAGCGCCTGCGGCTCCTCGACGCGGTCCCTGAAGAAGTCCTCCGGGTCGGCGCCGGCCGCGAAGTCGCCGGCGAGGAGGACGCCATGGGCCGGCAGCGCCTCGGGGAGCTCGGCGGCGAGGGCGGGAAGGCCGGCCAGCTCGCCCAGTACGGCGGCGAACCGGCGGCCGACCGGGCCTGCCGTGCCTTCCGTCCAGATGATCGGGAGGGTGTCCGCCAGCTCGGCGGCGAGCGTCTTGGCGGGGTTGCTGTACGTGGCGATGGCCGGGCCGCAGCGTTCGGCGATGCGGTCGAGGCGGTCGGCGACGCTCTGGAGGGCATCCTGGGGCGCTGACATGAGACCGACACGGTCGAGGAGCGCGAGGAGCGGCGTGAACAGGGCCCAGAACGCGCCGGGGCTCGCCGCCGCCTGCGTCTCCTCGTACAGCTCGTACGGGGCGGTTGCCATGGGCACCACGATGCCGTGGACCTTGTCGACGGCCTCGGTGAGCGGGGAGTGCTGCGGGGCGACCGCGACGACGGTGCAGCCGCGGCGGTAGGCCTGCTCGGCGAGGAGCGCGAGGCCGGGCTCGGAACCGTCGGTGGTGGCGATGAGGAGGAGGTCCACGGAGCCCGCCCAGCCGGGGAGCGCCCAGCGCAGGGCGCCCGCGGCGGGGGCGACACCGGTGGGGTGCAGGCGGGTGACCGGGGCGGTGGGGCCGGTGAGCTCGGCGAGCAGGTCCGCCACTCCGATGGCGGCAGTGCCGGGGCCTGCGATGAGGACGGCGCGGGGGCGGCCCTCGGGCTTCAGCTCGGCGATCCCGGCCTCGGCGGCGTGCCGGGCGGCGGTGCGTACGCGCGCCCCGGCCTCCGCGGCGCCGCGGAGCAGACCGCGGCGGTCGGCGCGGGCCAGGGCTTCCGGAGCGTCGAGGAGTGACTCGTCGAGCATGGGGTGGGCCTCCGATCGTCGACGTACACGTGCGTGTGCGCGTGCGGGTGCGCGGGGCGGGGCGCGGGGTACGCGGACGGGTCAGGCGGGGCGGCGGGCCTCGTCGACGAGGAGGACGGGAATGTCGTCCCGGACGGGGTACGCCAGGCCGCAGTCCTTGCCGGTGCAGATCAGCTCGGGAGTGTCGGTCGCCGTCTGGTCGCTCAGTCGGGCGTGGCAGGCCGGGCAGGCGAGGATCTCCAGGAGACCGGCTTCGAGCGGCATGGGGGTGTCCCTTCGAACATGCGGTTTGGGCCACGTCAGCCTACCGCTGGGGGGCGGCCTGCGCGGCTCGGCGTGGCGGCCCGTGCCTCCGGCAGCGGCGGCTGTGGGTCGCCCGTCCGGACGAGAGGGTTCATGTCCCGACGGTCACGTCCCGACGGTCGCGTCGCCACGGTCGCGCGGTCACATGGCGGGAGCACCACGATCACATGGCGGGAGCCCCACGGGCATGTGGCGCGACCGGCTGCCTTGGGCGGTCGGCCGGGACAGTCGGCCCGGGACAGTCGGTCGCGCCCCGGGCCGCACGGTTTGTCAGGCTCCCCGCACCAGCTGCAGGACCTCGTCCCGGATGGCCGTCATCGTCGCTTCGTCGCGAGCCTCCACGTTCAGGCGGAGGAGAGGCTCCGTGTTGGACGGGCGGAGGTTGAACCACCAGGTGTCGGTGGCGACCGTGAGGCCGTCGAGCTCGTCGGTCGTGACGCCGTCCCGGGAGGCGAAGGCCTCGCGGACCGCGACGGTCCGTGCGGTCTGGTCGGCGACCGTGGAGTTGATCTCGCCGGAGCCGCGGTAGCGGTCATAGCGGGCGACCAGCTCGGAGAGGGGACCGTCCTGGTTGCCGAGGGCGGCCAGGACGTGGAGGGCCGCGAGCATGCCCGTATCGGCGTTCCAGAAGTCGCGGAAGTAGTAGTGGGCCGAGTGCTCGCCGCCGAAGATGGCGCCGGTGCGGGCCATCTCCTCCTTGATGAAGGAGTGGCCGACACGGGTGCGGACCGGCTTGCCGCCCTGCTCGCGTACGACCTCGGGGACGGACCACGAGGTGATCAGGTTGTGGATGACCGTGCCGCCGGGGTGCTTGGCCAGCTCGCGGGCGGCGACCAGTGCGGTGATCGCCGACGGGGAGACACCCTCGCCGCGCTCGTCGACGACGAAGCAGCGGTCGGCGTCGCCGTCGAAGGCGAGGCCGATGTCCGCGCCCTCGGCACGGACCCGGGCCTGGAGGTCCACGATGTTCTTCGGGTCCAGCGGATTGGCCTCGTGGTTCGGGAACGTGCCGTCCAGCTCGAAGTACATCGGCACGAGCTCGACCGGCAGCGAGGCGAACACGGTGGGGACCGTGTGGCCGCCCATGCCGTTGCCCGCGTCCACGACGACCTTCAGCGGGCGGATCGACGCCACGTCGACAAGGGACAGCAGGTGGGCTGCGTAGTCGGTGAGGGTGTCGCGGTTGCTGACCGAACCAGGTGCCGGTACGGGGGCCGGAGCGCCCTCGGCGAGCCAGCTCTCGGCCAGCGCGCGGATCTCACCGAGGCCCGAGTCCTGGCCGACCGGTGCGGCGCCGGCCCGGCACAGCTTGATGCCGTTGTACTGGGCGGGATTGTGCGACGCCGTGAACATCGCGCCGGGCAGCCCGAATTGCCCCGATGCGAAGTACAGCTGGTCCGTGGAGCAGAGCCCGATCAGGGTGACGTCCGCGCCGCGGTCCGCGGCGCCGCGGGCGAAGGCCTCGGAGAGCCCCGGTGACGACGGCCGCATGTCATGGCCGACGACGATCGCGTCCGCGCCCGTCACCTGGACGAAGGCGGCGCCGAAGAGCTCGGCGAGCGACTCGTCCCACTGATCGGGCACCACCCCGCGGACGTCGTACGCCTTCACGATCTGCGACAGATCAGCAGCAGCAGAAGCAGCCACGGCCCAACCTTCCTGAATTCTCTGCGGTCGCCTCAAACTACCCGCAGAAGCTGAGGCAGCCGCCAACGCCTCCGCACCGAGGGCCGTACGGATGCGAACGCGTCGGAATGCTTCAGGAGTCGGGGGAACGCAGCACGCGGAGATGGCCGCGGCGTCCGACCTCCATCGGCTCCGACCGGCGGACACCGGGGCCGCCGCCCGCCTCGGCCGCACGTTCGTGGGGGCGGGCCGCCTCCCGGACCGCGTTCGCCAGCGCTTCGAGATCGTCGCCACTGGGCCGGCTCGGGCCGGAGGCGTCCGAGAGCCGTACGACCTCCCAGCCGCGCGGCGCGGTGAGGCGCTCACTGTGCTCGGCGCACAGGTCGTAGCAGTGGGGCTCGGCATAGGTGGCGAGGGGGCCGAGGACCGCGGTCGAATCGGCATAGACGTACGTCAGTGTCGCGACGGCAGGGCGGCCGCACGCGGTGCGCGAACAGCGACGTACAGGGCTCACGACGTTGGACGGTACCGCACTCTTGAGCGGGCCGCGACGACTCTCCACCACGTCACTCCACCGTGTCGTGCTGTGAGGTCCGGCACAGGCGCCTTTCGGGCAACTGCCCTGACCTGCACGGGAGGAGAAGCGCACGGCCGGCGACGGTACGTCATCCGGTCATCGCTCGACACAAATCGCGTCAATCGCGGCGAGAGCGGTGATCGAGCGGAGGCATCGAATCGAGCCCAAGCTTGGCTGGAATGTTCAATAAGCGACATGCCGTCGCGCAGGGCGGAGACACTCCACGCGATCGGGCGGCGACATACCGCACTCAGGAGGGCAACATGCCGCACGCCCGGGTGGCGGCAGGTCGTCGGGCGGGGTGACGACATGCCGTGGGGTGGGCACGCGGGCGCGATGCGTGCGGGGTCCGGAGAGCTACGCTGCGTCAGTGATGGACAGTCCCGTACCGCCCCGCCCGACCGAGCCCAGGCCGCG
Source organism: Streptomyces sp. NPDC053673 (assembly GCF_055585225.1). Taxonomy (NCBI): domain Bacteria; kingdom Bacillati; phylum Actinomycetota; class Actinomycetes; order Kitasatosporales; family Streptomycetaceae; genus Streptomyces; species Streptomyces sp. NPDC053673. Next base: position 78,878 of record NZ_JBVJKN010000030.1, on the reverse strand, counting down.
CCGCCGCGACCGCCATGGCCGAGGAATGCGCGGGCCCGTCGCACCGCCTCAGGTACCGCTCTCCGCCAGCCGCGCGGAGTCCTTCCGCGATCTCGTACAGGATTCGGTGGAGCGGCTGGAGCGGCGCTGGCCCCAGCTGGCCGAGGTGGAGTTCCTGGTGCTGGAGGTACCGGGGTCGCCGAACGAGACCGTGCCGCTGGGCAGCTCGGCCCCGGCCGACAAGGGCCGCCCGGCGAGGATCGTCGTCTACCGGCGGCCGGTCGAGATCCGCACCAAGAACCGCGACGAGCGGGCGCTGCTCGTCCACGAGGTGGTCGTGGAGCAGGTCGCTGACCTGCTCGGCCTCTCCCCCGAGTCGGTCGACCCGCGGTACGGCCAGGACTAGGGCGTGTTGCCTAAGTCCCGCCTGGCTCCGGGGTACGGCCAGGACTTGGCTCTGTCCGGTCTGCGCGGGGCGCCAGGACGCCGTACCGCCGGACAGCACTAGTCGTCCAGGACCGACAGGTCCTGCTCCGCCTCCGGGACCTCGACCAGACCCCGGTCGTCGGGGAGCGTCTGGACCGTGAACATCTCGATGCCGTCCTGCGGGAGCAGCAGCGTCCGGGCCGCGTGGACCGGGCCGCCGCCCGGCTGGGGTTCGACGGTCAGCGCGTACGAGCCCTTGAGGCCGGCCGGGACGGGCGGGGCGGTGACCGCGAGGGTCGTGCCGCCCTTGACCGTGTACGTCTTGGAGACGGGGGTGCCCGCCCCGGTGCCCGCCGAGGCCGTGACCTTGACCTGGGCGGTCTCGCCGGGCGCGGTCAGGGAGAGCACCGAGCCCTTGGCCCGGTTGTCGGCCGCGGTGGCGCGTTCCTGCACGGGTGCGGTCGCGGGGATGAAGGCGATCTCCTGCTTGTCTCCCTTGCCCCGGGTGACCTGGAGGGCCGCGACCACAGGGGTCGCCCGACCGCTCTGGGAGGGGACGAGGAGGAGTGAGCCCGCCTCGCCCCTGGTGACGTCCTGGAGTTCGACGGACGCGGTCATCCCCGACTTGACGCGCAACGTCTCGTGGCCGGCCGGGGTGATCGTGCCGGACGGGCCCGCCAGCCGCACCTTCAGATCGGCGTCGTCGTCGCCCGGCGCGAACGCCACCAGCCGTACCGACGTCGCGTCCGCCGGGATGCCGGGCAGCACGAGCGTGCCGGACGGGTCGGTGGAGGCGGGAAGCCAGTCACTGCCGGTCTTCTCGCCGGCGCCCCGCACCGCGGCGCCGACCCTGCCCGTACGCGTGGTGACATGCACCGTCACGTCCTCGGCGGGGTCGGACGTCAGGGTGGAGAGCAGCACGGGGACGCTCGCCCCGGCCGGGACCGGGATGCCCTCGGTCAGCTGGGTCTTGAGGGCGCCCTGCTTGCCGTAGAGCTCGATGTCGACGACGGCGCCCGTGTCGTCCGGGTTGGTGAGGTGGACGTAGTCCACACGGTCCTTCGCGATGCTGGCGCCCGGGAACCAGAAGTCGGTGTCCGGTGCGGTGCAGCTGACCCCGAGCACGCCGCGTCCGCTGCCCGCGGTGACCGTGGTGGTCTGCTGGGTGGTCCAGCCGGGGGCGAGCCTGCCGCCGGCGGAGCCGATGAGCGCGGGAGCGTCGCCGCCGCTCGCCTCGGCGCCGACGGGCTTACCGGGCTCCTTGAGGGTGACGACGGCCTTGTCCGCCGCGGGCTTCTTCGCCGCGCCCGCCTTGGCTTTGTCCCCGGCCTTGGCCTTGTCCCCCGCCTTCTCGTCCTTCTCGTCCCCGTCGTCCGGGTCCGACAAGGTCGTGACGGACGGCTTCAGTTCCGCCGCGCCCTCCGCGTCATCGCTCGATCCGGCCGATCCGGCCACCTGCGCAGCGGGCGTGAAGGACGTGTACGTCGTCTCCGCGATGTCGGACGTCGCAGGCGCCGGACACAGCAGGCTGGAGCGCTCGACCGGCAGCCGGGCCGGAGCCTTCGCCTCGGCGGCCGCCCCGCCGTCCGGCGCGCTGAGCGCGGCGAATCCGGTCACGGCGGCGAGCGCGGCCGCGGCCGCGAGAAGCGAGAGGGTCGTGCGGTTCACTGGTTGCTGCTCCCGTCGGGACGCTGCTCGGTCTCGTAGCCGTAGGGGTCGTACTGGCTCGTCCGGTACGGGTCGTCCGGGTACTGCCCGTACTGCTGCTGCCCGTACTGCTGGTCGTACTGCTGCTGCGGCTGCTGGTCGTACTGCTGCTGCGACTGCTGCTCTCCGTACGCGTACTGCTGCTGGGCGTCCTGGTAGGGCTGCGCGGCGTACGGGTCGGCGTACTGGTCGTTCGCGTACGACGCGTACTCGCCGGCACCGGCACCGACGCCTGCGCCCACACCCTCGCCCGCGCCGGATCCCGCACCCGCGTACGTCCGGCCGTCCCACTCGGCGTCGCCGCCGTAGTGCTGCTGGTGCGGCACGGCCGCGTACGGGTCCGGCTCGGAATCCGGCTGTGGCGCGGGGTCCAGTCCCACGGCCTCGTCCGCCTCCGCCGCGGCCTGCGCCGCGCGGAGCCTGCGGGCCCGGCGGCCCTCGCCCTCGACGGGCTGGGCCGGGATCGCGGCCTCCTCCTCGGGCAGGTCGTCGTCGATCTCGCGGCGCCTGCCGGGCAGGGCCAGCACGACCAGGACGAGGGCGAGCGCGCCCTGCGTCCAGATCCAGGCGGTGTGGGTCGTCGGGTCCTCGTAGGAGAGGTCGAGCCGGCCGCCCTCCGCAGGGAGTTCGAATCCCTGGGCCCAGCCGTCGACCGTGGTCTTCTTCAGCGCGCGACCGTCCAGCGTGGCCTGCCAGCCGTCGTCCGCGCGGTCCGCGATGCGCAGCACCCGCCCGGACGCGCCGGCCGGGATCTCCGCGTGGGACTCGACGGGGCCGGCGGCCACGGGCAGCGGCTCCTCCTTGCCGTTGACGATGACCGCACGGGCGACCTGGCGGTCCACGCGCCACAGTGCGCTGCCGTCGAGCTGGCTGAGCCGCGAAAGGCCGGGGGTGGCGTCGAGGACGCGGCTCATCTGCCGCGGTGCGCCGTCCCGTACGAGCACGTACCGGATCGCGAAGCCGCTGAGCTGGCTGGTCTGATCGGCGCCGGAGCCCGCGACGAGGTTGGCGACGACCTTGTCGAGGCGGGCGTCGTTGCCGCCGGCCTCGGTCAGCTCCGCGTCGCCGAGGCGGCCGCCGGAGCCGCGGACCAGGGCGTACGACACCTTGGCCGGGGACGAACCGCCGAGTACGAGTGTGCGCGGCTGGTCGCGGGTGTCGCTCTCCTCCGCGACGAACGCCGGGACCTGCACCGGGTCGCGGCGGTCCAGCGGGCCCGTGGCTCCGCTGATCATCCAGCCGGCGGCGGACAGCAGCGGGGCGGCTCCCGCGGCGAGGGCGATCAGCCCGGCGACGGGCTGGCGCCAGCCGAAGCTCTGGGCGGCGACCCGCTCCCGGGCGCCCTCCGCGCCGAGCACGGTGGCGGCGAGCAGGGCGATGCCGTAAACGAGGGTGGTCGGGCCTGCCCAGCCCGAACCGTTGGCGAGAGCCGCGAAGACGAGGGCGACGAGGGCGACGGCCCAGGCGGTACGGATCGCGAACTGCCGCTCGCCGCGCAGCAGGGCCGCGAGCGCCGCCAGGACGATCCCGATCAGCAGCAGTCCGCCGAGGGCCTTGGGGCCGCCGGGGCTGATGCCGAGGAGGTCGAGCGGCGAGGCGGCGCCCGCGCCGAACTCGAGCCCGGCCTCACGGAGGAAGCCGGAGGGGCTCGTCAGCAACGACAGCGACCAGGGAGCGAGGATCAACAGCGGTGTGCCGACGGCGGCGAGGAAGCGCAGCCCGTAGGCCGTGATGTCGTCCCGCCGCAGCGCGAGGCCGGCGAGACCGAGGACGACGGCGACGGGCCACACGATCGGGGTGAAGGCCATCGCGAAGGTCAGCAGAAGGGCGTACGCCCAGGTGGCACGCCAGCTTCCGCGCGCTCCGCCGTCTCCGCGGGCCAGTCCGTACGCCGCGACCGCGGCGCGGGCGATCAGCGGCAGCACGATCGCGAGGACCGCGGTGCCTAGCCGCCCGGTGGCGAGCGCGCCGGTCGCGGCGGGCAGAAAGGCGTAGGCGACGCTCGCCCAGGCACGCAGCAGCCGGGATTCGATCAGCGGCCTGGAGGCGAAGTACGCGGTGACGCCGGCGAGCGGCACCGAGCAGACGAGGAGCAGGGTGAGCGCGAAGCCCGTCGAGCCGAGGAAGAGACCGGACAGGACCGCGAGGACGGCGAGGTACGGGGGCGCCGTCTGCGTACCGCCCGTGCCGAGTGGGTGCCAGCCGTCGGCGTACCGGCTCCAGAGGTCGGAGATGTCGGCAGGTGCGGGCAGCAGCGCGCCGCCCGCGAGCGCCCCGCCGCCGAGGAGCCCGCGGCAGGCGACGAGGGAGACGATCAGCAGGACCGCGAACAGCACGGGTCCCGGCTTGCGGGCGATCCGCTTGAGCCGGGCGAACTGCTCGATCTCCAGGAAGTCCGCGTCGTCGCCGCCCGGTCCGGACTCGACGGCGCCGTGCCGTGAGCCTCCGCCGTCGGAGTCGCTGCCGGCGCCGAGACTGCTCGCGACCTGTTCGACGGTGGCGCGGATCGTGGCGCCGTGCGGCGGGAAGAGCGGCCGCAGTTCGCTCGCATCCACGGCAGGCTTTCTGCGTCTGCGGCGGGCGGCGAGGATCCTCTCCGGCCGCAGGAGGGTCTTGAAGAGTCCCATGACCTCGTCGACGGCCTGCCCGGGAGCCTTGCCGACAAGGTAGGCGAGGGTGCGCAGCAGGGTGCCGAGGACGAGGCGGAGCAGAACGAAGGGGAGGGCGGCGCCGCGCGCGTTGGCGAGCAGGGTGTAGACGGCGCCGGCCTTGTCGACACGGTGCGGGCTGGTGACCGAGCGTCCGGCGCAGTCGACGGTGCGGCGCTCGCGGGCCGCTGCCTCCGCGTGGCGCAGGACGGCTCCGGGAGCGACGAGGACGCGGTGACCGGCGGCGTGTGCACGCCAGCACAGGTCGACGTCGTCACGCATCAGGGGCAGCCGCCGGTCGAAGCCGCCCAGCTCCTCCCAGACGTCGCGGCGGACGAGCATGCCCGCGGAGGACACGGAGAGGACGGAGCGGACCTGGTCGTGCTGGCCCTGGTCCTGCTCGCGGCGGTCGAGTCCGGTCCAGCGGCGGCCGCTGTTGGCGATGGAGACGCCGGCTTCGAGGAGCTGCTTGCGGTCGTACCAGCCGCGCAGCTTGGGGCCGATGATCGCCGCGTATTCGTCGGAGTCTGCGACGCGCAGCAGTTCGGCGAGGGCGTCGGGGGCGGGAGCGCAGTCGTCGTGGAGCAGCCAGAGCCACTGGACCGGTTCGCCGTACGGCAGCTCCGGCATGTCGTACGCCTCGTCGCGCCAGGTCCTGCTCACGGGGTCCCAGCCGCTGGGCCGCTTCAGGTACGGCAGGTCGTCGGGGGTGAGTACGCCCGCGGTGCGCACGGCCTCGTCGACGGCGGCACCGAAGCCGGTGCGGCGGGCGAGATGCAGCACCCGGTCGGCGCCGAGTGCCTCGGTGATCAGCGCGGCGGAGTCGTCGGCGCTGCCGGTGTCGGCCGCGACGGCGTTCTGTACGGGGCGCTCCTGACCGAGCAGCCCGGCGAGCGCGTCCGGCAGCCAGCGGGCACCGTCGTGGGAGACGAGCACGGCGGTGACGACGTGCCGCGGGAACTCGGGCGGGGTGGCGGGAACAAACTCCGCAGTGGTGGCGGACATTGAGGTACGGGCCCTCCGGCCGGGGTCGCCCCGCGAGGGGCGCTGGAGCGTCTGGGACGGGGCCCCACACTAACGGCTGGCAGGGAGACGGTCCGCCGCCTGTGGACACTTCTCGGGGCTCCGCCCCGAACCCTGCGCCTCGATCGCCGGACGGACCGGATGTTCCAGCGCGCCCAGGGGTCCCCACGCCCACGGGGCATAGGGGGAGATTGAGGACTGGGGGCTGGGAGGGCGAAGCCCCGGATCGGTCGGCCGGCAACGCTCGTCGGACGGCGGCCTTCTCCAGACGGCGCCCCTCGCCGGACGGCGGCCTACTTCAGACCGCGCCTTCTTCGCACGGCGGCCTTCTTCAGACCGCGGCCTTCTTCAGACGGCGGCGCTCACGTTCGGACAGGCCGCCCCAGATACCGAATCGCTCGTCGTTGGCAAGGGCGTACTCGAGGCACTCGGAGCGGACCTCACAGGCGAGGCAGACCTTCTTGGCCTCGCGGGTCGAACCGCCCTTCTCGGGGAAGAAGGACTCGGGGTCGGTCTGGGCGCACAACGCGCGCTCCTGCCAGCCGAGTTCCTCGTCCGCGTCCTCGACCAGCAGTTGCTGAAACAGCTCGGTCATGTGCGCCCCTCGTCCGTCTTTGCGTCCCCGTGATGTGGCCGTGAGCCGTACCGATTTCGGCCGAACGACACGAGTGAAATTACAAGTGTGTGGATCCGGGCCAGTCAAGCCGAGATCTGCTATTGAGCCCCGTATTCACTCTGCAGAACCAAACGTATGCGGAAAGTGTGCAAATCACCAAAAACCAAGACACTGACCACTGACCTGTCCGCACCCCCTCCGACCCTCGGTCCGGCACCGGCATCAACCGGTCCTCACGAAGGAGGACGTCGCGCGGTTCGATCTTGTTGCGATCCAGCCACACAAGCGATCCGGATCACAGTCTGATCACGAGAACACAACGGCGTTTAAGAGCGCGGTTGCTGCGCCATGTCTCCGGTCCCATCACTGCACAAACCTTTCTCCGACCGGAGTAACCGGATGAGGTGAAACATTGCCACCAAATCGGGCATTGAGTTGACATCTGGGACCGCGTTGGTCACCTTTGGATGCATGCCAGCGACCACAGCGCCCTCCGCGGCCCACGCGACCCGTGGGTTCCGCAGCGCTGTCCAGACTCGCTGTTGCTGTTGCTGTTCCAGCTGTTGATGCCGTAGCGCTCCAGCTCTCCCCACTCCGCCCCGGGCGGAGACTCGCGACACCCCAGCACTGACCCTCCCGTTTCTGCCGAGGAACCACCGCACCCATGAACAGCGACAGCGACCTCCAGATCGCCGGCGACATCCTCGAGGTTCAGCACCTCCTCCAGCCCGCCCGCGAGCACCCGGCGACCGTGGCCGAGTTCGCCGGCCTCGCCCGCTCCATCGCCGCCGACCCCGCCCAGTGGGCCCACCTCGTCCAGTACGACGCCACCACCCGCTGGTACCACCGGCTGCGCACCGGCCCCGGCTACGAGGTCTGGCTGCTCTCCTGGGTCCCCGGCCAGGGCAGCGGACTCCACGACCACGGCCGCTCGTCCGGTGTGCTGACCGTCCTCGAGGGCGAGTTGACGGAGCGGACGGCCACCGCCTCCCGTTCCCTGGCCGTCGGCGCCCAGCGCGTCTTCGCACCCGGATATGTGCACGAGGTGGTCAACGACTCGCTCGAACCGGCCGTCAGTCTGCACATCTACTTCCCGGGCCTGACCGAGATGCCGATGCACACGGCCCACTGCTCCCCGGCCCGACAGGATGCCGTCGCCGCCTGACGCCCCCTTCCGTCGCCCCACCCACCACCCCTCATGGGAACAGCCTTCGGCTGACAGGCCCGCCCGTCGCCCGACCACCACCCCTCAACCGAACAGCCTTCGGCTGACAGACTGTCTTCATGCGCATTGTGGTTCTGGCCGGTGGTATCGGCGGTGCTCGTTTCCTGCGTGGCCTCAAGGCGGCCGCCCCCGAAGCCGACATCACGGTCATCGGCAACACCGGTGACGACATCCATCTGTTCGGGCTGAAGGTGTGTCCCGATCTCGACACGGTGATGTACACGCTCGGCGGCGGCATCAACGAGGAGCAGGGCTGGGGACGTACGGACGAGACCTTCCAGGTCAAGAGCGAGCTCGCGGAGTACGGCGTGGGCCCCGAGTGGTTCGGGCTGGGCGACCGTGACTTCGCCACGCACATCGTCCGTACGCAGATGCTGAGCGCGGGCTATCCGCTGAGCGCCGTCACCGAGGCGCTGTGCGCACGGTGGCAGCCCGGGGTGCGGCTGCTGCCGATGTCCGACGACCGCGTCGAGACGCATGTCGCCATCGACGTCGAGGGCGAGCGCAAGGCCATCCACTTCCAGGAGTACTGGGTCCGGCTGCGGGCCTCCGTCGACGCCCAGGCCGTCGTGCCCGTGGGCGCCGAGCAGGCCAAGCCCGCGCCGGGCGTCCTGGAGGCGATCGGCGCGGCCGACGTCATCGTCTTCCCGCCGTCCAACCCGGTGGTGAGCGTGGGGACGATCCTCGCGGTGCCGGGCATCCGGGAGGCGATCGCCGAGGCGGGCGTCCCCGTCGTCGGCCTCTCCCCCATCGTCGGGAACGCTCCGGTGCGCGGCATGGCCGACAAGGTGCTGGCGGCGGTCGGGGTCGAGTCGACGGCAGCGGCGGTGGCGAAGCACTACGGCTCGGGGCTGCTGGACGGCTGGCTCGTGGACACCGTGGACGCGGGGGCCGTGGCGGACGTCGAGGAGGCGGGGATCCGCTGCAAGGCCGTGCCGCTGATGATGACCGGCGTGGAGGCTGCGGCGGCGATGGCGCGTGAGGCGCTGGCGCTCGCCGAGGAGGTGCGGGCATGACGCATCCGTCCTACCGCGTCTGGGCGTTGCCCGGGCTGCCCGAGGTCCGGCCGGGCGACGACATCGCGAAGCTGATCGCGGCCACCGAACCGGGCCTGGTGGACGGCGACGTCCTGCTCGTCACGTCGAAGATCGTCTCCAAGGCCGAGGGCCGGATCATCGCCGCGGACTCGCGGGAGGAGGCCATCGACGCCGAGACGGTGCGGGTGGTGGCCCGGCGCGGCACCCTCCGTATCGTCGAGAACCGGCAGGGCCTGATCATGGCCGCGGCCGGGGTCGACGCCTCCAACACCGCCGCTGGGACCGTGCTGTTGCTGCCCGAGGACCCGGACGCGTCGGCGGCCCGTATCCGTGAGGGGCTGCGGGACACCCTCGGTGTCGAGGTCGGTGTGGTGGTGACGGACACCTTCGGGCGGCCCTGGCGCACCGGGCTCACCGATGTCGCGATCGGAGCGGCGGGGGTCCAGGTCCTGGACGATCTGCGGGGTGGCGTCGACGCGCACGGGAATCCGCTGAGCGCGACCGTCGTCGCCACGGCGGACGAGCTGGCAGCGGCGGGCGACCTGGTCAAGGGCAAGGCGGCCGGGCTGCCGGTGGCCGTGGTCCGAGGCCTCCCCCATGTCGTCGCCGAGACGACGGACGGCGCGGCGGCGCTGGTGCGGGGCGCCGAGGACGACATGTTCCGCCTCGGCACGTCGGAGGCGGTACGGGAAGCGGTGGCGCTGCGGCGGACGGTGCGGGAGTTCACGGACGATCCGGTGGACCCGGGCGCGGTCCGGCGCGCGGTCGCCGCGGCCGTGACGGCGCCCGCTCCGCACCACACGACGCCGTGGCGCTTCGTGCTGCTCGAATCGGAGGCTTCGCGGCTGCGGCTGCTGGACGCGATGCGGGAGGCCTGGATCGCGGATCTGCGGCGCGACGGCAAGTCGGAGCAGTCCATCGCCAAGCGGATCAAGCGCGGGGACGTACTGCGGAACGCGCCGTATCTGGTGGTGCCGTGCCTGGTGATGGACGGCTCGCACCACTACGGCGACGAGCGCAGGGACGCCGCGGAGCGCGAGATGTTCGTCGTCGCGGCGGGCGCGGGTGTCCAGAACTTCCTGGTGGCGCTGGCGGGCGAGCGGCTCGGGTCGGCGTGGGTGTCCTCGACGATGTTCTGCCGCGAAGTCGTGCGCGAGGTTCTCGGGCTGCCGGAGTCGTGGGATCCGATGGGGGCGGTGGCCGTGGGACGGCCGGCGGCGGCAGCGAAGCCGCGACCGGAGCGGGAGGCGTCGGCGTTCATCGAGGTGCGCTGAACGGACGCGACACCCTGGCCCGGCTCTGGGCCCGGCTCACGCCCTGAGCGCTCCTGTTCTGAGCGCTTGTGGTCAGAGAGCTCGTGATCAGAGGGCTCGTGATCAGAGAGCTCCTGGGTCAGAGCGCTCATGGTCAGAGTGCGGCGATGTCGTGCCGCGGCATCTTCGGCTTGCGACGCGCCGGCACCCGCCCGCTCAGCAGGATCAACCGCGCCGCGCGGTGGCGCTGGCCCGCGTAGGGCTGCAGGAGTTCGAGCATGGCGGCGTCGTCGGCGTCCCGGTCGCCTGCGAGGGCGTAGCCGACGATGCCGGGGAGGTGGAGGTCGCCGACCGTGACGGCGTCGGGGGCGCCGTTGCTGCGCTGGATCGTCTCGGCGGAGGTCCAGGGGCCGATGCCGGGGATCAGCTCCAGGCGCGCCATGGCCGCTTCGGGCTCCATCGCCGCGGCCTCCTCCATACGGCGGGCGACGCGGACCACGCGCAGGATCGTGGCAGCTCGTTTGTCGTCGACGCCCGCGCGGTGCCACTCCCAGGAGGGGATGAGTGACCAGGTGCGAGGGTCGGGCATGACGTGGAGACGACCGCCCGGACCCGGTGCGGGCTCGCCGTATTTCCGTACGAGGAGGCGCCAGGCGCGGTAGGCCTCGTCGGTGGTGACCTTTTGTTCCAGGATCGACGGGATCAGGGACTCCATGACCAGTCCCGTACGGGTCAGGCGCAGGCCGGGACGGCGGCGGTGGGTGGCCGCGACGAGGCGGTGGCGCGGCTCGAAGGCGTCCGGATCGTCGGACTCGCCGAGCATGGCGGGCAGTTGCTCCATCAGCCACTCGGCGCCGGGGCCCCAGGCTTCGGTGTGGACGGCCCCGTCCCGTGCCGCGACGCGGAGGGTGCCCGGTCCGTCGGGGGTGCGGGTGGCACGCCACACCGAGCCGTCCGGTGTCGTACGGAACGTCGGATCGGCCGGCCCGCGCCGCAGCGGCCCCAGCACGAGCCCCAGGTCGAGCGGGCCCGGCGGTACGTAGCGCCGCTCCCTGCCCCCGAGCGCGGAGGCCGAGGCCCTGGGCGCGGGTACGGGAACCTCGCCGCCGCGCACGGTGGTGCGGGTGACGGCGGGGCGTGGGTCGAAGCGTCCTGCCACGGGAGGGGTCCTCGGTGTCGGGGGTCCTCGGCTCGGGGTCCTCGGTGGGAGCCCCCGGGAGGGTTCCGGGAGTCCCTTGGGAGTGCAGTCCCTTCGGGAGGCCCCTGGGGAGTGCAGTCTCTTAGAGAGTAGGGCTCCGGGTCCGGCCCGGGGGCGGACGCCCCCGGGCACACGGCCCTACTGGTCCGAGGAGAAGCGGATCGCCCCCGCCGGGAGCGTCGCGTCGCACCACACCCGGACCCCGTCCTTGAGCTCGTTGTCGGGGCCGACGACCGCGCCGTCGCCGATGACCGCGCCCGTGAGGACCGTGCGGGCACCCACGTGGGCGCCCGCGCCGACCAGGGAGTCGGTGACGACGGCTCCGGCCTCGACGGTCGCGCCGTCCAGGATCGTGCTGCCGGTGATGCGGGCGCCCTCGCCGATGACCGCGCCGGCGCCGATCACCGTGCCGCCGGTGAGCTTGGCGTCCGGGGCGACCGTCGCGGTCGGCAGGATCAGGCGGTCGCCGCAGCGGCCGGGCACGGCCGGGGAGGGCGCGCGGCCCAGGACCAGGTCGGCGGAGCCGCGGACGAAGGCCTGCGGGGTGCCGAGGTCCAGCCAGTAGGTCGAGTCGACCATGCCCTGGAGGTGGGCCCCGGAGGCCAGCAGATCGGGGAAGGTCTCCCGTTCGACCGAGACCGGGCGGCCCGCCGGAATGCCGTCGATCACCGAGCGGCGGAAGACGTACGCCCCCGCGTTGATCTGGTCGGTGACGATCTCTTCCGGGGTCTGCGGCTTCTCCAGGAAGGCCGTGACCCGGCCCGTCCCGTCGGTGGGCACCAGGCCGAACGCCCGGGGGTCCGCCACCCGGGTCAGGTGCAGGGAGACGTCCGCCCCGGACGCCGTGTGCGTCTCGACCAGGCCACCGATGTCCAGGCCCGTCAGAATGTCACCGTTGAAGATCAGTACCGGATCCTCCGGCCCCGACCGCAGCCGTGACGCGACGTTCCGGATCGCCCCGCCCGTGCCGAGCGGCTCCTCCTCGGTGACGTACTCCAGGTGCAGGCCCATCGAGGAGCCGTCGCCGAAGTACGGCTCGAAGACCTCCGCGAGGTACGACGTCGCGAGCACGATGTGCTCGACGCCCGCGGCGCGTGCCCGCGCCAGCTGGTGCGTGAGGAACGGCACGCCTGCCGCGGGGACCATCGGCTTGGGCGTGTTCATGGTGAGCGGGCGCAACCGCGTGCCCTTGCCGCCGACCAGGAGGATCGCTTCTGGGGCCTGAGTCAATGCCTTCTCTGCTTCCTGCTGGGGCCGGGCGATTCGTGCGTATGACCGGCCAGTGTATTCAGCCTGTTCGTACGTACGTATGCGGTACGGGCCTTCACCGGCCCGTCCGCGACCCGTCAGCGGCCCTGGAGTCTGGCCGCGACGGTACGGGCCGTGCCGAGCTGGCCGTAGAGGCGGCCTCCCGGGCAGTCGGTTGCGAATCCGTCCCGGTGCCCCGAGATGACGTTGAGTCTGGCCTGCGTGCCTTTCGCGAACTTGTTGCCGCCCCCGGACGTCAGATACGTCTTCGACTTCGGGTTCACCCCGTACAGACCGAGCTTCCAGGCGGTGAGCTTGGCGACCGCCTCCACCGCGGCCGGCGGCGGGGTGGTCGAACTGTACGTTCCGAGGACCGCGATGCCCATGCTGTTCGTGTTGAAACCGCGTGTGTGTGCGCCGAGCACCGCCTTGGCCACGCCTCCTGCCCGCCCTTCGTAGATGTTTCCGCACTTGTCGACGGCGAAGTTGTAGCCGATGTCCCGCCAGCCACTGCTCTCGACGTGGTAGCGGTAGATACTGCGCAGGACGGAGGGCGACTGCTCGCAGGTGAATCCGTTGCCCGTCGCACTGTGGTGGACGAAGGCCGCCTTGACCGCGTTGGTGTACACGAACTGCTTCTCACGCAGCGACTCGTCGGCGCCCCAGCCCTTGCGGGTGATGATGCCCGGCCGCGGGCCGATGTACGGCTTCGCAACGCCGTACAGCTTGGCCACCGCGTTCGTCTCCGCCTTGGACAGGGCGGGGATCACGTCGGCTCCGAGCGGCGCGAGATCCGCGTTGACCGCCGAGGCGGCCGCGGACTCGGCCGTCAGGTCGGCGGCCTGCGCTTCGGCCTGCGCCTCGGTCTCCGGACCGCCCGCAGCCGGCTCGTCCTCCGCCGCTCCCTCGCCCTCGCCCTCGCCTCCCCCCGGCCAGGGGTTCGCCGACGCCGCGGGCCGCGGCTCGGGCTCCTCGGACAGCGGCGGCACCTCGGCCTCCGCGACCCGGCCCGGGTCGACGAGCTGGAGCCGCAGGCCGCGCGGGAGGGGCTCCGTGGGGCCGCGCCGCGGCCCGGCCGTCGTCCCGGCGCTCGTCTCGGCCGTGGTCCCGGACTGTACGCGGACCTCGACGCCGTCCGATTCGCCGACCCACAGGGGCGCGGTCGAGCCGCGTACATGTCCCGCGACACGCTCCGGTGAGCCGGGGTCAGGGGCGTGTTCCTCGTCGTGGGTCTCCACGTGCTGCCACGCGGACCACGTGCTGGAGCCCGCGGCGCGGGTGCGGACCTGGACCGTGCCGTGGAGTTCGGTCTCCACGTCGTCCCAGACGACCCCGACGAGCGAGAACGGACGGACCTCGCGTCGCTCCAGCCCCTGGACGACGGCGCCGCCGGCCGCCCGCTGGTGGCCGGGGAGCGGCTCGAGCGGCAAGGACTGGGTGGAACCCGGCAGATCCGGCACCGGCGGCGCGGCGGTGGCCGGCAGCGCGAGTGCGGGAAGGGCGAGGACGGCTGTGCACGCGACGCCGATCGCGGATACATGGAAGGCACGCATGCCAATGATCATTGGACGGGCGGACGCATTCCGCCTTCCGGGAATCTGACGGCCCGTCGGCCCGACCGGGGGACGCCGTCACCGGTACGGCGGCGCCCGCGGCACCTCGGCGGCGTACTCTTGCGCGGGTGAACGCCAGCGACCGCACCCCCGCCGACCTGCTGCGATCCGCCCTCGCCGAGGATCCGGCCCGCCCCCTGGTCACCTTCTACGACGACGCCACCGGTGAGCGCGTCGAATTGTCCGTCGCGACCTTCGCCAATTGGGTGGCCAAGACGGCGAATCTGCTCCAGGACGGGCTGTCCGCGGAGCCCGGCGACCGGCTGGCGCTGCTGCTGCCGGCGCACTGGCAGACCGCGGTGTGGCTGCTCGCCTGTCATTCGGTCGGGGTGGTCGCCGAGGTCGGCGGTGACCCCGCGGGCGCGGACCTCGTCGTCAGCGGCCCGGACACCCTGGAGGCGGCGCGGGCCTGTTCCGGGGAGCGGCTCGCCCTGGCGCTGCGGCCGCTGGGCGGCCGTTTCCGGCAGGTGCCCGAGGGCTTCGCCGACTACGCGGTGGAGGTGCCGAGCCAGGGTGACCGGTTCGCGCCTTATGTCCCGGTGGACCCGGGTGCGCCCGCCCTCACGGTCGCAGGCATGGAGCTGACGGGCGAGGCCCTCGTCGAGCGCGCCCGCGCGGACGCGGCGTCGCTGGGCCTGGGGGACACCGGGTCGCGGCTGCTGTCGGGGCGCCCGTACGACACCTGGGAGGGGCTGTCGGCCGGGCTGTACGCGCCGCTCGCCTCGGGCGGGTCGGTGGTGCTCTGCCGCAACCTCGGCCAACTCTCCCCGGAGGGGCTGGAGAAGCGGACCGGGAGCGAGCGGGTCACGCACCGGGCGATGTGATCGCCCCCGGGCGGGCAGCGCGGTACGACAAGCGCTCCGACGTCCACTCTTCCGGCTCACCGGCTGCCGAGCCCTCGGGCCTGATCGCCGGCTCCGGGACATCATCGGCGTACGCGCGGGCAACGAGCCCGACAAACCTACTGGGCCCGACGAGCCGCGAGGATGAACGCAGACGTGACCGACAGCGCCGACACGCCCGCCGAACCGGACGACCCGGCGGAGGATGCCGCCGGGTCTCCGGACGCGGCGGGCGACGGCGCCGTCGGCCGCAGGCGCCGCTGGCCGCGTTGGGCCGCGTTCGGCCTGTCGTTCCTCATCCTCGTCATCGCCGGTGTCAGCTGGTGGCTGTACCGGCTGCTCGACAGCAACATCGGGACGGACCTGACCGCCGCCGAGGAGCTGGAGCGGTACGAGAGGGAGCGCCCGCTGCACACGGTGAGCGGGGTGCGGAACATTCTGCTCATCGGCTCGGACACCCGTGCGGGCTCAGTCAACCGCACATACGGCCACACCGAGGGCCAGCGCTCCGACACGACGATCCTGGTGCATCTCGCCGCCGACCGGCGCAGTGCGACCGCGGTCTCCGTCCCACGCGATCTGATGGTCGACATCCCCGGCTGCCGCACCGCCGGGGGCACCCGCAGCCGGCCGCAGTTCGCCCAGTTCAACTCCGCCTTCGCGATCGGTGGCGCGGCCTGCTCGATCCGTACCGTCGAGCGGCTCACCGGTATCCGCGTCGACCACCACATGGTGATCGACTTCCATGGCTTCAAGGACATGGTGGACGCGGTGGACGGGGTGCAGGTCTGCCTCGACGAGCCGATCAACGACCCCGATGCCCATCTCAGGCTAAAAGCGGGCAAACAGACCCTCAATGGTGAACAGGCCCTCGGTTTCGTGCGCGCCCGCAAGTCCCTCGGCGACGGCAGCGACACCGAACGCATGGACCGGCAGCAGAGGTTCCTCGGCGCGCTCTTCAACAAGGTGCAGAGCAACGGCGTCCTGCTGAACCCGGCCAAGCTCTACCCCGTACTGGACGCGGCGACCAAGGCGATCACCGCCGACCCCGGCATGGACTCGCTGAGGGACCTGTACTACCTCGCCCGCTCACTGCGGGACGTACCGTCGGAGCGCGTGCAGTTCCTCACGGTGCCGCGCCGGGCGTACACGTACGACCCGAACCGCGACGAACTCGTCGAGCCGGCCGCGAGCAAGCTCTTCAAGCGGCTGCGCGAGGACGCTCCCGTGAGAGTGGTGCCGCAGGACACGACCCCGAGTGATGCTCCGGCGACGGAAAGCGACGGCGGCACGGGCTCCGAGAACCCCTCGGCGACGCCGACGTTCCCCGGCACGAACGCCGCTTCCGGCATGTGCGGGTAAAGCCATCGCCAAGGACTTGTCGGCAGTCCATGAAGATTGGGCGGATTGCCCAGTTGTAAGGAGCGTGGAATTTGTCACGGACGTCGCTCGGCGCTGAACTGGGCGGATAGTGTGTCGCGACCCGGTACATCCGACCGCCAGGTCGCACACAACCGGATCGACGAACCAAGCGTCTCCCGGGGGGAGGGACGCCTCGCGTGGCACCGACGGAGGACTCAAGCAACCGTGGATGCGCAGAGCCGTGGGCAGGCGGACGAAATCGACCCCGCCGACCAGTGGGTACTGAACCCGCAGACGGGCAATTACGAACTGCGACTGGACCGTTCCACACGGCAGTCGACGGCCTCCCGCTCCACCGGCGCCTCCCCCTCCAGAACGGCCGGCCGCCGCGGCACCAGCGGCACCGCGGCGCAGCAGACGGATGTCCCGGGACAGCGCACACGCCGCTCGACGCGCAACGCGGGCGCGGCAGGCGGAGCGGGCGGCGGCAACACGCCCCCCACCGGTCCTGGCCGTCGTAAGCGCAAGCCGCCGAAGGCGCGCAAGAAGAAGGCGTTGCTGTGGACCGGCGGCGCCATGGCTGTCGTCCTCATCGCCGTCGCCGGCGGCGCCTACTACGTGTACGAGCGGCTCAACGGCAACCTCAACACGGTGGACGTCGGTGATGCGGGCGCCAAGGGCATCACCAAGGACGGGCCGGTCAACATCCTGCTCCTGGGCACCGACAAGCGCACCGGAGCGGGCAACGAGGGCTACGGCGACCGGGACAACAGCACCGGCCACGCCGACACCACGTTCCTCTTCCATGTCTCCGAAGACCGCACCAACGCGACCGCGCTGAGCATCCCCCGGGACCTGATCACCGACATCCCGGACTGCCCCACGAAGCAGCCGGACGGCTCGACCAAAATAATCAAGGGTTCCCAGGGCGTCCGCTTCAACCAGAGCTTCGGGGTGGCAGGACGCGACCCGGGCTGCACGATGCGCACGATCAAGCAGATGACCGGCGTTCCGGTCGACCACTTCATGATGGCCGACTTCAACGCGGTGAAGACGCTCTCCACCGCCGTCGGTGGCGTCGAGATCTGCCTGGCCAAGCCCATCAAGGACAAGTCCTCCAAGCTGGATCTGCCGGCCGGACCGTCGAAGGTCCAGGGTGAGGACGCGCTCGCGTTCGTCCGTAACCGGCACGGCCTGGGCAACGAGAGCGACCTGGACCGGATCAAGCAGCAGCAGCAGTTCATCGCCTCGATGATCCGGCAGATGAAGGAAGACACCCTCGGCAATCCCAAGAAGATGTTCGCGCTCGCGGATGCGGCGACCAAGGCGCTCACGGTCGACAGCGCGATCGGGGACATCCCGAAGCTGACCTCCCTCGCCGAGGAACTCGGCAAGATCGACATCAAGCACATCAGCTTCACGACCGTGCCGGTGGTCGACAACACGGACGGCGCGACCGTCATCCTGGACAAGTTCAAGGCTCCGCAGATCTTCAGCCTGCTGCAGAACGACGTGTCCCTCACCGAGGTGAAGAAGAAGGAATCGGCCGCCAAGAGCAAGCAGGCCGCCCTGCTCAAGGGCCCGCGGGCCGCGGCCGCCGACGTACGTGTGGACGTCTACAACGGCAGCGACACCAACGGGGCCGCGCAGACGACCCTCAACTGGCTGCAGAACGAAAAGGGCGTGTTCAAGTCCTCGAACAAGAGCAACGCCCCGGAGAAGATCGCCAAGACGACCTTGGCGTACGCACCGAACCAGGCCGACCAGGCGCGCAAGCTCGCGGACCTGATGGGCCTGCCCGCCGCGGCACTCAAGCCCGGCACGAAGAACGCCGAGGGCACGGAGGCGATGGTCCTGACCCTCGGTGCCGACTTCAAGGGCGCAGGGGTGCCCATCGCCGCTCCGACGAAGCCGCCGGCGGACGTGGACAAGGTAGAAGCCGACAAGCAGGTGTGCGCCAAATGACCCCGGACCACCGGGTCATGAGGCGCGCCTGAAGCGACAGGGGGCCAGGGGTGGGAAACAGCAGCGTGCGTGGGGAGGGGACGCGGGAACGCGTCCGGCACGCCGGTGAACGGGGCTGGGACGACGGCCTCTACGAGGAGGAGCACGGCACGGCGGGCGCCGGTGGCGGCAGGACCGCGGAGGGCAGGCCGCCGGGCGGAGACACCGGACCCGCACGCCGCGGTGGCGCCCCGCACCAGCACGGCAAACGCGGCAAACGCCGGATACTGCGCTGGGTCGCCTCCGTGCTGTCGCTGCTGATACTCGGTACGGCCGCCGCCGGATACCTCTACTACCAGCACCTCAACAACAACATCCGCAAGGGTGCGCGCAGCGCCAGTGACAGCAAGGCACGGAGGACCGCGCCCAACGCCGCGGGACAGACACCGCTGAACATCCTGCTGATCGGTTCCGACAGCCGTAACTCGGCGGCGAACGTGGCGCTCGGCGGCTCCCGGGACAAGCAGGACGCCCCGCCCCTCGCCGATGTCCAGATGCTCCTGCATGTCTCGGCCGACCGCAAGAACGCCTCGGTCGTCTCGATCCCGCGCGACACCCGGGTCCAGATACCCGAGTGCGTGGACCCGAAGAGCCGGCAGAAGTACAAGGCGACCAGGACGCTGATCAACGAGAGCCTGGCGCGGGGCGGCCCCGGCTGCACCCTGGCCACCTGGCAGAACCTCACCGGGGTCTACATCGACCACTGGATGATGGTCGACTTCGCCGGTGTGGTCTCGATGGCCGACGCGGTCGGCGGGGCCGAAGTGTGCGTCGAGTACAACGTGCACGACAAGCCCACGGCCATGGTGAAGGGCGGCT
This sequence comes from Streptomyces sp. NPDC053673, assembly GCF_055585225.1. Taxonomy (NCBI): domain Bacteria; kingdom Bacillati; phylum Actinomycetota; class Actinomycetes; order Kitasatosporales; family Streptomycetaceae; genus Streptomyces; species Streptomyces sp. NPDC053673. The sequence continues at coordinate 59,878 of NZ_JBVJKN010000030.1, read as the reverse complement.
CCGGGCTCAAGCTGAAGGCGGGCACGCAGAAGATCCAGGGTGAGACGGCCCTGCAGTGGCTGCGCACCCGGCACGCCTTCTACGACGACTTCGGCCGGTCCAAGGCCCAGCACATGTACATGAACTCGGTGATCCGCAATCTGAAGGCGCAGAACGCGTTCACCGACACCGGGCAGCTGATGGACCTCGCCGAGACCGCGACCAAGTCGCTTGAGGTCTCGGAGGAGATCGGCACCGTCAAGAAGCTGTTCGATCTGGGCATGCAGCTCAAGGACGTGCCGACGGACCGGATCACGATGCTCACCATGCCGCGCATTCCCGATCCGTACGACGAGAACCGGGTACTGCCGGCGCCCGGCAAGGCCGACGATCTGTGGCGCATGCTCCGCGACGACACCCCGCTGGACGGCAAGGGCCCCACCTCCAAGCCGAAGCCCGCCGCGACCAGCAAGGACCCGGTGGTGCCCGCCGGCGAGACCGGTGTCACCGTGCAGAACGGCACCTACACGCCGGAGCTGGGCTCGGTGAAGGGGCGGGCGGCCGAGATCATGGAGGTCCTCTCGGGGAAGGGGTACACGCGGGCGTCGGCGGACCGCACGAGCAACCCGCAGGCGAAGACGGTCGTCCGCTTCCCCAGCGCCGAGCTGGAGGGGGAGGCCCAGGCGGTCGCCAAGGCCCTGGGCATTCCGGTGAGTTCCGTGAAGAAGTCCACCGATGTCTCGGGCGTGACCGTGATCGTGGGGGCCGACTGGCGGAGCGGGGACACCTTCCCGAAGGCAGCCACGCCGACGGTGTCGAAGGACGACACCGAAGCGCTCAACGGGGCGGACAACGGCGCCTGCATGGACGTCTACAAGCCCTACCGCTGGTAGCTGATGCAAACGCCGCGGCCGGTCGGTCCCCCTGGGGGCCGACCGGCCGCGGCGTTTGCATCAGGCCGTAGGTTCGTCAGGCCGTAGGTTCGTCAGGCTGTCAGTCGTCAGGCCGTGGCTCGCCAGACTGTCAGTCGTCAGGCCGTCGGTGCCGTGACCGCCGGGCGGCGGCTCGCGATGACCTTGTTCGCCAGGGATCGCGGGCTGGTCAGGAAGCCGAAGCCCCACGACATGTGCATCGTGGCCAGCGCGACCGGGATCTGCAGCCGGGCCTTCAGCGGCAGCCCCTTGCCCGCCGGGACCGATCCGGCGGTGATCGCCGCGAGATAGCCGGCGGGGATCACGAAGCCGAGCGGGCTGACCGCGGCGCCCACCACCAGGCTCGCGGCGATCGCGCAGACGGCGGTCGGCGGAGCGAGATAGCGGAGGTTGATCGAACCGGAGTGGTAACGGGCGACGACATGGCGCCAGCGGCCGTAGTCCTTGTACTGCTTGGCGAGCGCCTTCACGGAGGGCCGCGGCCGGTACTGCACCTTCAGCTCCGGTGAGAACCAGATGAGTCCGCCGGCCTCGCGGATCCGGAAGTTCAGCTCCCAGTCCTGGGCCCGGATGAACTCCTCGTTGTACCCGCCCTGCTGCTCCAGCGCCGCACGGCGGAAGACACCCAGATACACGGTCTCGGCCGGGCCCGCCTCACCGCCGGTGTGGAACGCGGCGTTGCCGACACCGATCTTCGAGGTCATCGCGGCCGCGACCGCGTGCTCCCAGTCGTTCTCGCCCTCGGCGTGCATGATGCCGCCGACGTTCTGCGCACCGGTCTCCTCGAGGAGCCGGACGGCGGTCGCGATGTAGTTCGGCGACAGCATGCCGTGACCGTCGACCCGTACCACTATCGGGTGCCGGGATGCCTTGATCGCGGCGTTGAGCGCGGCCGGCGTACGCCCGGTGGGGTTCGGCACGGTGTGGACGCGGGGGTCTTCGCGCACGAGCTCGGCAGCGATCTCGTCGGTACGGTCCGTGGACGGGCCGAGCGCGATGACCACCTCCATCTCACCGTCGTACTCCTGCTCCAGGATGTGACGGACCGAGTCACGCAGATGCCGCTCCTCATTGAGGACCGGCATGATCACGGAAACGGCGGGGGTGGGGGCGGGCATGGCTTCCTCGGGGTCCGGGGGTCGTCCCGGGAGACGTCACTATCGCCCGCCACGTTACCGCGAACGGGGGACACCGGTGCGCGCCGCCCGGCCCGCTCCCGGTGCCGCAGATCGTATGGGCCTACGGTTCTCGGGATCACGGTCTGCCACCCCGCGGAGGTGCCCCTCGTGCCCACACCGCCCCGCTCGCCCCGTCCGCGACCGGCGGCGGCCCGTCCGCGACCGGAGGCGGCCCGACCGAGGCCGGAGGCGGCCCGGCCGAGGCCGACGGCAGCACGACCCGGACCGCAGGGCGCCCGGCCACGGCCGCCCGTCGGACGGCAGGCCGAGCGACACCGCTGGGGAATCCGGATGGCGACGTCGCTCTCGGTGCTGGTCCTGGGGGTGGGTGGTATCGGTCACACCCTGGTGACGGGGCTGGACAGCGGGATCGGGCGGGTCGACCCGTTCAAGGACATGAAGAACCGGCCGGAGGCCGGGAACGGGATGAACATCCTGCTCGTCGGCACGGACGGGCGGGACAGGATCACCAAGGAAGAACGCCGCAAGTACCGGCTCGGCGGCGCCCCCTGCCGCTGCACCGACACGATCATGCTGGTGCATATCTCCGCGGACCGGGAGCGCGCGAGCGTCGTGAGCCTGCCGCGGGACTCGTACACGGAGATCCCCGATCACACCGACGTGACCACCGGCAAGCACCACGGCAAGCACGCGCTGAAGCTCAACGCGGCGTACGCGGAGGGCGGGCCCGCGCTGACGGTGCGGACCGTCGAGCACATGACGAAGGTGAAGGTCGACCACTATCTGGAGGTCGACTTCACCAGCTTCATGAAGACCGTGGACGCGATCGGCGGGGTGGAGATCTGTACGGCCCGGCCGCTGAAGGACTCGTACACGGGACTCGACCTGGCCGCGGGCACGCACACGCTCGACGGCGGGAAGGCGTTGCAGTACGTACGCTCACGCCATATCGACGGGGCGGCGGACCTGGGCCGGATGCAGCGCCAGCAGCGCTTCATGGCGGCTCTGATCCACCGGGCCACCAGCAGCGGGGTGCTGCTGAATCCCGTGAAGTTCCGCGAGGTCGGCTCGGCGATGCTCAACGCGGTACGGGCGGACAAGGGGTTCGGTACGGACGAGATGCTCGCGCTCGGCAAGGCGATGCGGGGCTTCACCCCGGCGTCGTCGGAGTTCACGTCGGTCCCCGTCGGGGACGTCAGCTACCCGGTGAACGGCATCGGCTCGACGGTGAAGTGGGACCCGGTGAAGTCCCAGCGGCTCTTCCAGGCGCTGCGCGACGACAAGCCGCTGGCGCCGCGCCGCCCGGGGAAGCCGGGGGTGCAGCCGTCGAAGATCATCGACGTACCGCCGAAGCAGATCCGGGTCCAGGTCTACAACGGGACCCGGCTGGACGGCCTCGGCGCGCGTGTGGACGCCGCCCTGCGGGCGACCGGGTTCAACACGACCCGGGTGCCGCGCAACGACGACCGCCACGATGTGAAGCGCACGCTCGTCTCGTACGACCCGCGCTGGGACCGCTCGGCGAGGTCCCTTGCCGTGGCCCTGCCGGGCTGCGAACTCCGCGCGGTGCACGGCCAGGGCCCGACCCTCAAGGTGACGGCCGGCTCGGGCTTCACCAAGGTGATCCCGGTCCGCGCCGAGGCCCCCCGTCCCCAGGGCGCCTTCGAGGCCGTCACCGGCGACCAGGTGCTCTGCAACTGACCGACGGAGCGCGTCGGGCCCCCGGTCGCCAGGACGCCGGGAGCGGAGGACCGGGAGTCGGCGCCCGGAACGCAGGGCTGGGAGTCGGCGCCGGTGCCGGGCGCATTCCCAGCCCGCTGGGGGTGCCCCCAGGCGAAGCTCTGGAGGAGTGAGGACGGACACCCGGGGCCGGGGCCGGGGCCAGGGCCGGGGCCAGGGCCAGGGCCGGGGCCAGGGCCAGGGCCGGGGCCGGAAGGCCCCGGGAGCCCGAGGGCATCAGTCCTCGTAGCCCTCCGCCGCGCGCTTCTCGCGGAGCTCCTTGATCGCGCGGCGGCGGGCGAGCCGGTGGGTGCGCCGGATCTGCGCCTCCTGGTACCGGCGCTTGTCGCGTTCCGTCTCCGGGACCACCGGAGGCACCTGGCGCGGCTTGCCGTCCGCGTCGACGGCGGCGAAGACCAGATACGCGGAGCCGACCTGCGTCGCCGGCGTCGACTCGTTCCAGCGCTCGGCCAGCACGCGCACGCCGACCTCCATCGAGGACCGGCCGGTCCAGTTGACCTGTGCCTTCACATGGACCAGGTCCCCGACCCTGACCGGCTCCAGGAAGACCATCTCGTCCATGGAGGCGGTGACCGCGGGCCCGCCCGAGTGCCGGCCAGCGACGGCCCCTGCCGCGTCGTCCACCAGTTTCATGATCACGCCGCCGTGCACGGTCCCGAGGAGGTTGGTGTCAGTGCCGGTCATGATGTGGCTGAGGGTCGTACGCGAAGCCGAGGTGGGCTTACCCGGAATATTGCCCTCCGGGCGCTGGGCCTGATCTGTCATGCCCTCCACCCTATGCGCGGACCTGCGCACCGATGCATTGCATCAGGTTCGCAACAGCCCCGGTGCGATTTCTCACCCGCCCTGTCAGACGGGCGGACCGCACCTGCACACTGTTCCGCATGAATGATTGGCCCGATGGATACGGACGCGGCAGCCACGGTGCACCCGAGGGCGCTCGTGCGATGCGCCATGTGCAGCGACGACCCGTTCCGCAGCAGCAGTCGCAGGGGTACGACGACGGGTACGACGCCCCGTACGACAGCGGCTACAACACGGGCCAGGTCTACGGCTCGCCGCCCGGGGGCGGTGGTCGCGGTGGCTACGCCGCGCCTCCCGGGGACTACCGCCCGGCGCCCGACTGGCGCCGTCGCCTCAAGGTCGGGTCGGCCGTCGTGCTCGTCGCCGTGCTCGGTGTGTCCATAGGCACCTACTTCTGGGCCGACTCCAAGATGCGCCGCGAAGTCGACCTCTCCAAGGTCATCGACCGGCCGGAGGAGGGCGACTGCACGACGTACCTGATCGTCGGCTCCGACAGCCGTGAGGGCCTGACGGCCGAGGACAAGAAGAAGCTGCACACGGGTTCGGCCGACGGCAAGCGCACCGACTCGATGATGATTCTCGCGGCCTGCGGCAGCGGAAACACCATGATCTCGCTCCCCCGCGACTCGGACGTGGAGATACCGTCCTTCGTCGGCTCGGAGTCCGGCAAGACCTTCCCGGCCGAGGGCCGCCGGGTCAAGCTCAACGCGGCCTACGCGGAGGACGGTCCCGAGCTGCTGGTCCGTACCGTCGAGCACAACACCGGCCTGCGGATCGACCACTACGCGGAGATCGGCTTCGCCGGCTTCGCGAACATCGTGGACTCCCTCGGCGGTGTCGAGATGGACATCCCGAAGGCCTTCAAGGACAAGAAGTCCGGCGCCGACTTCCAGGCCGGCAAGCAGACCCTCAACGGCGAGCAGGCCCTGGCCTTCGTCCGCACCCGCTACGCCTTCGCGGGCAGCGACCTGGACCGTACGAAGAACCAGCAGAAGTTCCTCGCGGCCCTCGCCAACCAGGCCGCGACGCCCGGCACGATCCTCAACCCGTTCAAGCTCTACCCGACGCTCGGCTCCGGCCTGGACACCCTGGTCGTCGACAAGGACATGTCCCTGTTCGACCTCGGCGAGATGTTCTTCGCGATGAAGGGCATCAACGGCGGCGACGGCACCTCCCTGAACATGCCGATCTCGGGCAGCCGCGGCGGCAACCTGGTCTGGGACAAGGAGAAGGTCAGGCAGCTGGTGAACCAGATCAAGAACGACGAGAAGGTCACCGTCACCGGCAACTAGGGCAGGCCCCAGCACACCGGCGTCCGCCTCGCGCGCCCGTACCGGCCGCCCTACGCTGCCAGTACGGCGATCATGGAATGCGGTGAGCGCGATGGCGGACGTCAGCCGGTACTGGGCCTCGGGGAACTGGCGGGTGGCCGACGGCAGGGCCGATGAGTTCCTGGAACGCTGGACGGAATTCCTGACCTGGACCAGGGAGTCCGTCGACGGATTCCTCTGGGCACGGCTCATCCGCGACCGGCACGACCCCACGCACTTCGTCTCGTTCTCGTCGTGGCGCGACCTCGACTCCCTGAAGTCCTGGCGGAGCCACCCGGAGTTCGAAGGCCTCTTCGCCGCCTGCCGGGCCCTCTGCACGGACATGAACACCGGGAGCTTCGAGCTGGCCAGGGCGGTCTGAGACGGGCCAGAACGGTCCGTGAACGCGCAAGCCCCCGGCACGGGATGTGCCGGGGGGCTTGCTGATGCGTTACGGAAGGTTCCGGGCCATGACGATGCGCTGGACCTGGTTCGTACCCTCGTAGATCTGCGTGATCTTGGCGTCGCGCATCATGCGCTCGACCGGGTAGTCGCGCGTGTAGCCGTAGCCGCCGAGGAGCTGCACCGCGTCCGTGGTGATCTCCATGGCGACGTCCGAGGCGAAGCACTTGGCCGCGGCGCCGAAGAAGGTCAGGTCGCCGTCGAGGCGCTCGGACTTGGCGGCCGCGGAGTAGGTGAGCTGGCGGGCGGCCTCCAGCTTCATCGCCATGTCGGCGAGCATGAACTGGACACCCTGGAAGTCGGCGATCGGCTTGCCGAACTGCTTGCGCTCCTGGACGTAGCCCTTGGCGTAGTCGAGGGCGCCCTGCGCGATGCCGAGAGCCTGGGCCGCGATGGTGATGCGGGTGTGGTCCAGGGTCTTCATGGCGGTGGCGAAGCCGGTGCCCTCCTCGCCGATCATGCGGTCGGCGGGGATACGGACGTTGTCGAGGTAGACCTCGCGGGTCGGGGAGCCCTTGATGCCGAGCTTCTTCTCCGGGGCGCCGAAGGAGACACCCTCGTCGCCCTTCTCGACGACGAAGGCCGAGATGCCCTTGGAGCGCTTGGTCGGATCGGTGACGGCCATCACCGTGTAGTACTCGGAGACACCGGCGTTGGTGATCCAGCGCTTCACACCGTTGAGGACCCAGAAGTCGCCGTCGCGTACGGCCTTGGTCTTCATACCGGCGGCGTCGGAGCCCGCGTCCGGCTCGGAGAGGCAGTACGAGAACATCGCGTCGCCCTTGGCGAGCGGGCCCAGGTACTTCTTCTTCAGCTCCTCGGAGCCGGAGAGGATCACCGGCAGCGAACCCAGCTTGTTCACGGCAGGGATCAGGGAGGACGAGGCGCAGACGCGGGCGACCTCCTCGATGACGATCACGGTCGCGAGCGCGTCGGCGCCGGCGCCGCCGTACTCCTCCGGTACGTGCACGGCGTGCAGGTCGGAGGCGACCAGCGCGTCCAGGGCCTCCTGCGGGAAGCGGGCCTCTTCGTCGACGGCGGCCGCGAACGGCGCGATCTTCGCCTCGGCGAGCGAGCGGATCGTCTCGCGGAGCATGTCGTGCTCTTCGGACGGGCGGTACAGATCGAAATCGGCCGATCCTGCCAAGGTCTCTCACTCCCCAAGAACGCTAACTACCGTTAAGTAACTCAAATTTTAGAGGCCCTGCCCTGACCTGGCATACGTGAGCTTGCTGACAGCGGAAAAATGCCCTCGCCCCTGCCCGGTTATGCTCGGGCGCGCAGTCCCTCCGTCCCCCTCAGGAGCACCTACATGGCCCTCAAGATCACCGTGATCGGCACCGGGTATCTCGGCGCCACGCACGCAGCGGCCATGGCGGAGCTGGGCTTCGAGGTCCTCGGACTCGACGTCGTCCCGGAGAAGATCGAGATGCTGGCCTCCGGTCGGGTCCCGATGTACGAGCCGGGACTCGAGGAACTGCTCGCGAAGCATGTGGCCGGGATCGCGGGGTCGAGCGGGCGGCTGCGTTTCACGACGTCGTGGGACGAGCTCGAGGAATTCGGCGGTGATGTGCACTTCGTGTGCGTGAACACCCCGCAGAAGCACGGCGAGTACGCGTGTGACATGTCGTACGTCGATTCCGCATTCGACTCGCTCGCGCCGCGCGTGAAGGGCGGGGCGCTCGTCGTCGGCAAGTCGACCGTGCCGGTGGGGTCGGCCGACCGGCTGGCCGGGCTGCTCGCCGAGCGGGCACCGGAGGGTGTGGAGCTGGCGTGGAACCCGGAGTTCCTGCGCGAGGGCTTCGCCGTCCAGGACACGCTGCACCCGGACCGGATCGTGGCGGGTGTGGCGAGCGAGCGCGCGGAGAAGGTGCTGCGCGAGGTGTACGCGACGCCCGTCGGTGAGGGCTCGCCGTTCGTCGTGACGGACTTCCCGACGGCGGAGCTGGTGAAGACCTCCGCGAATTCGTTCCTGGCGACGAAGATCTCGTTCATCAACGCCATGGCGGAGGTGTGCGAGGCGGCCGGCGGCGATGTGGCGAAGCTCGCGGAGGCGATCGGCCACGACGAGCGGATCGGTGCGAAGTTCCTGCGGGCCGGTATCGGCTTCGGCGGCGGCTGTCTGCCGAAGGACATCCGGGCGTTCATGGCGCGCGCGGGTGAGCTGGGCGCGGACCAGGCGCTGACGTTCCTGCGCGAGGTCGACTCGATCAACATGCGGCGCCGCGGGCACATGGTGGAGCTGGCGCGTGAGGCCGTGGGCGGCGGTTCCTTCCTGGGTACGCGGGTCGCGGTGCTCGGTGCCACCTTCAAGCCGGACTCGGACGACGTCCGGGACTCGCCGGCGCTGAATGTCGCCGGGCAGATCCATCTCCAGGGCGGCCAGGTCACGGTGTACGACCCGAAGGGCATGGATAACGCGCGCCGCGTCTTCCCGACGCTCGGGTACGCGGAGAGCGCGCTGGAGGCGGTGCGCGGCGCGGACGTGGTACTGCACCTGACGGAGTGGCGCGAGTTCCGCGAGCTGGACCCGGCGGCGCTGGGTGCGGTGGCGGCCCGCCGGATCGTGCTGGACGGGCGGAACGCGCTGGACGGTACGAAGTGGCGCGAGGCGGGCTGGACGTACCGGGCGATGGGCCGGCCCCGCGCCTGACATCTCGTACGTGTCGGGTGACGTACGTGTCGTACGCACGTGCCGTACGTGTCGCACGTGCGTATCTGTCGCACGTGTCGCACGTGTCGCGCGTGCCGTACGTGCCGTACTTCCGCGATTGTCAGCAGGCGCAGAGACAGAACGGGTGGCCGGCCGGGTCGGCGTAGACCCGCCAGCTGCGTGAGCGGTTCTCCGTGTCGAGCGGCTTCGCGCCCAGGGCGAGCACCTGGGCCTCCGCCGCGTCCAGGTCCTCGACTGTCAGGTCGAGGTGGAACTGCTGTGAGGCGTCGGACGCGGGCCACTGCGGCGGTACGTGGCCGGGGGCGGCCTGGAAGGCCAGCGGCGTGCCCTCGTGTCCCTTGAGGTCGAACCAGTCGTCGCCGTCGGACTCCACTCGCGCGCCCAGGAGCTCGGCGTAGAAGGCGGCGAGTGCGCGCGGGTCGGCGCAGTCCAGGACGACGGTTCCCAATGTGGCGATGGCCATGGTTCTTCCTTTCGCATGACTGCGGAGTTACCAGTAGCTGCGGTTAACCGGTAACGAGTTACCTCATGGTGGCGTACGGCAGGTAACGTCGCAACCATGAATGACAGGGCGCCCGCACCTGGAGGGCTCGCGCTCATCGAGTCCTTGGTCAACACGCTGCGCGTCGACACCGGTGCCGACGCCCTCGACACGGAGGACGGCCGGGCCGTCTTCGGGCTCGCCGCGACGGACGTAGCCGCGGCGCGGGAGCTGCGGGAGGCGCTGCGGGCCGCGTGCCTCGCACACGCCGGGCACTCCGTTCCCGGCCGCCCGGTGGGCGCGCTGGACCGCGTCCTGGCGGGCGCGCCGCTGCTCGTCTCCGTGGACGATGCGGGCGCGGCGGCGCTGCGGCCCGCGGATCCGTCCGCTCTCGTGTCACGGGTCGCGGCGGCGATCGCGGCGGCGACGGTCGACGGGACGTGGCTGCGGCTGAAGGCGTGCGAGGCCGAGGACTGCCACTGGGCTTACTACGACCGGAGTCCGGCCGGTCGCAGCCGGTGGTGCACGATGTCGGTGTGCGGCGCCCGCGCGAAGATGCGGGCGTACCGGGCCCGGCGGGGCGGCCGGTAGCGCGCGGCGGTTCTGCGGTGCGGGGTGCGGGGTCCGGGCCGGGTAGTGCGCCGCGCCCGTCCGGGCGCCCGGTGTGTCCGTCCTCAAACGCCGGACAGGCTGAGAAAGCGCCCGGCACCCACACGCGCCGGACAGGCCGGGAAGGTGCCCGGCGTCCACACGCGCCGGACAGGCCGAGAAGGTGCCCGGCGTCCACACGCACCGG
>NZ_JBVJKN010000030.1:0-49463 GCF_055585225.1 Streptomyces sp. NPDC053673 | reverse complement strand
GGACAGGCCGAGAAGGTGCCCGGCGTCCACACGCACCGGACAGGCCGAGAAGGTGCCCGGCACCCACACGCACCGGACAGGCCGAGAAGGTGCCCGGCACCCACACGCACCGGACAGGCCGAGAAGGTGCCCGGTGCCGCCGCGGTCGGGGGTCAGGCGGACTGGAGCGTCGCGTTCGACGGGGCGCGTGTCGACCGGAGGTCCGCGGCCACCGATTCCGCGTCGCGCAGCACCCGTACCGCGTTCTGCCACGTCAGCTTCGCCAGGTCGGCCGACGACCAGCCGCGGCGCAGCAGCTCCGCGATCAGGTTGGGGTAGCCCGCGACGTCCTCCAGGCCGTCGGGGACGAAGGCCGTGCCGTCGTAGTCGCCGCCGATGCCGATGTGGTCGATGCCGGCGGCCTCGCGCATGTGGTCGAGGTGGTCGGCGACCGTCGAGGCCGTGGCGACCGGGCGCGGATGCGCCGCCTCGAAGGCGCGGTGGATCTCCATCGCCCCTGGGGTGGTGTCCAGGTGGTGCAGCCCGTGCGCCCGCATGTTCTCGTCCGCCGACCGGGTCCAGGCCACCGCCTCCGGCAGGATGAACTTGGGGACGAACGTGGCCATCGCCACGCCCCCGTTCGCCGGAAGACGCTCCAGCACTTCGTCCGGAATGTTGCGCGGGTGGTCGCAGATCGCCCGCGCCGACGAGTGGGAGAAGATCACCGGCGCCACCGACGTGTCCAGCGCGTCCTGCATCGTCGTCGCGGCGACGTGCGAGAGGTCCACGAGCATGCCGGTGCGGTTCATCTCCCGGACGACCTCGTGGCCGAACGGCGACAGTCCGCCCACGCCGGGCTCGTCGGTCGCCGAGTCCGCCCAGTCGTTGTTGTCGTTGTGCGTCAGCGTCATGTAGCGGACGCCCAGCGCGTGCAGCGCGCGCAGCGTGGCGAGCGAGTTGTTGATGGAGTGGCCGCCCTCCGCTCCCATCAGGGAGGCGATACGGCCCTCCTTGCGCGCCGCCTCCATGTCGTCCGCGGTCCTGGCCCGCGCCAGGTCCGCCGGGTAGCGGGCGAGCAGCTGGCCGACGACGTCGATCTGCTCCAGCGTGGCGCTGACCGCCTCGTCGCCGGTCATGTCGCTGCGTACGTACACGGACCAGAACTGCGCCCCGACCCCGCCGGCCCGCAGCCGGGGGATGTCGGTGTGCAGGCTGCCGGTCAGGTCGCTCGCGATGTCGAGCCGGTCCAGGTCGTAGCGGACCCGCTCGCGCAGCGCCCACGGAAGGTCGTTGTGGCCGTCGGCCACCGGGAAGGACTCGAGAAGGGAACGGGCCTCGGCGAGGAAGTCCACAGCCGCCGCCCTACTTGCCGAAGCCGAAGGCCGGGGAGCCCTCGACCTTGGCGCGCAGCCGCCTGCCCTTCTCGGTCGCCTGGTCGTTGAGCTCCTGCTGGAACTCCCGCATCCGGGCCAGCAGGTCGGGGTCCTGGGTCGCGAGGATCCGGGCCGCCAGCAGACCCGCGTTGCGCGCGCCGCCCACCGACACCGTCGCCACCGGCACGCCCGCCGGCATCTGCACGATCGACAGCAGCGAGTCCATGCCGTCGAGGTACTTCAGCGGCACCGGAACGCCGATCACCGGCAGCGGGGTGACCGAGGCGAGCATGCCCGGCAGATGCGCCGCGCCGCCCGCGCCCGCGATGATCGCCTTCAGACCGCGCGCGGCGGCGTCCTCGCCGTACGCGATCATCTCGCGCGGCATGCGGTGCGCGGAGACGACGTCGACCTCGTACTCGATCTCGAACTCGTCGAGGGCCTGTGCCGCGGCCTCCATGACCGGCCAGTCGGAGTCGGACCCCATGACAATGCCTACGGCAGGACGGCTCATGCTGTTCACTCGACGATTGTTCCTCTCAGGTAGCCGGCGGCGTGACGGGCGCGCTCCAGCACGTCGTCGAGGTCGTCGCCGTATGTGTTGACATGCCCCACCTTGCGGCCGGGCTTCACGTCCTTGCCATACATATGAATCTTGAGCTGCGGATCCCGTGCCATGCAGTGCAGATAGGCCGAGTACATGTCGGGATAGTCGCCGCCCAGCACATTGCACATGACGGTCCACTTGGCGCGCGGGCGCGGATCGCCGAGCGGCAGATCGAGTACGGCCCGGACGTGGTTGGCGAACTGCGAGGTCACGGCCCCGTCCTGGGTCCAGTGGCCGGAGTTGTGCGGGCGCATCGCGAGTTCGTTGACGAGGATTCGCCCGTCGGTGGTCTCGAACAGCTCGACCGCCAGATGGCCGACGACATCGAGCTCCTTCGCGATGCGCAGGGCGAGCTGCTGGGCCTGGCCGGCCAGCTCCCCGTCCAGATCGGGCGCAGGGGCGATCACCGTGTCGCAGACTCCGTCGACCTGCCGGGACTCCACGACGGGGTAGGCGACGGCCTGGCCGTGCGGGGAGCGGACGATGTTCGCCGCCAGCTCACGGCGGAAGTCGACCTTCTCCTCGGCGAGCACGGGCACACCCGCCCTGAAGGGGGCCTCGGCATCGTCTTCCGTGCGGACGAACCAGACGCCCTTGCCGTCGTAGCCGCCCTGCACCGTCTTGAGGATCACGGGGAAGCCCCCCACCTCCTGGGCGAACGCCGTCACATCGGCGGGGTCCGCCACGATGCGATGCCGGGGGCAGGGCACCCCGATCTCCATGAGCTTCGCGCGCATCACGCCCTTGTTCTGGGCGTGCACCAAGGCGTCGGGCCCCGGCCGGACGGCGATTCCGGCCGCCTCCAGGGCCCGGAGGTGCTCGAACGGGACATGCTCATGATCAAAGGTGATCACATCACAGCCGCGCGCGAACTCACGCAGCGTGTCCAGGTCGCGGTAGTCGCCGATGACGACATCGCTCACCACCTGGGCCGCGGAATCCTGAGGGGTGTCACTGAGGAGCTTGAACTTGAGGCCGAGGGGGATGCCCGCCTCGTGGGTCATACGGGCGAGCTGACCGCCGCCGACCATGCCGACTACCGGGAACGTCACCCTCTCAGGGTATCCGGAGCTCCGTACGGCCCTGTCCGGTGTGCTTCTTCGTACGATGCCACAGCTCCGCGACACCTTCGCGGTTGTCCACAGGCAACTCAGAGGGGTGCTGGTTAGCATGGTCGGGTTGGTGTTTCCAACGCGATGTTCTCCGACGCGATGCTCTCCGCATCGTCGAATCGGCCGACCGGACGGGGCTGAACGATCACCATGAGCGAACGGGGCGCCCTGCGTGGGCGACTGAACCGGCTCGCGCGCGAGGTCGCCAAGTTCGGCGCTGTCGGCGCCATGGGGCTGCTCGTCAATATGGCAGTCTTCAATCTGGTGCGGCAGACCACCGACATTCCGGTGGTGCGGGCCAGCCTTCTGGCGACGTTCATAGCGATCCTCTTCAACTACGTGGGCTTCCGCTACTTCACGTACCGGGATCGCGACAAGAGCGGCCGCACCAAGGAGCTGACGCTGTTCCTGCTGTTCAGCGCGGCCGGAGCGGTGATCGAGAACGGTGTGCTGTACACGGCGACGTACGGCTTCGACTGGGACAGCCCGCTGCAGAGCAACTTCTTCAAGTGCTTCGGGATCGGCGTCGCGACGTTGTTCCGCTTCTGGTCGTACCGCACGTGGGTGTTCCGGGCACTGCCCGCCCGCGAGGCCGTGCAGACGGCGGAATCGTTCCTGGAGCAGCGCGCGGCGGAGCAGGAGCAGCCCCACCGGGTCCGTAGCTGACGCGCCCCGTGGCCGGGCACTGGTCCCGGGCGGCGGGCTTTCGCGTCAGCTGATCGCGCGTTCCGGCTCGCGCCGGCGGATCGCGCTTTACGGCTCGCGTCGGCGGATCGTGCGTTCCGGCTCGCGTCGGCGGATCGTGCGTTCCCCGTCGTCAGCGGATCGTTCGTTCGGGCTCCCTGAGCCGCCGCGCCTCCCGGCTCAGGAACAGGGCGAACACCGGAGGCTGCTGCTGCAGCAGCTCCAGCCGCCCGCCGTCCGCCTCCGCCAGATCACGGGCGACGGCCAGCCCGATCCCCGTCGAGTTGCGTCCGCTGATGGTCCGCTCGAAGATCCGGGCTCCGAGATCGGCCGGTACGCCGGGGCCCTCGTCGGTCACCTCGACGACGGCCTGGTTGCCGGTGACCCGGGTGCGCAGGGCGACGGTGCCGCCGCCGTGCATCAGCGAGTTCTCGATCAGCGCCGCCAGCACCTGGGCGACGGCGCCCGGTGTGCCCACGGCCCGCAGGCCCTGCTTGCCAGAGCAGACGATCGCCCGGCCCGCGCTGCGGTACGCGGGGCGCCACTCCTCGATCTGCTGCTTGACGACCTCGCCGAGGTCGAAGGCGACGGCCGAGCCGGTGCGCGGGTCGCGGGAATTCGTGAGCAGCCGCTGTACGACGTCGGTGAGCCGCTCCACCTGGGTCAGCGCGATGATCGCCTCCTCCTTGACCGTGTCCGGGTCGTCGGTCGCGGAGATCTCCTCGAGCCGCATGGAGAGCGCGGTCAGCGGCGTACGGAGCTGGTGGGAGGCGTCCGCGGCGAGCCGGCGCTCGGCGGTGAGCATGCGCGCGATCCGTTCGGCGCTGGAGTCGAGGACGTCGGCGACCCGGTCGAGTTCGGGGACGCCGTACCGCTTGTGCCGGGGGCGGGGGTCACCGGAGCCGAGCCGTTCCGCGGTCTCCGCGAGGTCGGTCAGCGGTGACGCGAGTTTGTTGGCCTGTCGCACGGCCAGAAGTACGGCGGCGACGACGGCGAGCAGTGCGACGGCGCCGATGATCATCAATGTGCGGCCGACTTCACGGGTGACGATGGAGCGGGACTCCTCGACGGTGACCGACTCTCCCTGCTCACCGGTGGCGGTGCCCCGGATCACGCTCCCGGAGGGCTGCTGCCCGATCTCGACCGGCGACCTTCCCGGAATACGGATCACCGCGTACCGGTCGGGCCCGATCTGTTCGGCGAGCACCCCGTCGTCGACCTTCTCGTGCTCCAGCACCTTGGCCTCGATGACGCTGACCAGCCGCAGCGCCTCCGAGTCCACGCTCTCCTGGGCGCTGCTGCTGATGGTGCGTGTCTCGACGATGACGAGGGAGACGCCGAAGACGGCGATGACGACGAGCACCACGGCCAGGGTGGAGTTGATGAGTCGGCGGCGCACGGTGCCCTCCGGGCGGGTTTTGCGGGGATGTGGGGGCGGGGCCCCCGCAGTCCTTGCTGCTCAGCTCTTCTCGAAGCGGAAGCCGACGCCCCGGACGGTCGCGATGTAGCGCGGGTTCGCCGCGTCGTCGCCCAGCTTCTTGCGGAGCCAGGAGATGTGCATGTCCAGTGTCTTGGTGGACGACCACCACGTGGTGTCCCACACCTCGCGCATCAGCTGGTCACGGGTGACGACCCGGCCGGCGTCCCGGACCAGGACGCGCAGCAGGTCGAACTCCTTCGCCGTGAGCTGCAGCTCCTCGTCGCCCATCCAGGCGCGGTGCGATTCGACGTCGATCCGCACGCCGTGGGTGGCGGGCGCCGCGGCCGGCTCCGTGGCGCCGCGCCGGAGCAGCGCCCGGACCCGGGCCAGCAGCTCGGCGAGCCGGAACGGCTTGGTCACGTAGTCGTCGGCGCCGGCGTCCAGGCCGACCACCGTGTCCACCTCGTCGGCCCGGGCCGTCAGCACCAGGATCGGCACGCTGTGCCCGTCGGCACGGAGCCGCCGCGCCACTTCGAGGCCGTCCATCCCGGGCAGCCCGAGGTCCAGCACCACCAGGTCGATGCCGCCCTGGAGCCCGGCGTCGAGCGCGGTCGGACCGTCCTCGCGGACCTCGACCTCGTACCCCTCCCGGCGCAGGGCGCGCGCCAGCGGCTCGGAGATGGATGCGTCGTCCTCGGCGAGCAGTACACGGGTCATGGGGTGATGGTAGTCCGCGGCGCGGACACGCCGAGGCGTGATCCACAAGGCCTGCCGGTCTGGGATGAGATCCTGTTCATCACCTTCGAAACTGGGCAGACGGTTCCACGTGGGCCTGTGATCCTCATCTCAAGCCCTTTCATATGCCCCACTGTCGTGTCGTATGGTGGCGAGACGCCTTTAGCACTACTCGGGGACCTTTGGCTGCTTTGTGCACCAAGGGTCTCTTTTCTGTGCGGAGCCGGCCATCAGCCGGTGCCGACAGTGAATGACCTGTGGGCCGGGCCTCTCGCGCGTCGCCGCGCGCGGGGCGTGGATCCCGGTGCGGACGTGTCCCTCGTCTTCGTTCACCAACGAATGACGGGCCCCTCGGGCGTGGGGCGGGACCTTCCCCGCCGGTGCCGGCCGCCCCCCACCGGGCGCGAGCACCCGCTCACCAAGCGGACGCGTCCCGAGCAGCAAGGATCGACATGGCGTCCAGCCTGACGAAGGACTCGGCGACCAGCCCCGCTGGCTCCGACAGGACCTTCTTCGGCCACCCCCGCGGCCTGGCCACCCTCTTCATGACCGAGATGTGGGAGCGCTTCTCCTACTACGGCATGCGTGCCCTTCTGGTTCTGTACCTGGTCTCCGGCGGCGCGGACGCCGCGACGGGCAGCCAGGGCGGCGGCCTTGCGATGACCGCGGTCACTGCCACGGCCATCTACTCCGTCTATGTGTCGATGGTCTACCTCATGGCCATGCCGGGCGGCTGGTTCGGCGACCGCGTCTGGGGCGCCCGCAAGACCGTCACCATCGCGGGCTTCGTCATCATGGCGGGCCACCTCTCGCTCGCCGTCCCCGGTCAGGCGATGTTCTTCGTCGGTCTCGCGCTCGTCGCGGCCGGCTCCGGTCTGCTGAAGGCCAACATCTCCACGATGGTGGGCCACCTCTACGACGGTCCCGACGACCCGCGCCGTGACGGTGGCTTCACGATCTTCTACATCGGCATCAACCTCGGTGCCTTCGCCGCGCCGCTGGTCATCGGCACCGTCGGTGAGAAGCAGAACTGGCACCTCGGCTTCCTGCTCGCCGCGGTCGGCATGGCGCTGGGTCTGGCCCAGTTCCTGATCGGCACCCGCAACCTGAGCCCGAAGAGCAGCGTCGTCCCCAACCCGCTCACCGCTCAGGAGCGCAAGGCCGTCCTCACCAAGGTCGTCCTCGGCACCGCGCTCGTCGCCGCCTTCTACGGCATCGTCGTCGCCGCCGGCATGTACACCCTGAACTGGGCGCTGGTCCCGATCACCCTCGCCGGTCTGCTCATCCCGGTCGCCGTGCTGGTCCGCATCAAGCGCGACAAGGATCTGGACAAGGTCGAGCAGTCCAAGGTCTCCGGCTACATCTGGTTCTTCGTCGCCGCGGCCGTCTTCTGGATGATCTACGACCAGGGTGGTTCGACCCTCTCGCTCTTCGCCGACAGCAAGACCGCCGACAGCCTGCTCGGCATGGCCTTCCCGGCCACCTGGTTCCAGTCGCTGAACCCGCTGTTCATCATGGCGCTGGCCCCGGTCTTCGCCTGGATGTGGCTGGCGCTGGCACGCCGCAACAAGGAGCCCAACACCATCGTGAAGTTCGCGATGGCCCTGGTGCTGGTCGGCGGCTCGTTCTTCGTCTTCATCGTGCCGATGGGCCTCGCGGGCGACGGCTCCAAGGTCAGCCCGATGTGGCTCGTCTCGATCTACATGATCCAGACGATCGCCGAGCTGTGCCTGTCCCCGGTGGGTCTGTCGGTGACCACGAAGATGGCTCCGCAGAAGTACTCGAGCCGGATGCTGGGTGTGTGGTTCCTGGCCGTCACCGCGGGCGACTGCACGACGGGGCTTCTCTCGCTCGCCGGTGTCGACCTGAACGGTACGGGCATCATCGGCCTGCAGGCCCTGCTCGCCGTTGTCGCGGGTGTGGCGATCTGGATGTACCGCAAGAAGGTCCAGGCGCTCATGGGCAACGTCCACTGACCTGGTCCGTACGCGCTCCGTGTACGAAGGGCCGCCGCACCGGTGTGGTGCGGCGGCCCTTCGCCGTTCTCGGAGAGACGTGACGAGCAGGTCGTGACCAGCGGATCGTGACCAGCGGATCGTGACCAGCGGATCGTGACCAGCAGGTCGCGATCAGCGGGTCGTGCCGCGCAGTCGCCGCCACGGTGTGAACGTGAACACCGCGCCGCCCAGCAGGATCACCGTGCCCGCGACGAGGGCGAGGGCGTGCAGGGCCCCGCCGTCCTCGGCGCCGGTTTCGGCGAGGCCGCCGCCCGAGGCGTCGCCGCCGCCCGCGGACCCGGAGGCCGATCCGCCGGAGCCACCGGAGCCGCCGCTCGCGCCGCCCGGCTGGGCGGAGGTGTCGAGCTCCAGGGAGACCCCGACATTCGCGGGCGGGGTGCAGGTCGTCGTCGTACCGAGGGCCTTGACCGTGAGGACGCCCGGGCTGAGCGTGGACTTTCCGCTGGCGCCCGGCTTGTACGTACCGGTCAGATCCGGGATCTCGATCGGGTCGCCGGCCTTGATGGGCTCCTTGTTCGTGGGGCCCTCGACATGGACGAAGCCCTTGTCGGCGCCGCCGAGCTTCACCTCCATGGACGGCTTGACGGAGTCGGCCGGGATATCGGCGGGGCTGTCCATGACGGACTTGGAGAACTTCACGGTGAGGTCGTAGTTCCCGCCGTTCTTCTTGGCGTTGATCTTCACCGGGGAGACGGCCTCCTTGTCGCCGATGGGCGTCTTGCAGGAGTAGGCGACCTGGACCTCCTTGCCCTCGAAGTCGGTCTGGCCGCCACCGCCGCCTGTCGTACCGCCGGAGCTGCTCGTGCCGCCGGCGGTCGATCCGCCGGAGTCGCTGCCACCGCTCGTGGAACCGCCGGAGCTGCTCGTGCCGCCGGCGGTCGAACCGCCGGAGTCACTGCCGCCGCTCGTGGAGCCACCCGTCGTCGTACCGCCCGAAGTCCCTCCGCCGTCCGTCACCTTGACGGTCGCGCCCGGCTGCACCGTCTCCTTCGGCGAGCACTTGGTGTCCGTCGAGATCGGCTTGGAGACATTGATGTTGTACGCGCCCGGGGTCAGCGTGATCTCGCCGGGAGCCGTCAGCTTCAGCTTGCCCTTCATGTCGGGCAGCACCATCGGGCTGTTCTTGGGGATCGGCGGGTTCTGCCGCGGTCCCTCCATCGCCAGATCGGCCGCCTGCGCCCCGGCGACCTTGAGGGTGCCCGTCGGTTTGACCGTGTCCTTCTCCAGGTCCAGGACGTCGGGGTTCTTGGACGCGGCCTGGACGGTCTTCCAGACCACCTCGATCTCGTCGCCGACCTTGGCCTCCGCGGGCGCGGTGATCTGCACCTTGGTGGTGCCCTGGACGGGCGGCAGACCGGAGATCGGCGGGGGGATGCACTCCGTCCTGTACGACACCTCGGCGGCGTGGGCCGGTCCCGCGGTCAGCAGGATCCCCGCGCCGCAGAGCATCAGCGCGACCCCTGCCGCGCTCATCCTCCGTTGCGTGCTCACGTGTGTCCCTTCGTCGTGGGTCGGTTCTCTGACGGTGCGGAGTCCGGGGTGAACCACGGCAGGGCCGTGGCGGTGGGTGGCACCGGTTCGGTGCGCGGTGCATTGCGGTGACGGCCGGGAGGGGAGGCGCCGCGCCGTGGTCGCATGCGGTCGACGACCGCCATCCCGATCCGGAACAGCGCGGCCGGGACGACCACGGCCAGCAGCACCCAGAAGAGCGTCACACCCCAGGGCCTGCCCACGCCCCACGGCTGCTCGACCAGCACCTTCGAGCCGTACCTCACCGAGACCTGGTAGTCGCCGTGCGCCCCCGCCGACAGCTGGACGGGCAGCTTGATCTGCGCTTTCTTCCCCGGCTGGATGGTGCCGCGCCACTGCCGCTCCTCCCACTGCGGGGCGAAGACGCCATGGGCGGTGCCGACCTCGAAGACGGGGTTCTGGACCGGGGCGGAGCCGAGATTGCCGACGGTGAAGACCAGCTCGCGGCTCGGCGGGGCGCCGAACCACACGAGCAGGCCGCTCGATCCCCGCAGATCGACGGCCGCGAGCACGGCGAGCTTCCCGCCTCCGGTGGATTGGGGAAGCGGGGCGGCGGGGTGACCCGCGACGGTGAACGGGGCGTCCACGAGGGCCTGTTCGCCGGTGACGGTCGCCACGTGCACGACGCACGGGCAGGGCTTCGGGGGCTCCGCGACCGGCATCTTCTTGCTGAACGCGCCCTTGGCGTCGGTGGTGACGGCGCGGCCGTCCGCGTTGGCGCAGGAGTTGGTGCCGCCGATCACGCCACGGTCGGGTGTGGCCTGTCCGCAGATGAGCATCATCAGCAGCGCGCCCGGTCGCCATCCGGCGCCGCTGACGGTGAGGTCGCCGCCTTTGCCCGCCTGCGGGGCGGAGAGGCTGACCGTGGGCTTGGTGTCCGTGGCGAGGGCGGGCGGGGCGATGGCCGCGAGGCTGAAGGCCGCGGCGAGGAGTGCGGCGAGGGCCACCGCGACGCGCACGCCGCAGGCTTCTTCCCTCCCCGCCCCTTCCCGCTGTGTCGATGTGCGGCTCCGCCGCATGGGGGCTCCGCCCCAGCCACCGCCGGGGCGCCGCCCCGGACCCCGCGCCTCAACCGCCGGCGGGGCTGATTCTGCGGGGCGGAGGGGAAACTTGCCGCCGTTCACCTTTGAGCTCCTGCCTTCGCCAATTGCCGTTGGGTAGCGGTCGGTTCGGCCATCGGCTGCCGACGGCGCGTGCGCCACAGCAGCGCTGCCCCGGCCGCCGCTCCGAGCGCAAGCGCCCCGCCCGTCACCCCGGCCCACGGCACGTAGACCGCGGAGGCCGTCGCCTCGGCCTGGGCGGCCCCCGGGGCCGTTGCACGGAGGGTGACGTCGACGGAGTCGAGGGCGGGCGGATCGGCCCAGAGTTCGGTCAGTTCGACGCGCTGTCCGGGGCGGAGTTCCACGGGCAGCGGGCGGGCAGGGCGCCGCAGCAGTTCGCCGGTGAGGCCCTCCGCGCGGACGGCCAGGCGCGGCGCGAGGACCGTGTTGCCGCGGTTGACCAGGGCGTAGTGGATGCGGCCTCCTTCCACCCGGACGTCCTCCACGGTGAGCGCGGCGAGGGTCGGGCCGCTGACCCGCACATGGACGCGTACGACCGCCTCGCGGCCGCCGGCCGACGCGACGACGCGGGCGGGGTGGTCGCCGGGCACCGCGGACGTCGGCACGGTGACGGCGAACGGCACATCGGCGCGGGTGCGGGGCGGAACGGTCACCGGGTCCCCGGCGAGGGCGATCCAGCTGGTCCCGGCCGCACGCAGCCGTACGGTCAGCGGCTCGGTACCGCGGTTGGTCACGGACAGCCGGTCCTCCAGCACCGTGCCCGGCGGGCCCTCCACGTAGACGTACGGTCTGCCGCCTGTCGCGGGCTCCGCCGTCCAGCCCGGCTCGGCGGCCGTCGCGGCGGGCGCGGCTGTGGAGAGCACGTACAGCAGTGCGGCGGCGGCAGCGGTGATCACGGCGCTCCCCCGGTTGTGTCAGCTCGTGGACCGCGCGTCGCTGCGGCGGGTCAGCCACAGGACGCCCGCCGCTCCCGTGAGCAGCACGGTGCCGCCGAGCGTGCCGAGCGCGAGGGCCGAGTCGAGCGGGCCGGTCCTGGGCAGTTCGCCCGAGCCCGAGGCCGTCTGCGAACCGCCCCCGCCGCCCGAGCCCTGGACGTCGAGTTCCAGCGACGGCTTCGGATTGTTCTTGGGGGTGCAGGTCGTGGTCGTACCGAGTGCCTTGATGGTGAGCACCCCGGCGGTGAAGGTGACCTTGCCGCTCTTCTTCGGGGTGTACGTACCCGTCAAGTCGTTGATTTTGATGGGGGTGTTGGCGGGAATCGCCGCCGCGTTCGGCGGTCCGGACACCGGGACCGTGCCGTCCTCCACGCCGCCCAGCTCGATGAGCGCGCTCGGGTTCATCGCGCCCTTGCCCAGCTCGACCGGGCTGGACGACACCCCTTTCTGGAAGGACATCGTGAGTTTGTAGCCGCTGCCGCTCTTGACGCCCTTGATGTCGATCGGCGACACGGCGCCCTTGGGCCCGATCGGCGTCTGGCACTGGTAGTTCACGTCCACGACTTCGGCATGGGCGGCGGGTGCGGCCATCAGCACCACCGAGCCCGCCACCGCCGCTGCCAGGGTGAGAGCTGTCCGCTTCTGGTACGACACCTCGAATCCCCTCATGCCGGAAGGTCGCCGAATGTTACTGACGACACATCAGATTGGGCGCTCAAGGTACGCCTGGGCCCTGATGGAGGGAAGACAAAGAGCACGGCGGATCACCGTGCTCCACAACAGCTTCAAAACCGCGGGGTCGCGCCGCCGCCGGACAGGACGCCAAGAGGCCGCCGGACAGGACGCTAAGAGGGCGCGGCCAGCTCCGCCCACACCGTCTTGCCGGGCATCCCCGGCGTCCGCACCACTCCCCAGTCCAGGCAGAGCCGCTGCACGATGAACATCCCGTGCCCGCCGGGCCGGCCGGCCCGGTGCGGGGTGCGCGGCGCCGGCTGGCCCGTGCCGCGGTCGGAGACCTCCAGGCGCAGCACCTTCGCGTCGCTGGAGACCCGCAGCCGCTCGGGGCCCTCCGCGTGCAGACAGGCGTTGGTGACCAGCTCGGAGACGACGAGCAGGACGTCCTCGGCGGCCGCCCTGCGGTCGGCGGAGGCGGCGGGCAGCCAGCCCCAGTCGTAGAGGGCCTGCCGGGTGAAGTCGCGGGCGAGCGGGACGATGCCGCTGGCGCTTTCCAGCGCGAGGGTGCGCATCCGGCCGTCGGGGACGACGGATCCACCGTCGGCGTCGTCGGCGCGGGCACCGGTCGGCTCGGGGCCGTGGTCGCCCGGCGGATGCTGCCGGGTGGTGCTCATCAGCGCTTCACCTCACCGATTCACCAGTTCGCAGTTGAGTCAATACAGAGAGTGCGGGGTTCCGTGCAGTCCGCGGGGGTCTCCTGCCCGGACGTGTCGCGGCAACACCCACGCGGCCGGACGGACGGCGGCGGTCAGTCGGTCAGTGCCGCTCCGAGCGAGTCATGAACGGTGAAGACCGCCTCCGCACCGGTGATCTCGAAGACCCGGGCCACGACGGGCAGCATCCCGGCCAAATGAACCCCTCCCCCGACAGCCTCGGCCTTGAGCCGGGCACCGAGCAGCACATTGAGGCCGGTGGAATCACAGAACTCAAGGTGTGAGCAGTCGACGACCAAGCGTGTACGCCCTTGATCCAGCGCGTCGTCGAGTGGCGCACGCAACAGATCGGCCGTGTGGTGATCGAGCTCACCCGCCGGCGTCACGACTTCACTCCGGCCCTCGGTTCGCACCTCGACCCGAAGTCGGCCCCGATTCGCGCTGCCGACCGTCCCACGGTCCATGCCCGTCCCTCTTCGCCGATGCCGTCTGACGTCCGTAGAACATTACGCCTTTCGTACGCCGGCTGGCACTCGAACTCCCCCATAAAACAGACATGTATGACATTTGACACTTGCAAGGTTCGGCAAAGACCGGGTAGGGCTAGTAGGGACACCAATCAACACGGCCGGCTTCGGAGGCGCCGCACACCGCAGCGACAGAAATTGGCATCGGCAGCCATATGCCGAGAACGATGGAGGAGACCATGTCACCCCGGCTCGACGAATCGCGAACCCCCTACGCGCCGTCGACACGTCTGCACGATCACCTCGAATCCCCCGAGCACAACGAGATCCACGAGCACCACGCGAACGACCACAAACAGCTCGAACACTCCGAGCAGCTCGGACAGCTCGGTCTCCCGGCGATCCCGCCGTTCGACGAAGTCGGACCGGTGGACGCCCGGGCGCTGTCGAAGACGCTCTTCGCCCGCCTCGAAGTCCTTGAGGAAGGCACTCACGAGTACGCGTACGTCCGCAACACGCTGGTCGAACTCAACCTCGCCCTGGTCAAGTTCGCCGCCTCCCGGTTCCGCTCCCGCAGCGAGCCGATGGAGGACATCATCCAGGTGGGCACGATCGGCCTCATCAAGGCCATCGACCGCTTCGAGCTCAGCAGGGGCGTCGAGTTCCCGACCTTCGCGATGCCGACCATCGTCGGCGAGATCAAGCGCTTCTTCCGCGACACGTCCTGGTCCGTGCGCGTGCCGCGGCGGTTGCAGGAGCTCCGCCTCGATCTCGCCAAGGCCGGCGACGAACTCGCCCAGCAGCTCGACCGCTCACCCACCGTCGGCGAGCTCGCCGAGCGGCTCGGCCTCAGCAACGACGAGGTCGTCGAGGGCATGGCGGCGAGCAACGCGTACACCGCGAGCTCGCTGGACGCCCAGCCGGAGGAGGACGAGACCGAGGGCGCCCTCGCGGACCGCATCGGGTACGAGGACCATGGCCTCGAAGGCATCGAGTACATCGAGTCGCTGAAGCCCCTCATCGCCTCGCTGCCGCCGCGCGACCGCCAGATCCTCTCCCTCCGTTTCGTCGCCGGCATGACCCAGTCGGAGATCGGCGACGAGCTCGGCATCTCGCAGATGCATGTGTCGCGCCTGCTCTCCCGCACCCTGAACAGGCTCAGGAAGGGACTCACGGTCGAGGAGTGACCGTCGTGACCGTCCCCGCCCGAAGGGTCCGTTCCGTCAAGGGACGGGCCCTTCCGCCTTATTGACGGTGCGGTCCGGTATGGGCCACATTGAGCCCGGGGCTCAGGGGGGACGATATGGCTGTTGGGGAGCCGCTGGGGACATGGGAAGCGCGGATGCGCGACCGCCTCGGCAGGGAATGTCTCTACGTACCGTCGTGCCGTCTCGGGCTGTACGTGGCACTGCGCCACTGGTGCCGGCCCGGTGGGCGGGTGCTGATGTCGCCCGTCAACGACGACGTCATCTTCTTCGTGGTGCTCGCCGCCGGACTCCGGCCCGTCCAGGCGCCGCTGGACCCGCGCGACGGCTCCATCGACGTCGCGGCCGTCCCCGACCCGGTGTGGGGCGGGCTGGCCGCGGTCATCACCACCAATCTGTACGGAAATCCCGACCCGGCGCCCGAACTGCGGGCCCGCTGCGACGCGTCGGGCATACCGCTGCTGGAGGACGCGGCGCACGCGATCGGGTCGCGGGTGGGCGGGCGCCCGGTCGGTTCGTACGGTGACGCGTCGGTCTTCAGCCTCTCCAAGCACACGGCGGCGAAGACCGGGGGCTTTCTGGCCCTCGCCGACCCGTCGTTGCGCGGCGCTCTGGAGGAGGCCCGCGACGACCTCCTCGTACCGTCCCGGCTGCTCTCCGAACTCGCCTACGCCGTACGGCCGTACGCGGAGGCGGGCGTGCGCGGACTGCGGCTCGTGCGGGCGGCACGGGCGGTGATGCGGCTGCTCGGCATGGAGGAGCGCGAGGAGATCCGGATGCCGTTGCGGGCGGGCGAACTGAAGCAGGCGGTGTCGGCGGCGCCCGCGCTCGCCCCCTTCCACTCCTGGGTACGGGTCGACATGCACGACTACCGCGTCACCGCGGGACGGCTGCGGCACAGACGCACGGCCCGGCTGCTGGACCGGCTCGACGAGCGTCTCGACGCACATCTCGTCGGCACGCGGCGGCTGTTGGCGACCCCGTGGGGCGCACCCGGACCCGGACCCGGCGGAGTACAACCGCTGTTCCGCGTCCCGCTGCTGGTCGCCGACCGCGACGCCGCGATCGCCGCGCTCGCCCGGCACCGCATCACCACGGGCTACCTCTACGATCCGCCGCTCGACGACTATGCCGGCGAGCTCTTCACGGACCTGTCCCCGTCCCCCGAACCGGCCCGCTGGTTCGCCCGCCACGCCCTCCCGGCGGATCCGCTGAAGGCGGAGCGCATCATCGCCGTACTGCGGGAGTCGGGCGTACGCCCGGCCGACGTCCCGCCCCGGGGCGGGACCGGTGGCTGATACGACCCGACTGCGCGGACCTGACGCGGCCGGGGAGGCCCCGGCCGCACCGGCCGCGGTCGCCGCCGAAGCGGCCGGCGGGGACTCGATGTTCCGCAACGCCTATGCGCTGATGCTGTCCACGGGGGTCTCGGCCGCGCTGGGGCTGGGGTTCTGGCTGGTGGCCGCGCGGTACTACACGGAGGAGGCCGTCGGACAGGGCTCGGCGGCGATCGCGGCGATGCGGCTGCTCGCGTCGGTCACCGCGACCACGATGATCGGCGCGGTGGTGCGGTACGTACCGCGGGCCGGGCGGGCCACCGGACCGCTGGTGTGGCGGGCGTACGCGGTGAGTTCGCTCGTGGTGTGCGTCGCCTGTGCCGCGTTCCTGGTCACGCTGGACCTCTGGGGGCCCTCGTACGCCCCGCTGCGCGGCTTCACCGCCGGGCTCGTGTTCACCGCATCGTGCGTCGCGTGGGCGCTGCTGACGCTGCAGGACGGGGTGCTGACCGGGCTGCGCAAGGCGGTGTGGGTGCCGGTGGGCAACGCCGTGTTCTCCATCGGCAAGCTGCTGCTGCTCGCCGCGTTCGCCACCGCCATGCCGGTGCTCGGCGTCTTCGTGTCGTGGGCGGCGGCGATCGGCCTGTCCGTGCTGCCCCTCGGCTGGCTGGTCTTCCGCCGGCTCATTCCCCGGCAGGCCGCTGCCGACCGCGACCGCGAGCCGCCGCGGATGCGGGACATCGGACGGTTCCTCGCCGGGGACTCCGTCGGGGCGCTGTTCTCCCTGGCGATGATCAATCTGTTGCCGGTGATGGTCGCCGTCCGCTTCGACGCCGCGCACAACGGCTTCTTCTACATCGCCTACACCGTCGGCGGCACGATGGAGTTCATGGCCATCAACATGGCCTCCTCCCTCACCGCACACGCCTCGCACAGCCCGGACAGCCTCGCCGACGGGGTGCGCGGGGCGCTGCGGCGGATGACGGTGCTGCTCGTTCCGGTCGTCGTCGTCCTCGTCGTCCTCGCCCCGCAGATCCTCGCCCCGTTCGGCCCGGACTACGCCGAGCACGGCACGACGGTGCTGCGGCTGCTGGCCGCCGCAGCGCTGCCCCGCGTCGTGGTCGAGCTGTACATCGGAGTGCTGCGCGTCCAGGGGCGTACGGGCGTGCTCGCCGTGCTCCAGGGCGCGATGTGCACGCTGGTGCTGGGCAGCGCGGCGGTGCTGCTCGGCCCGGCCGGGATCTCCGGTGCGGGTCTCGCCATGCTGCTCTCCATGTCGCTGACGGCCGTCGCCTCGGCACCGGGCGTACGGGCGGCGCTGATGGGGCGCGAACCGAGGCCGTCCCGGGCCGCCCGGCTGCTGCGACGGCGCCGGACCGGCGCCGAGAAGTACGGCACGACCTGGGCCCGCAAGGCGGCCGAGCGGCGGGCGGCGGACGCACGGCAAGACTCCGACTGGACGCGCGAGACCGTGTATCTGCGGGGTGTGCACGAGACGGCGACCCCCGCCTTCGGGATCCCCGTGTACGTCCCCCAGCAGGCGTCCGGACGCGAGGACGAGTCCTGGCTGACCACCTGGCTGTGGCTGCTGCTCGGCCTCGCCGCCGGACTGTTCTGGATCCCGCTGTCCCGGGCCGAGGACGTCACCGCCGGGCGGCTGTCCGGCACCGAGCTGCTTCGCGCCCTGCCCCCGGTCACGGTCACCGCCGGCGTGCTGCTGATCGTCTTGTGCAGCGCGGCGGTGTCGCTGCACCGGCTGCGCCCCGTACTGCTCGCCGCCGGGTTGCTGACCACCGTCGCCGCGCTGCACACCGCGCCGCTGCTGCTGGGGATCAGGCCGCACCCCGCCGCCGGGCCCGGACACACGGCGCTCGCGGACCTTCTCGCCGGCGCGGCGGGGCTGGACAGCACCGCCGGCATCCTCGCGGTCCTGCCGATCGTGCTGCAGCTGCTCTGCCTGGGCCTGGCCGCCACCGCGCTGCACGCCCTCGGCGCGCCCGGCCGGGTCACGGCGGGCGCGGTGTGGGTGCTGGCGGTGGCGGGCTGGGCGGCCCAGGCCGCGTTCGCCGCGGCCGCGCTGCCCGTGCTCACCGGCTTCTTCGCGGCGGCGGTCGCGGCGGTGGCCTACGCCCGGGCGAGTGAGCCGAAGGGGCGCGCGGCCCGCAGCCGGAGGCTGCTCAGCGAACACAGTGAAAGGGAGAACGCGCAGAGGTCCTGAGGGCTGTATTGAACATGCGGCTACCGCCGCGCGAAGGACCGAGCACGATCGACCGTCGACGCACGCTAGAGCGCCCCGGTGGGGGTCCCCCCGGCCGAAGGCCAGGGGGAGAACCGAGCCTCAAAAGGAGGGTACGCGCTGGTTGAAGTAGGCGTCCTGGCCTGCCCGGCGGTAACCCTCCAGGCCTGGACCGTCGTTGACCGTCAGATCGCAGCCCGCGCCCGGCACCGCACGGTTCCAGTGCACCATCGCCTTCACCTTCGGCAGGGTCCTGGCGACCTGAGGGATGGCGGTGTACCAGTCGCGCTGGCGGTCCGGGTCGGCCGGATCGGGAACGGTCGCGAACTCGGCCAGCATCAGCGGCTTCTTGTCGGAGATGTTCGCGATGAGCCAGTCGTAGGTGGGCCGCTGGCTGCGGTCGAAGTCCTTCCAGTCCGTGGTGTTGTGGCAGGTGAAGTAGTTGTACTGGTCCATGGCGAGCCAGTCGACGTAGTCGTCGCCGGGATACAGCTGCTTCATCAGATCGGCGCTGCCCAGGTATCCGGAGACCGTCCACACCCATACGACGTTGTGGGCGCCGAGCTTCTCGAAGCGGTCCCGGAGATGGCGGTAGGCGGCGACGTACTCCTCGGGGCTTCCCGCGCCCTCCTTGATCCGGGCGTCGACCTCCTGGTCGAAGGAGAGGAAGACCCGCTTCCCGTACGCCTTGATGCGACGGATCTGCGGGTCGATGATCTCGGAGTCGTACGTGCCGGACGCGATGTTCTTCCAGCCGAGCTGGGTCTCGGTGTAGTTCTCGTGGTGCGGTTCCTTCCACACCGTCGACTCCCAGGCGAGCATGAGCATCCGGTCCCTGCCCAGCTCCTGCTCGTCGGGGGTGAGCAGCTGTCCGTCGAGCTCGTTCCCCGACATGTCGTGGTACGTGTACACGAGGTCGAGCCTGCGCCCGATCTTCTTCTCGAACGCGCGTACCGGTGCGGTGAGCGATCCGGTCCTGTCGTACGGGATGTACGCACCCCACCAGGCGCCGCAGCGTGGGGCCAGCTTGGCGTCGGGAGCGCACGGACCGGTGATCGCCTCCCCCGAGACGGCGTTCCTGGGTAAGCCCTCGTCCGCCGTTCCGTCGTCGGCGGTGGCCCAGATCCCGAGTCCGGCGAGAACGGCGGCGACCGCGACGAGGACGATGGCGGCGTAGCCGCGGCGGTAGGGCTCTGAGTGGCGTCCACCCATCAGCCACCGCCGCCGGGTTCAGGGCCTGTCCGGGCACGTTCTGCGCCGGAGGAAGCACGCGTGCCCTGTGCGGCGCCGCGGGTGGCGGCGGGCAGCGGCAGTCCCGGCAGTGCGGAGACGACCGTGGCGAACGCGGCGAGCGGCACCAGGAACGCGATCGCCGAGAAGGCCTCGACGAGGAACAGCGAGGTGGCGGTGAGTACCCCGAGGGAGAGGCTGATGGGCGCGGCCAGTGCGAACGCCTCCAGGCGCGCGGCGGGCCGCAGTCCGCCCGGCTGTGGATAGAGCAGAGCGAGGCCCGGGCCGAAGGAGACGAAGAGGAGTACCGGTATCCAGCGCAGGGGTGAGCCGCCGGGCAGCAGGGTCGCCGCGAGCGCCACCCATCCGGAGGCCGCGACACCCACTCTGAGCTGTGTCCGGTTCATGGTCACGGTCATGTTCACGGGCATGTTCATGTGGTGACGCCTCGCGATCGGTACTCGAGTACAACGCCGTAAGGATGCTCCTCGACGACGGTGAAGAGCGGTGATGCGGACAGTTTGGTGCGCAGCGTGTCGAAGCCGCCGGACGGCAGCAGGCCCTCACCCGCCGTGTAGAGGTCCTGAGTGCGGGTGAGGATGACGTACGCCGTCGAGCCCGGTGGGATGCCCTCGGCCAGATATCCGGCCGGGTCGGCGAGCATCTTCTGGTTCTCGGGGAGCTCCTGCTCGGCGAAGAACCAGTGCTCCAGCTCGTCGTAGCGGTGCAGGGACTGCGGGAAGGACCCGGTGGCGGCGAGGATGAGCGTGCCGTCCGGGGCCCCGTCGATGGCCCGGGTGACCATCGCGGTCTCGGCGGGCGGGGTGTAGTTCATCCTCTCCTTGCCGTAGTACGACGGCAGGAACCCGGCCACCAGCGCGATCAGGGACATGGGCAGTGCTACGGCGGCGATCCGCCGGCGCACGGTTCTCGCCCGGGCCGACGCGCCCCGGACGGCGCCGGCGGCGGGCACCAGCGCGGCGGCGGCGAAGAAGGCCGCACCGGGCAGCCCGAACAGATAGACGCGGAAGAGCATTTCGCCGCCGTAGTCGTTGACGACGAACAGCGGAAGCGGCGCCACCGACACCAGCAGCAGTGGCAGTGCGCTGCGGGTGAGACGGCGGCGCGCGACCACGGCGACAGCGGCGAGCGCGGCGACCGCGAGCACCATCAGCACATTGGCGCGGCCCGCGAGTTCGGGCCCGGGTCCGGTGAGCTGACCGGCGTACCCGGCGCGGGAGTTCCGGGTCAGCTCACCGAGCGACTCGCGCAGGGTGCTGAGCGTCTCGACGAACAGCGGCCGCCCCATGGTCAGGTCCCAGATCAGCATCAGCAGTCCGGCGACACCCAGGAGCCCGAAGTTGCGGTAGCGGCGCGTGAGGGCGAGCGCGAACAGCGAGGCACACAGCATGACCGGCGTGAGCTGGTGCGAGGCGTTGATCGCGGCGATCAGCGGGGCGAGGATCAGCACGCAGACGGCGCGCTGGCGCAGCCCGGTGGGCGGCGGCACGGTGGTCGCCGCCGGGTCGAGGCAGGTGCGTTCGCGCAGCTTGCCGGCCGAGCCGGGCAGCACGAAATGGCGCAGCACCACGGCCAGTACGGTCAGATGAAGGATGTACGCGAAGCCCTGCGGTGCCAGATAGTCCTGGCCGACCCAGTTGGCGAGCTGGAAGATCCAGACGGCGGTCCACACCAGCCGCCAGTCCTCGGTGAAGGTCCGGTAGATCAGGATCAGCACCGGCATGAGCAGCAGACCGAGCACGATCGGCGCCCAGTTGAGGTACGCGGCGGCGCTCTCGACTCCGAACGTGCGGACGAGGGCGGCGTTGAGGCTGAAGAAGCCGGGCCACTGGTCGTACGCCGACATGTTGCCGGACAGTGCGGCGTTCGGCCGCAGTTCCCCGTTGGCGAGGAGCATGGTGATCACGGCGTCGTGCTTCGAGGCCCAGGGGTAGCGCACCGAGTCGTACAGCACGGCGGGCGGTGCCTTGAGGGCGAACAGCAGCCCCACGCAGTAGGCGGCCGGCCACCAGGGCGCGGTACCGGCGCGCCGCAGACTGATCAGGAAGCCACCGGTCAGGACCAGGAGCGAGGCGTAGAAGGCGGCCGGCA
Organism: Streptomyces sp. NPDC053673; assembly: GCF_055585225.1. Classification (NCBI taxonomy): domain Bacteria; kingdom Bacillati; phylum Actinomycetota; class Actinomycetes; order Kitasatosporales; family Streptomycetaceae; genus Streptomyces; species Streptomyces sp. NPDC053673. The sequence goes on along the minus strand of NZ_JBVJKN010000030.1, from coordinate 28,094 downwards.
GGGCGTCGAGGAGTCCGTAGTCGCCCATGGTGCGGAACCCGATGCGCGGCAGGGCGTACGTCCACAGGCCGATGCCGACGAGCAGCGGCAGCCACGTGAGATCGGGCAGGGCGCGGCGCCTGCGCGGGAGCCGGGTGGCGGCGTCGGCCGGCGGTTCACGGTCCTCGGTCCGCTTCGCGGGCGGCAGCGCACTGCTCCCGGTGACCGGTGTGGGCACACGTTGCTGCACAGTGCGGCTCCCCCCACGGATGTGGTCGCGGCCGTCACGCCGCTGTCCCTTTCAGCGAAGTATATGAATCTGGTTCGGTTTTGGGTGACTCTCGTACATCTTCACCCGGCGAATTCCGGGCCCTTCACGGCCGCCCGCGCCCTTCGGTAGAACCGCCAGCCCATCGTCGGCAGCGAGTCCGGGTACGGTGCGACCCGCGCGCCCGTGCCCTCCATCCACGCCTCGATGTCGGCGACCGTATGGCTGCGGCGCAGGATGAGCCGGGCGATGCGGTACGCCTCGTCCGTCTCCGAGCTCAGTGCGTGGCGTACGGCGACGGCGGACTCGTAGCCGGCGGCGCGCGCGGCGCGGCGCACGGCGCCGCTGTTGTAGCCGTGCGGATAGGCGAGGTGCCGCACGTCGTGACCGAGGGTGTCCTCCAGGACGGCCTTGGAGTGCCGCAGTTCGTGGCGCAGCCGCCGCGCGCCGAGCGTGTCCAGCTGAGGGTGGGTCACCGTGTGCCCGCCGACCTCGATGCCGTACTGCTCCAGCTGGGGTGCCTGCGCGAGGGTCATCATCGGGGCGGGCGGCAGCAGACTGTGCAGGCCGGGAGTGATCGCGCCGGTGGTCAGGTACGCCGTGGCGGGCAGCTCGCGGGAGGCGAGCGCCTCGGCGGTGGGACCCGGCAGATCGGCGAAGCCGTCGTCGAAGGTGAGGACGACGGGCCGGGGCGGCAGGGGCCCGCCACGGCCGGCGAGATGGTCGGAGAGGGCGCTGATACGGATCGGGGTGCGGCCGCTGGCGACGATCGCGTCGAGCTGCAGGCCGAACTCCTCGGGGCTGACGGTGAATTCGGCGATCCAGTCGGGTGGATCGTCCATCACGGCGTGGTAGAGCAGCACGGGAATGCGCGGGGCTGTCCGGGGCATGGGCCCACCGCCTCTCATCGCTCCCCCCGGGTGCCCCAGGGGGACGGGAGTCCGCGTACCCGACGACGGGCCCTCGCATACCCGATCGGGCCGTACAGCATCCCGCGCCGCTCCAGCCGGGAGAGGCTCCGCGGCCAGGGGTGGCTGTGGGTGCCGTGCTGCCCGGGAACATCCGTGCGGTGGTCCGCGTCCCGGTGGGCGGTCATCGCCCGGGCGTGGGCGAGGCCGCGCGGCACCCGGGCGAGCAGGGCCGGGAGCAGCGCGGGGCGGCGTGCGACGAGCGCGGTGAGATACGCGGTCAGCCCGGCGCCGTATCCGTACGCCTGGTTCCGCAGGTCCTGCGGGGTCTCCCGGTGGTGGTGCCAGATCAGCGCGTCCGGTGTGTACCGCAGCCGGTGGCCGTCGGCCAGGATCCGTGCGAACGCGTACAGGTCGTCGCCGCCGCGTGCGGGGGTGCCGGTGCCGGTGGCCGGGTCGAACCCACCGACGGCTCTGAGGGCCCGGGTACGGAAGGCCATGTTGGCGCCGGACCCGAAGCGCCCTGCCGTGAACGGGAACAGCGGCTCGTCGGCGGGTGGGCGCGCCGGGTCGTAGGTGCGGGGTGCGAAGCCCTTGGCGAAGCCGCCGTGGCTTTCGAGAAGGATCTGCGCGGGCGTGGTCAGCCGCGCCGGAACGATCAGCCCGGTCACGCAGCCGATCCTGGGGTCGTCGGCGAACGGCGCGGCGAGCGCGGTGAGCCAGTGCGGGTCGGCGACGACATCGTCGTCGGTGAAGGCGATCACCGTCCCGTCGGCGGCGGCGACTCCGCGGTTGTGCGCGGCGGCCAGTCCCGGCACGGGTTCGCACACATAGCGGACCCGATCGCCGTACTTGTGCTCGACCAGGTCGCGGGTGGCGTCGGTGACCGGCGCGTTGTCGACGACGACGATCTCGAAGTCGGTGTGGTCCTGGGCGAGGAGCGAGTCGAGGGCGCGGGCGAGCCGGCCGGCGCGTTCACGGGTGCCGACGACGACGCTCGTACGGGGCAGATCACCGAGGAGCTCCGGCGCCGGGGCCCGTGTCCCGGCGAGGCGCTCCCGGGCGAGCGCGGCGAGCACCCCGGCCGGGTCGGCGCCTTCGGGGACGGTGCCGGTCAGGGTGGCGACCGGGCGGCCGCGGAGGCGTACGAGGACGAACACCTCGCCGGTGGTGACGGGCGGCCCACCGGGGCCGGGGCGCAGCGCGAGCACGCCCGCGCCGCCCGGTCTGTCGTCGAGCGTGTCGAGGTCGAGTTCGGCGACCTGGAACATGTGCGTCCCCCCAAGCGGTGTGGGCCGTTCAGCGACCCGGCCGATTTCCCGGTCGGTTACCGGGCCGATTGCCCGACCGGCCGAAACCCGGCCGATCGCCGGGTCGGCTACCGGGTCGGCTGCCAGGTCAGTTGCCCCGCAGCCGGCCGACCCGGTTGAGCGCCCTCTGCGCGTATCCGGCGAGGCGTGGCCGGTTCCGTACGTAGCTGTGGGCGCGGCGGGTGGGCTCTCGGCTCAGCCGGTAGAGCGCCGCCCGCGCCCCCGGCCGGGTCGAGGAGCCTTCGTGGACGCGGAGTTCACCGGTCTTGAGTGCGTCCTTGTACTCGGCGGCGCCGCGGCCGAGGTCGAGCATGCCGATGCCTTCGGTCGCGGCGGCCTCGGCCATCCGCAGATGCAGGATCAGCCCCGGCGAGTACTTCGCGAACTCGGTGTCGTACGACGGGAACCAGCACGACAGCACCGTGCGCGAACGCAGCCCGAAGTGCGCGGCGACGGGCCGGTCCGCGGCGTACAGCACGGAGAGGACTCCGGAGCAGCCGGGCGTACGGGTCTCGTGCAGGCGCCGCACGAGCGTGCTGATCCACTCCTGTGCGAAGCGGTCGCGGCGGCCCGTCCTGCGGTACTGCGCGGACTTCCACTCCATGAGCGTCCGCAGCGCGGCGGGATCGCGCTCGTCGAAGACGAACCGCGTCTCCCCCGTCTGCCGCCCGAGCTTGCGCTCCTTGGCGGTCGTGGTCCTGTGGAACTTGGGCGACTGGGCGCGCAGCCGCTCCTCGTAGGCCGCGTACCCCTCGCCGACGTCGATGACGGGCGAGCCGAACTCCTCGACGCTGTCGGGCACGAAGAGGCTCTGCCCCGCCTCCAGGTTGTCGAACTCCCAGGCGGACAGCGCGCAGGCGCGGAGCAGCTCGCGCGCCCCGAGCCGCAGTCCGGGCCGCAGCACCGCGCCCTGGCAGTCGGACACACCGAGCCCGATGGCCCGGCCGTGCCCGAAGGGCCCCTTCTCGTACGGGAAGAACCCGGCCGGGAGCCCGTCGTCCTCGATGACCGCGATCCTGGCCCCGGGCCGTACCCGCGCGACGGCCAGGGTGAACTCGGGCTCCATGAACGGATTGGCGGGGGCTCCGGACTTGGCGCGCAGTTCGCGCCAGGACTCGGTCTCCCCCTCGTCCAGCTCCCCGGGCTTCACGACACGAATGTGCACACCGCTCAACTCGACCCCCCGGTCTTCCCCCTTGAGCTTCCCCGGACAGGACGGTACCGGCCGAAATCCCCCCGGGATAGGGAGCGAAGGTCAAGCTGTGACCAAACGGTGAAGCCATGCGAAGCTCCGTGAAAGGTGGGGCGAATGGGACGCGTCCGAGGCGAACCTCACATCACCTCTAGTGCCGCGACCGGCAATGTTTGCCCGTCAAGGAGCGTCGTCCGGTGCGTGCCATCGCAAGGCGGCCGGAAGTCCTTGTAGCGGAGCTACCAGGGCTTTTGGCCAACGCAGCGAGGGTGCGTGCCGGGCGGCGCGACAGGGCAAAGCTTGCCGGGAGGGGCACTAGGGCAGGCCCTAGGGGAGGTGCAGCACGGCGAGGTCGTAGCGTTCGGCGACAGGGGCGGGATGCGTGAGCCGCTCGGCCTCGGCGTCGGCCTCCAGACAACGCAGTCCGTCGCGGAACTCCGCGGCGGTGAGGTGGGTGAACTTCGACTGGGGCCGGGACACCATCCGGGCGTGGTACTCACGCAGGCTTCCTGTGACCGGCTGGGCGAAGGACGTGACCTCGTGAACCGCGAAGCCGGCGGCGGCGAAGTCGGCGAGCACATCCGAACGGGACGGAAACCGCTGCGTGTCCACCTCACGGAGTCGTGGCCAGTAGTCGTAGACGAGCGCGTCCAGGCGCTCCCGGAACGTGGTCCGGATGACGGCCACACCGCCCGGTCGCAGAATCCGGGCCAGTTCGCGCGCCGCCCGGACCCTGTCGGGCAGATGGTGGATCACGCGTGACAGCAGGGCCAGGTCGAACCGGTCGGCGTGCATGGGCACGGCTTCGGCGGTGCCCACGACGTAGTGGACCGCGGGGTGGGCGTTGCAGCGCCGGGCCTCGGCGAGCATGGGCACGGAGGGGTCGACGCCGACCACGACCGACGCGTCGAGCCAGCGGGCCAGAGCGGAGCAGAACATGCCCGTTCCCGATCCGATCTCCACGACCGCGGGCGCCGGGCGGTCGGTGAAGGACCCGATCAGCTCGGCCCAGGCGCGAAGAGACGCCTCCGGCATCTCGTTGCCGCCCTCATAGACATCGACCAGCCGTTCATCGTCATGGACGCGTCTCATACGGCCGATCCTCTGCCCGGGCTTTCCTCCGGGCAAGCCGGCCGCCCGAGCCGGGTCAGGGCCGCAACGCGGCCCGTACCGCCGCCTCCGCGTGCAGCCGGGTCGTCGGAAAGACCGGAACGGGGCTGTCCTCCGGCCGGATCAGCAGCTCGATCTCGGTGCAGCCGAGGATGACACCCTCGGCGCCGCGCTCCACCAGCTCGCCGATGACACGCTGGTAGGCGCGCCGCGACTCCTCCCGCACGACCCCCAGGCACAGTTCCTCGTAGATCACCCGGTGCACCTCGGCCCGTCCGTCGGCCTCCGGCACGAGCACATCCAGGCCGTGCCCGGCGAGCCGGTCACGGTAGAAGTCCTGCTCCATGGTGAAGGCGGTGCCGAGCAGGCCCACCTTTGCGGCACCGGCAGCCTTCACGGCCTCTGCCGTGGCATCACCCAGGTGCAGCAGCGGTACGGGGACGGCGGCGGCGACCTGGTCGGCGACCTTGTGCATCGTGTTGGTGCAGATGAGCAGGAAGTCCGCACCGGCGGCCGCCAGTCCGCGGGCGGCCCCGGCGAGGATCTCCCCGGCCTTCTCCCACTCACCCGCGACCTGTAGCTGTTCGATCTCCGCAAAGTCGACCGAGTGCAATACGCACTTGGCGGAGTGCAGGCCCCCGGCCTGCTCGCGTACGAGCACGTTGAGGAGGCGGTAGTACTCGGCGCTGGACTCCCAGCTCATGCCGCCGATCAGGCCGATGGTCTTCATCCGTTCACGCTCTCATGCCCGCGCAACCCGTTTTTCCGGCTCCCGTTCCGCCGGGCGTCTGCTCCGGACGGGTGCTTCTGCCGGTGATCTTGGTGAATTCCGGGTGACCCGATCCCGAGGACGTCCTGGGGAGGGTCGCCTCGGTGCCATCGTCTGCGGGCGAACAGCACATTCGCGCCGGTCGCTGGACCGGAAGGAGAGGGATGAGCACAGCCAGAGAGGGGGGCGCATGCTGAACAACCGCAGGCAACGGCGTGCCCTCACCATTGTCAGCAGCATTCTCCTCGTACTGCAGGCGCTTGTCGTCGCCGGACCCGCCCCCGCGTGGGCAGGTCAGGACCAAGCACTCGAAACCGGCTTCGAGCCGCACAACGCCACGGCCAATCCCCGGAGGCCCTCGCAGGTCGCCGTCATGCGGGGATGCACGGTCCGCATCGACAACAACTTCGGCAAGGACGGCTTCCCGATCACGCGGACGTCGACCCTCCCGTGCTCCGGCGACCCGTCCCTCGCCTTCGACTCGCAGGGGCGCCTGTTCGTCACCCATCTCTCGTCCAGCTTCAACACCACCCCCAACCGCTTCGGAGTGGGGGTCGGCCGGATCAACGACCTGACGACGACGGGGAACCAGACCTTCACCCCCGTCCAGGTGAGCGCGAACAGCCCGAACAACCAGGACAAGCAGTGGCTGGTGGCCGACGCCAACCCCACCAGCCCCTACCGGGACAACCTGTACGTCGTCTGGTCGGACCTCGGCGTCCCGTGGCAGATCCAGTTCTCGCGCTCCGAGAACGGCGGAGTCACCTGGTCGACCCCGCAAGTCCTCTCCACGGCCGGAGACGGGGACTCCTGGCCCTCCCACGCGGCCGTCGGTCCGAACGGCGATCTCTACGTCGCCTATCACGCCAACATCTGCGTCGAGGGGACGGACGGAGCGCCCGGGGCGGGCACCGTAGAGCTCCTCCGCGACGGCTCCGGCGGGGCCGATTTCGCGGCCGGCACCGTCCCGCAGAGGACCATGCCCCCGCCGTTCGGGCTCGGACAGGCGAGTGTCTCCTGCAACGTGCAGGACAACTCGGGCGGTGAGATCCCAGGGACCGACTTCTGGCTCCAGGGATCGATGCAGCCCTGGGTGCTGCCGGACCCGGCCCGGCCCGGCGACGTCTACGTCGTCGCCAACGACGACCCCAACGACAACTTCGGCAACGGCGACGACGGTGACGTCCGCATCGCTCGCTCCACGGACAACGGCGTCTCCTTCGGCACGCCCACCAGGGTCGACCACGGGCCGGGCCAGACCCTCGCGGTGATGCCCACCGCGCACATCGACCAGGACGGGAACATCGTCGTCCACTGGTACGACACCCGCAGCGGCGACACAAACGGCGGCACCGGGCCGAACGGGAACGACAATTTCCTGCTCGAGCTCTACGGCACGGCGAGCCGGGACGGCGGAGTGACCTGGTCGCAGGACTTCAGGATCAGCGACGCCCCGTTCGACCCCGATCTGAACGCCCGGTGCCGCTTCGGGCCGACCTGCACCGACCGGCCGGCCGACCCCGAACAGACCCTGCGCATCGGCGAGTACAACGGCGTGTGGACAGTCGACGGGATCGGCTACGCGACCTGGACCGGCAACGCCACCCCGCCGGCGGGCGGCAACCCGGCCGCCGGGAACCAGACCACGTACTACGACACGTTCTCGGTGCTCGGAGCCTTTCCCGACACGTTCGAACCGAACGAGTCCATCGACACGGCCGTCGCCGCCGCGCTCGGCTCGGACGACCGGTTCAACCAGGGCCGGCTCAGCCTGCACAGCGCGACCGACGTCGACTTCTTCCGGGTCGTGCCCCGCCACACCGGGCACCTGACCGCGGGCATCGCCTTCAACGAGGTGATCTCCGGGCTCCAGGTCCGCGCGTACGACAAGTTCGGCAACAAGGTCTCCACCGGCGCGGTCGGGACGATCAGGCCAGGCAGCTCGACCAGCGGGCTCGCGATCCCGGTCGTCAAGGACGAGCCGTACTTCATCGTTGTCAGCGACAGCGGCATCACCGACCCGACCGAGCCGGGTGACGCATCGCCGACCGACCCGCCGCAGGCGACCTACGACCTGACCGTCGTCAACCGCGAGGCCCCCGAGCCCTTCGGCCTCGACCTCAAGCGCGAGTCCGACTCGGGCCGGTTCGACAATGACGACGTCACCAGGATCACCGGGCCGGAGCTCTTGCTCCGGGTCGACGACGCGGACCTGCGGGCCGCGAACATTCCGCTGTCGCCGGAGAACGGCACGTCCACCCTCGTGGACGACGCCCCCGGCTTCAAGGTGGCCGTGGAACGCGACGGCTTGCGCGTCGGCTTCGCACAGCCCGTGGGCCCGGTCACCAAGCCGGGGCTGTACGAAATCGACCTGGACCCCGTCCTGACGGAGGGGGAGAACCTGATCACCGCCGAGGTGATCATTGTCGACCCGTCCGACGACCCGGCCGTCCCCGGCACCGCCCACGTCGTCGGCTCGGGCCCGGAGAGCGCCCACCGGCTGGCGATCACACTCGACACGGCCGCCCCGGCCGCCCCGGCCGCCGCCCCCGACCTGCTGTCGTCCAGCGACACCGGCGGCAACAGCATCGACAACATCACGACCATCACCGAGCCCGCCTTCCAGGGCTCGCCGGTCGAGCCGAACGCACTGGTGCGGCTGACGGCCGACCCGCCGTCCGCCACCGGGCCCACCGTGGTCGGGAAGGACACCGTCACCTCGGCCGGTGAGTACGAGGTCGTCAGCGATCCGCTCGACGACGGAACGTACGACTTCGCCGTGCGGCTCGAAGACCTCGCGGGCAACGTGAGCGCCCCGTCACCGTCCCTCGCGGCGACCATCGCCAACCAGTCGCTCACGCTCACGGGCGCCACGGCCGACCTGGTCGTCGACGTCGACCAGAACACCGTGACCGGCTACCCGGGCATCCCCGGCGGCTTCGTCGGCATCCGCGGTATCCCCGTGGTGAACCTCGACGCGGCCGGCCACGAGGTCGCCATCCAGGGCGGCGCGGGCGACGAGTCGCTGACGTTCACCCCGACCAGCGCCGACAGCGGGCGGCTGACCCGGGCCGACTCCGCGCAGGTGATCAACTTCACCGGAGTCACGGGCGACGTGTCGGTCACCCCCGACGGCGGCGACGACGAGGTCACCATCGTCGGCACCACCGGGGCCGACTCGGTCTTCGGCACCGTGGACCTGCTGACCCTGCTCCGGGTCCAGGGCCTGCTGGGCCTGGAGATCACCACCGGGCAGGCCGAGCGGATCGGCGTCAGCGCGCGCGGCGGCCGGGACACGGTGGACATCACCGCCATGGACACGATCAGCGCCCTGCTGTCCGTCAACTCGGGTCCCCCGGCCACGGCCGCACCGCCGCAGGGCGACACCCTGATCGTCCGCGGCGGTTCGCCCAAGGACCAGCTGTCCAACGCCCCTGGCGGCCCGAACTCCGGCGAGGGCTCGGCCTTCGTCCGCTACCCACACACGACCGGAACCGAGACGCGCATCGACTACACCGAGACTGAGCGCGTGATCCTCGACCACTCGTAGAACGCGGAGGCGAACACACCGCGGCGCCCTTCCCCGGAAGCACCGGAGAAAGGGCGCCGTCGCGTTGTCAGAGGTGTTCTGCGGGGCTTTGCCGGGAACCTAGGCCACCGTGATCCCCCGCCGCCACACCTTCGTGACCAGCGGGACCCCCGGGCGGTACGCGAGGTGGACGTGCGACGGGGCGTCGAGGAGCGCGAGGTCGGCACGGGCACCCTGGGTGAGGCGGCCGATGTCGGTGCGGCGGAGGGCCGCCGCACCGCCGGCCGTGGCGGACCAGAGGGCCTCGTCCGGGGTCATCCCCATGTCGCGTACCGCCAGCGCGATGCAGAACAGTACGGAGGAGGTGAAGGACGAGCCCGGGTTGCAGTCCGTGGAGAGCGCGACGGTCACACCCGCGTCGAGGAGGCGGCGGGCGTCGGGCCACTGGGCGCGGGTGGAGAACTCGGCGCCGGGGAGCAGGGTCGCGACCGTGTTGCCGCTCGCGAGGGCGTCGACGTCCTCCTGCGTGAGGTGGGTGCAGTGGTCGGCGGATGCCGCGTCCAGTTCGACGGCGAGCTGGATACCGGGGCCATAGGTGAGCTGGTTGGCGTGGACGCGCGGCATGAGCCCCTTCGCCATGCCGGCGGTGAGGATCTCGCGCGCCTGGTCCCCGTCGAAGGCGCCCTTCTCGCAGAAGACGTCGACCCAGCGGGCATGGGGCGCGCAGGCATCGAGCATCTCGCCGGTGACGAGCGCGACGTAGGCCGCCGGGTCGTCGGCGTGGTCCGGCGACACGACGTGCGCGCCGAGGTAGGTGACCTCCTCGGTGTGCCGGGCGGCGATCCGGAGGGCCCGCTCCTCGTCGTGCGTGGTCAGCCCGTATCCGGACTTGGTCTCGAAGGTCGTGGTGCCCTGCCGGAGGGCCTCGTCCAGGTAGCGGACGAGGTTGGCTTCGAGCTCGGCATCCGTGGCGGCGCGGGTGGCGGCGACGGTGGTCCGGATGCCGCCCGCGGAGTAGGCGCGGCCGGACATGCGGGCGTTGAACTCCTGGGTGCGGTCACCGGCGAAGACCAGGTGCGAGTGGGAGTCGACGAACCCGGGGATCACGGCCCGGCCGTCCGCGTCGTACGACTCGTCGGCGGCGGGCGCGTCGGCGGCGGGGCCGGTCCAGGCGACGGTTTCGCCGTCGAGGACGACGGCGGCGTTCTCGATCAGGCCGAGGGGGCCCTCACCGACGGCGGAGTCGTTGGTGACGAGGGAGCCGATGTTCGTGATGACGGTGCTGGTCATGGTTCCTCTCCGTGGGGTTCCGTCCCCCTACGGCCAGGGGCAGACCTTGACGCCCTCATGCTGTCACAAGGGGATCCGGCGGCCGCCTGCCAGCCCCTCCGGCCCCAGAGAGGGCCGGGCGCATACCGGGAACGCGATCAGCAGGACTTCCGCGTCAGGCGCTGCGGTGGTCGCGTCCCCATCGCCGTCGGCTTGTCTGCTCCTTCCCGGGACGACGCGGCTCGGCGTCAGTACGTGAACGCGAGGCCGTGCGTGCGGGCCAGCTCACCCGAGACGTGGCCGGCGTGGATGACCACCGGGTTGCCGTAGGTGTTCTTGACCTTCAGGGACACGCGGAACTGGCTGCACCCACCGAGGTCGGCGGTGGTCAGGTACCGCGTGTTGGTGGCCGTCTGGTGGTGCTTGTCGTTGTTGATGTCCCACTTGGCCACCGGGCTCTTGAGCGGTGCCCCGCACAGGGCCCCGTCAGGGTTCTGCGGCTGCGCCTCCACCCAGGTCTCGACGGTCGTGCCGTTGTAGGCGGTCGAACCGCCCGGGCAGATGCTGGAACCGGCCGCGCACGTGGTCAGCGCGGCGTCCTGCACGACGGCGACCCGGTCGGCCCCCGTCGGCGTGATCGTGTATCCGAGGGTCGTGGCGGTGGTGCCCGCGCTCACCACCCGCTCACTCTGCGAGGGCAGAGTCCAGCGTGCGGCGTACGGGTAGGGGGCGCGGGCGAGTTCCGCACCCGCGGCGATGCGCATCGTCGCCGTCTTGCCCTCGTCGATGATGCTGGAGTAGCTGGTGACCGACAGCTTGCACGTGTAGGAGCCCTGTGTGGGCGCGACGAACTGCCATCGCACGGACGGCGACAGGGACGTCTCGTCCTGCGGCACGAGGTTGGCCGCCCAGTACGTCCCTGCCTCCGTACCGGTGGGCAGAGCCGTGCCATCGGCGTAGGCGCAGCGGATGGCGAGCGTGTTGCCGATGTTGTCGTGCGCGGCCAGCTGCGTGAGGCTGGAGATCGTGACGTTGCGGGACCACAGGTACGAACGCTCCCCGGCCTCCGCCGTGAACGAGATCTCGGTCCCGGGGATGTCCCGGTACGGATCGGCCCTGCGGGTCACCTCGTAGTCGAACGCCGTCGTCGACGCCGCCGACGCCGGAGTGGCGGTGCCGAGCAGACCGCCGAGCGCGAGCACGGACACGAAAGCCGCGCCGAGCCGATTCCTGAGACGCATATGAGCTCCCCCTACGGACACGTCGATCATCAGCGGCGTAGAACGTACCAGGGCGAACGGGGGCCGCACGGTCCCGCCCCTCGCGGAGCGGACAACGAGGGGCCGCCACCCAGAACGGCGCGGCCCACCGGAGAACTCCGCGCCACATGGAATCCCCGATGGGCTCTTCGTCTCCTGGCTCGGCCGCCCCGAGCCGGGCACGGACGCCGCCGGGTGTCGCAGAGGTCTTGTCTGCTCCTTCTCGGGGTAACGCGGCCGACTCGTCCGAATGGCCCCACCCCACCGGCATTCAGCAGGCGCAAGCAGGCGGTGATGCCTACCGTCGCCAGAGGGCAACAGCTGATGTGATTCGGGCAGAGGCGCAAGGGCCGCAAGGGCCGCAAGGGCCGCAAGGAGACGTGACATGGCGGAGCATCAACTGCGGGCTCGCAGTGCGAGAAGACGGCTGGGCCGCACCGCCGGGGCCTGGGTGCTCGCAGCGGGGTTCGCCTTCGTGAGCTGCCCGCCCCCCGTCGCGGCGAATCCGCGACCGGACCGGCCGCAGCTGTGCGCGACGGAGCCCGCTCCCCCGACCGGCAGTGCGACCACCCCGCCGCCGATCACTTCGGGCCCCGACGTATGGAGCTTCGTCTCCGAGCCGGGCCTTCACCCCCAGCGGGTGACGGTGACTGCGCACGAGCCCGGGACGGCTCGCGGCAAGATCTTCGTCGGCCCTTATGCCATCGGCACCGCGGTGGTCGGCCAGACGGGGGCACTGATCTCCGGCAACTCCGGCGATCCGGTCTGGTTCCGCCCCCTGCCCTCCCCCGATCTCCAGAACGCGGACTTCAAGGTTCAGACCTATCACCATCCCAGGACCGGAAAGACGCAGCCGGTGCTGACCTGGTGGCAGGGATCCATCGCCATTCCGCCCACCTATACGAACCTGCCGGGCGGCGCTCCCGAACCGGGCGGGTGCTACTACGTCTACGACAGTCACTACCGCCTGATCACCACGGTCTCCGCACATCACGGCTTCAATGCGGACGAGCACGAATTCCTCCTGACCCGCAGGGGGACCGCACTGTTCATCGGGACCAAGGCGGTCCCCATGGACCTCACCCCCTACGGGGGCCCGAAGAACGGGGCCATCCTGGACAGCGAGATCCAGGAGGTCGACCTCGAAACGGGGAAGCTCGTCTTCTCATGGGACCTGCTGGACCACCTGGACCCCGCCGATTCCGAAGTGCCGGCCTCCGACGCGGCGACGTCGGGCGGGGTGTGGGACGCCTACCACCTGAACTCGATCGACGAGGGCCCCAAAGGGGAGCTGCTGATCTCGGTCCGGAACTTCTGGGCGATCTTCGACATCTCCAGGAAGACCGGGAAGATCCGCTGGCAGCTCGGCGGCAAGAAGAGCGACTTCGCCTTCGGCCCCAACGCGGACTTCTACTGGCAGCACGACGCGCGGTTCGGGCCGGACGACAAGATCAGCCTGTTCGACGACGGCTGCTGCAACCAGCCCGACGGCACACCCGAACAGGAGTCCCACGGCCTGGTGCTGGACCTGGACTTCGACGACCACCGCGCGACCGCCGCACGGACCTACTACCACCGGCCACCGCTGTTCTCGGCGTCCCAGGGGAACACCCAGGCCCTGGCCAACGGCAACAAGTTCATCGGATGGGGCCAGAGCTCGTACTACTCGGAATACGCCAACGCGGGCAACACGGAGGGCAACGGCTCGCAGAACCTGCTCTACGACGCGGAGTTGCCGGGCTCGAACATTTCGTACCGGTCCTTCCGGAACAAGTGGGTCGGCAAGCCCCACTACCCGCCGAGCGCAGCGGCGAAGACCGGCAACGGGAACAACGTCGTCTACGCCTCCTGGAACGGTTCGACGCAGACCAGAGCGTGGCGGGTGCTCGCAGGACCGGACCCCGATTCCCTGTCGGTGGTCGTGCGACACGCCGAACGGACCGGTTTCGAGACGGCGATCCCGACGGACGATGCGGGACCGTACTTCCAGGTCAAGGCGTTGAACGAAAAGGGTCACGTGCTCAAGTCCTCCGACGTCGTGACCCTGTCCCGCTGAAGGCTGCCCCATGACCGAGCCCATGACGGAACCACGTCCCGATCCCGGCCGCCGGACCCACCTGGGAATGCGGCCGGGCGAACTCGACGGCAAATGGTTCGCGAAGTACTGGAACCCGGTGATGGCTCCGCTGCCGGAGCACATCAAGGAAGCGATCGATCTCGGTCCGCAGGCGCCCCCGTTGTGTCTGAGCCTGGACGACGCGGGAACACTGAGCGAGCCCGGCTATCAGGAGCTTGAGAACGGATACAGCCTCTTCGACGACGGCTCCATGCACATCGCCACACTGACTCATATGCCGGGGGTTTCCCCGGACATGGTGGACTGGTGGTTCTGGTGGCACGCCACGGAGACCGAGCGGTACAAGCTGTGGTATCCGCGTGCTCACCTGTACGCGGAATGGTCCGATGGAGCAGGGGACCAGAGCGCTCCCTACCGTGAGAGGTACGTCGGCGGCACATCGTTCGTCGATGAGTACGTCGGGAATGTGCTCGGCGAGCTCGCAATCAGTTTTGTCCGTCCCAGCAGTCTGGGATTCAGCGAGGACAAGCTCGACCCGGAGAAGGCAACCGCGATCTGCGGCAGGGTCGGCTTCTCTCATGTCCCGCTCGACTGGGGCTATCTGCTCCATCATGTGCGCCGGGTGAACGGTGGCGCCGAGATGCGCTCGCGCTTCTGGATGGGCGGGAAGTACGTAGCCCCCCGTGGAGAAGCCTCCCTGACCGGTGAACTCGAAACGGTCGCGGAAGGGGTGAGGCATCTCGGAGACGACCAGGCCCGCGCCATGGTCGTGCACTGCTCGCAGGAGATGAACCACCTCGCCGCGTTTCTCCCGGACATTTTCGACGAGTTCAAACGCAGTGAACAGGTGTGAGCAGGTGTGAACAGGCCGGACGTCCTGCCCGGAGATTCGGGCGACGGGCGGCCGCCTCGGCATATGCGCGGTGCGTGAACACCCGGCGAAGGGAGCGGACATGGCGAACCATATCGAGGGCAGGGTGCTGCGGCGCGGTGACTACCGCTACGAGAGCCTGCGCCGCCAGGCCTGCTGGCACTCGGGGGTCCCGGACCGCTACCCCGAGGTGATCGTGCTGGCGAACGACGAGGACGACGTCGTCGGAGCGGTGAAGCTGGCCAGGGAGGAAGACCTGCGGCTGGCGGTGCGTTCCGGTGGCCACAGCTGGTCCGGTTCGCACCTGCGCGACGGCACGGTACTGATCGACCTGTCGAACCTGCGCCATGTGGCCGTCGACAGGGAGGCAATGACCGGCACCGCCCAGCCCGGTATCAGAGGGTCTGAGCTCAACTCGATGCTGGCGGAGAAGGACCTGTTCTTTCCCACGGGTCACTGCACGGGCGTCTCCATCGGCGGTTACCTGCTTCAGGGCGGATTCGCCTGGGCCGGACGGGACTACGGTCCGGCCTGCATGTCGGTGACCGGCATCGACGCGGTCACCGCCGACGGCGAGCGGATCCACGCCGACGAGACCCGGAACGCCGACCTGCTCTGGGCCGCACGAGGCGCCGGCCCCGGTTTCTTCGCCGTCGTCACCCGCTTCTACGTCAAGCTCTACCCGCGCAGGCGGGTCACGATGAACAGCGGCTACTTCTGGCCCGCCTCGGCCGCGCGGGACGTCTACGGCTTCGTGCACGAGATCGGCCGCCGGACGCCCACAGAGATCAATCTCATGTGCAACCGCGACCCGATGACCAACGACGAGCCGCTCATTTCCCTCAACGCCACCGCCTTCACCGACACCGAGGAGGAGGCCAGGGAGCAGCTGTCGGTCTTCGAGTCCTGCCCGGCACGCGCTCAGGTGCTCACCACGCGGCTCAACGAGGTGACCGACACCGGCACCCTGAGCCGGCTCGGCACCGATCCGCACTACGACGAGACCAAGCGCTATCTGGCCGACAACATGTGGACCCACGCCTCCTTCGACGACCTCTGGCCCAACTTCCAGGCCATGCTGGAGTCCTGGCCTCCGGCGCCCTCGCACATGGTGCTCTACAACTGGGGAGGGTACGAGGGACAGCCCGAACGCCCGCCGATGGCCTACTCGGTGGAGGACGAGCTGTACTACGGGCTGTACGCGGCCTGGACCGATCCGGCCGACAACCGGAAGTACACGGACTGGGTGACCGACCACATGCGAGCCTGGGAGCCGTACGCCAGCGGCATCCAACTGGCCGACGAGAACCTGGTCAACCGCCCCTACCGCTTCATGAGCGACGAGAACCTCCGACGCCTCGACGATCTCCGCGCCACCTGGGATCCCGATGGGCTCTTCGTCTCCTGGCTCGGCCGCCCCGAACCGGGCACGGGTGCCGCGGGGATGTCGTCGCAGTAAGCCCCCGGTGACCGCCGCCGCCCCGCAGCACGCGGACGTGCGGATGTAGGGTCGGGCGCATGCCAGGACCGCGATCGGCAGTACGTCTGCGTCAGGCCCTGCGATGGTCGCGCCGGATCCTCGCCTGTGCCGTCAGCCTCTGCGCGCTGGTGGGAGTCGTGCGCCTGATCGCTCCCGCCACCGCCGCTACGGCGAGCGATGAACCCCCAGGCGTCCAACGACAGTTGACCTTCCTACGGGCGGCCCTGGACGAGGGCGCCGCCGACGAGGCGCAGGGGATGTTCCCGGAGGGCTACTTCTTCCTGCATGCGCTGTACGGCCTGACCTGGGTCGAGATCGGCATGCGCGCACCGGCCGGGGAACGGTCCGAGGCGCTGCGGGAGGCGCGGTGGGCGCTGGAGCGGCTGGACTCGCCGTCCGGCCGCGCCCCGTTCAGCGCGGACCTCGTCCCGTCGTACGGCGTCTTCTACCGCGGCTGGTCCAACTGGCTGCGCGGCGGGGTGCTCAGCCTGCAACCGGCCGCGCACCGCGACCCGGCCGAGGTACGCCGGTTCGCGGACGACTCGGCCGCGCTCGGTGCGGCGTTCGACGCGTCGGCCTCGAAGACGCCGTATCTGGCCGCGTATCCGGGCCAGGCGTGGCCGGTGGACTCCACGGTGGCGATGGCGTCGCTGCGGCTGCACGACAGGCTGCTGCCGCCCCGGTTCGCCGGAACGGCCGACCGCTGGCTCCGGGGCGTACGCGAACGGCTCGACCCCCGTACGGGACTGCTCCCGCATCGCGTCGACCCGGACAGCGGCGCCCCGGCCGAGGTGGCCAGGGCCACCTCGCAGAGCATGATCCAGCGCTTCCTCGTCGACATCGACCCCACCTTCGCCCGTGAGCAGTACCTGGGCTTCCGCGAGCGGTACGTCGACTCGCCCCTCGGCCTCGGACCCGCCGTACGGGAATACCCGGACGGCATGGACGGCCCGGCCGACGTCGACTCCGGCCCGCTGCCGCTTGGCATCAGCCTGTCGGCCTCCGTGGTCACCGCGGGCGCGGCCCAGGTGCACGGCGACGCCGCGCTGGCGGAAGGGCTGACGAACTTCAGCGAGCTGCTGGGCGTGCCGGTCGACACCCCGTGGACGAAGCGGTACGCCTTCGGGCTGATACCGATCGGCGACGCGTTCCTGGCGTGGTCGAAGACCGCGCGCCCGTGGGTTGCGGACGCGCCGACCCCGCCACCGGCGAGCCTCTCGTGGTGGTGGCGGCTGCCGCTGCTGTCGGTGCTGGTCGTACTGGGCGCGGCGCCGTGGGTGCGGGCGCTGGTGCGGCGCTATCGGGCGTGGCGCGCTTCGGGGGCTTCGGGGGCTTCGGGGGCTTCGGAGGCGTACGGCAGGAAGCCGGACCAGGCGGTGGGACCGAAGGTGAGCTGAGGGCCGTGGGGGTTCTTGGAATCGCGGACGTGGATGGTGGGGCAGGAGGGGCTGGAGGCGACCTCGACACAGTCGTCACCTTCGCTGCTGTCACTGAAGCTGCTCTTGATCCAGGCGACCTCGACGCAGTCCCCCTCGCTACCGCTGTCGCTGTAGCTGCTCTTGAACCACTCCAGGCGGAAACTGTCCCCGGCAGAGGGCTTGAGGGTCATGTCTCTCCCAGCACTTGCTCGATGAAGGCCAGCGACTCCCGCGGCGTGAGAGCCTGAGCCCGGATTGATCCATACCGCAGCTCAAGGATACGAAGCTGCCTCGGATCGGATACCGGGCGACCGTTGAACACGCCCTCGGAGCGCCCTACCGCCGACCCGTCCGCGAACTTCAGCAACTTGATCGCACCGTCGATTCCGGCATGCTCCTCGCGGTCGGTCGGCATCACCTGGATCTCGACGTACCGCAACTGACCCACCTCCAAGAGGCGTTCGAGCTGTTGGCGGAGCACCATTCTGCCCCCGATCGGGCGGCGAAGCGTCACCTCTTCCTGGACAAAGGTCAGCTCGGGGGCTGGCAACCGCTCGAAGATCGACTGCCGGGCCATCCGCGCCTCCACCATCCGCTCCACCTCGTGCGGCGAGTACGCAGGCCGTCGCATCTCGAACAGCGCCCGCGCGTACTCCCTCGTCTGAAGTAAGCCGTGGGTGCTCTGGCTGTCGTACGCCCCGATTTCGACCGCCTTCGCCTCCAGCTTCGCCAGCTCCCGCACCTTCTTCGGGTACCGCGCCTCCGCCAGCATCTTCTTCATCGCGGTGATCTTCCCGCCCGCGCCCAGCACCTGGTCCACCGTCTCCAGATACTCCGGCCGGGGAATCCGCGCCCCGCGCTCCACCTTGCGGATCAGGTCCTCGCTGTAGCCGATTCGCTGCCCGAACTCCGCGACCCGCAGCCCCGCGCTCTCCCGCCAGAGCCGGAGCTGGCCGCCCGCCATCTCCACCACCGGCGCGATCTCGTCGTCCGGATCGACGTCCCAGCCGGGCTCGTCCACCCCGCCGGTCGCATCCGTCGTCACACCGTCCATCCCGCACCCCACCCGCCCTTGACGCGCTGACCGTGTCCAACGCCCGCCGTACCCACCCGTCACGCAATACAGCCGGGACAAGACCGGACAACACCGAGACAGTCACGGTACGTATGGGCTGCATCACTGTTCAGCGTAAGCACACCTGGCCACGCTGAGTGACATGAACCAGCGGATCAGTCAACCTCTCGCCACCTCGGCGCAGTTCAGCATCAGGCTCTCCTCCACCCGCCGCGGCGCCCGCCTCGCCCGCCTCCTCGCCGCCGAGCAGCTGCGCTCCTGGGGCGTGACCGGCGTGACCTCGGACGCGGCCGTCCACGTCATCGCCGAACTGGCCGCCAACGCCGCGCTGCACGGCCGTGTCTCCGGCCGCGATTTCCGCCTGAGGCTGGCGGCGACGCCCGGCACTCTCCGTATCGAGGTGACGGACACACGCGGTGACCGCCTGCCCGTCCTTCAACCATCCGCACCCGACCGTGAGTCGGGCCGCGGCCTGCTCCTCGTGGAGACGCTCGCCGACCGCTGGGGTATCCGTTCCGGCCCGGTGCCGTGCAAGACGGTGTGGGCGGAGATCGACCTTCACGTCGCCTCCGGCCGCTCGTTCCATGACGACGAGGTCGAACACTCAAGCTCGGCATCCTCCGACGGGGCTCGCGGAGCCGTCCAGCCCTACAGGCTCTCAGCGCCACTCGGCTGATCGCAGCACGGCGATTCGCTGTGCGACGTGCAGGTACTCCTGGGTTCAGTCACTCACGCGGCGGCAAGGATGCGGCCGATCTCGGCGGCGGCGGCACGTCGGGCGGCGCGGTCGTCAGAGGTGGCGACGATGTGTTCACACTCGCGGAGTCGACCGGCGCGGGCGGGCCAGCGTGTAACGGCGACCCAGGCCCACCAATGCTCAGTGAAATGACGTCCAGGGAGAAGGCTGTATTCATCACGGGCCCGGTCCATGGCGGCGGCCCAGTCGGCATCGAAGCGCGGGAGGGCATCAGGGTCGAGTCGCGCGACGGCACCACGCAGAGCTGCTGGGGTCTTCGCGGGCATGCGGATGAGCGGTTCGCCGGTCGGCTCAGCGGGCTGCGCGGTCATGTCGGGCTCCTGGGAGGGGAAGTGGCTCGGTCAGGCGGCGTCGGCCACGGAGCGGGATGCGGTTGCTGCTCGCCGATACGCTGAGCGACCGCTGCAGTGTTCGCTCCGGGCCCGTGCCCTGCAAGACCATATGGCCGAGATCGACGTCGTAGGGCCCGAGTGAACCCGCAATCGGGCTTCGCCGCACCGAAGCCCGGAAACCCGTGTACCGGCGGCTCGGACGCCGAAGGCACAGGCGCCAAAGACCAAAGAACCAGAGGGAAATGACCCGCCTCACCCCACCGCGGTGACCTCAACCCACCGGGTCACTCGCGTGGGTGATCCTGACCCGGAGCGCTGGATTCCGGCGAGATTTTCAGGGCAGGGTCGGCAACGACAACTCCCGCATATGCCACGGCACATGCAACGGCCCCCGGCCGGGACGGGCATCCCGAACGAGGGCCTCACCACCCAGGAAGCGAGACCTTCCCGATGGCTGTCACGCAGCTTAACGCGCCCCCGCGCGCCCAGAAGCCGGTTCGCCCATCGCGCCGCGGTGTGCGGCAGGTGACCGATCCCCACGAGTCCGGCTTCACGATCGTGGGCAACCACCTCGCCCAGCATCGCGGGCTGTCCTGCCTGGCGATCGGGCTCGCCGTCCACATCCAGTCCCTGCGGGACGGCTCTCCCGTGGACATCCGCTCGCTGACGGGGAGGTTCCCGGAGGGCCGCGACCGCTTCGCCGCAGCGCTCCATGAGCTGGAGAAGCACGGCTACCTCGAACGGAGGCGGGAACGACTCGACGACGGCACGTAAACCACGGTCACGTACGCGTTCAACAACCCGGCCGCCACCGCCTCCCGCCGCGCCCGTGAGGCAGCGTCCGAGGCCGCCCACGTCATCAGCCCGGAACCGGCCCCGAAGGCGCCCGCCGCACCGCCCGCACCGGCTCGGACTCAGCCCTCGCCATCGTCGGCGCCCGCGTCCGCGCGCCCGCTCCAGCCCCCGCTTCCCGCGCCTACGGCGCACACCCCGGCGCTGCACCGCACGGCCGCCGACCTGCTCGCCGGCCTGCGCACGCATGAGCCGCGCCTGACGCTGGCCGAGCGGGACGTCAAGCGGCTCGCACCCGCCGTCGCAGCCTGGCTCGAACGGGGCACGCACCCCGACGCCGTACGCCGCGCCCTGACCACCGGCCTGCCACCCGAGCCCCTGCACCACCCGGCCGGCTTCCTGGCTCACCGCCTCACCGCGCTCCTGCCCCCGCCGCTGCCGACGAGCCCGGCATCACCCCGCCCCGATCCGCTCCAGACCTGCGAGACCTGCGACCGTGCCTTCCGTGCCCCGGAGCCGGGCCAGTGTCGCGACTGCCGCCCCGCGGCCACAGACGAGGAACGCGCGCCATGACTGTTGCCGCGGACGACGCATGGCGGGACCCCTCTCGCTACCGGGCGATGCGGGATTCCGTTCAGTCCATGGACGACTCGCTGCCTGGCAAGTTCGAGATCACCAAGGAAGGCATCGTCACGTACCGCCACCGCCCCTCGACGCGGGCGGCAGCAGTGCGTGGAGCGCCGGTTCAGGCGCAGGGGACCACGATCTCGTAGCTGCGCTGCCCCGAGTCGATGGACTTGCTGTCCGTCCAGTACGCCCCGTTCTGGACGAACTTCATGCTGACGGAATACGTGCCGCACTCGGACATGCCGGCGGTGGTAAGGGAGTTCGCCGAGCCTGAACGGGACTGCTGCTTGACCACGGACGTGTCGTAGTCGAACACAAACCCGTTCGCATTGCTCACCGTGCCGTTCGCGCGCCAGTTGGCCGGGTAGTTGCTGCTGGCGTTGTACCAGGCGCCGCCCCAGTAGTAGGTGTTCCTGTCGGTCTCGGCACGGACCTGGGCGTTGTGCGTGGCATCGACGACAAGACACACGCGGACATCGGCGTACGTCCACTTCTCGGCGCCGTAATGCCCCTCCCACGGCGTGCAGTACGTGCCCGCGGCCGGTGCCGTCCCGGCGGCGGACGCCGGGGTGACCTGAGTGAGGGCGGCGGCAAGTGCGGCCATGGTCAGTCCTGTTGCACGCCGGGTGAGACGCCGAATCCGGAGGGTTGACATGGGGGAAGTCCTCTCAAACTGGGCAGATTTGCCTGTGCGGACTCCCCAACGATCTTGGCGGCGTGGAGGTAATGCCCCTTGGGAGTGGCGACTTGGCGGGGACGGTCGAAGCCGCCAAGTCGCACACCCGCTCAGCCCCGCAGCGCCCCGATCGCCTCCGCCAGCGCGGACGGCACGTCCGGCACCAGGGCGTGGGCGCCGTCGCGGACCACATGCCGCCCGGCCACCACCGTGTGCCGTACGTCCGCCGCTGTCGCCGCGAACACCGCCGTCTCCGCCCCCAGCCTCGGCGCCGGCCCCGCCGTCCGGACCGAGTCCAGCGCGACGGTGGTGAAGTCGGCGAGCGCGCCCGCCTCCAGGCGGCCCGCGTCGTCCCAGCCCAGCGCGGCGTGGCCGTCCGCCGACGCGGCGCGCAGCAGGGCCGCCGCCGTCCAGTGGCCGCGGGTCCGCGAGCGCAGGCGTTCGTTGAGCTCCATCGCGCGTGCCTCCTCCAGGAGGTCGATCACCGCGTGGCTGTCGCTGCCCAGTGAGAGCGGGGAGCCCGCGCCCTGGAGCGCGACCGCCGGCCCGATGCCGTCGGCCAGGTCCCGCTCGGTCGTCGGGCACATGCACGTGCCGGTCCCGCTCCCGCCGATCAGGGCGATGTCCTCGTCCGTCAGGTGGGTGTTGTGGACGCCCGTGGTACGCGGGCCGAGCACGCCGTGGTCCGCCAGCAGCCGCGTGGGGGTGCAGCCGTGCGCCGCGAGGCAGGCGTCGTTCTCCGCCGTCTGCTCGGAGAGATGGACATGGAGGGGGGCGTTCCGGGAGGACGCCCACGAGGCCACCGCCGCCAGCTGCGCCGCCGGTACGGCCCGTACGGAGTGGATCGCCGCGCCGATGCGGACCCCGTCCCGCTCCTTGAGCAGTGACACGCGCTCGGCCCAGGCTTCCGCCGTGCCGTCCGAGAAGCGGAGCTGGTGCGGGTTCGGGGGCTCTCCGCTGTGCTTGTTCTTGATGGCGGACGACAGGTACGCCGTGTCGAGCAGCGTGATCCGGATCCCCGCGTCCGCCGCCGCCGCGATCAGCGCCTCACCCATCGCGTTCGGGTCGGCGTAGCGGCCACCCCCGGGCGCGTGGTGCACGTAGTGGAACTCGCCCACCGCCGTGATCCCGGCCAGCGCCATCTCCGCGTACACGGCGCGCGCCAGCGCGTGGTACGAGTCCGGCGTCAGCCGCGACGCGACCTGGTACATGAACTCGCGCCAGGTCCAGAAGGTCCCCGAGCCGACCTGGACGAGCCCGCGCAGGGCCCGGTGGAAAGCGTGCGAGTGGGCGTTCGCGAGGCCGGGGAGCGTGAGGCCGCGCAGCACTTCGGCACCCGGCTCCGGGGTCTCCACCCCGGTCCGGACCGCCGCGATCCGGCCGTCGCGCACGTCGAGCGCCACGCCCGGCTCGACATGCGTGCCGAGCCAGGCGTGTTCCAGCCAGTACGTCGTTACCTGCACGCGAGACCCTCCAGTACGTCGGCGAGCGCGAGAACCCCGGCGACGCAGTCGTCCTCGCCCGCGTACTCGGCCGGGGAGTGCGAGACGCCTGTCGGGTTCCGTACGAACAGCATGGCGGTCGGGATGGACCCGGACAGGATTCCCGCGTCGTGTCCCGCGCCCGTGCCGAGCAGCGGGGCCCGCCCGCCGAGCAGGGCGCCGATCTCGTCCCGCAGGGCGTGGCCGAACTCGACGACGGGCGTGAACGACTCCCGTACGACCGTCAGGTCGACGCCGTCGCGCTGGGCGCGGTCCTTCGCGGCCTGCTCGATCGCGGCGACGACCGTGTCGAGGGCGGCCTGGTCGGCGGCGCGCGAGTCGAGCCAGCCGCGGACGAGGGACGGGATGGCGTTGACGCCGTTCGGTTCGACGGAGATCTTGCCGAACGTGGCGACGGCGCCGGCGAGTTCCGCCTCGCGGCGGGCGGCGAGGACGGTCTCCGCGTACGTCAGCATCGGGTCGCGGCGGTCGACGAGGCGGGTGGTGCCGGCGTGGTTGGCCTCGCCGCGGAAGTCGAACCGCCAGCGGCCGTGCGGCCAGATGGCACTCGCGATGCCGACGGCGTTCCCCGTCAGGTCCAGGGCCCGGCCCTGCTCGACGTGCAGCTCGACGAACGCGCCGATACGGCCGAGTCGCTCGGGGTCCGGGCCTATGGCGTCCGGGTCGTACCCGGCGGCCTCCATGGCCTGCGGGAGGCTGACGCCCTCGGCGTCGCGGAGCTCGTATGCCTTCTCCTTGGTCAGCTGTCCGGCGGTGAGCCGGGAGCCGACGCAGGCGAGACCGAAGCGGGCGCCCTCCTCGTCACCGAAGTTGGTGATCGCGAGTGGGCGCGTGAACTGCACGCCCCGGGAGCGGAGTTCGTCGAGCGCGGCGAACGCGGACACGACCCCGAGAGGGCCGTCGAAGGCCCCGCCGTCGGGCACCGAGTCGAGGTGCGAGCCGGTGACGACCGCGTCGCCGGCCTCCGGGTCGCCGAGCCAGGCCCACTGGTTGCCGTTGCGGTCGACCTCGTAGTTCAGCCGGCGGGCCTCGGCCTGCATCCGGAACCAGAGCCGGCAGTCGGCGTCGGCGCCGGTCCAGGCGTAGCGGCGGTAGCCGCCGGAGGCGTCGCTGCGGCCGACGGGCCGCAGCGACCGCCACATGGCGTGGAAGGACTCGCTCACGCAGAGCCGTCCTCACGCATCGGGACGCGGACGCCCTTGGCCTCGGAGACCGACTCCGCGATGTCGTACCCGGCGTCGACATGCCGGATGACACCCATCCCGGGGTCGTTCGTCAGCACCCGCCGGATCTTCTCGCCCGCCAGCTTCGTGCCGTCCGCCACCGTCACCTGGCCCGCGTGGATCGAGCGGCCCATCCCCACGCCGCCGCCGTGGTGGATCGACACCCACGACGCTCCGGACGCCACGTTGACCATCGCGTTCAGCAGTGGCCAGTCGGCGATCGCGTCGGAGCCGTCGAGCATCGCCTCGGTCTCGCGGTACGGGGAGGCCACCGAACCGCAGTCGAGATGGTCGCGGCCGATGGCGAGCGGAGCCTGCAGCTCGCCACTGGCGACCATGTCGTTGAAGCGCTCACCCGCACGGTCCCGCTCGCCGTAGCCCAGCCAGCAGATACGGGCGGGAAGGCCCTGGAAGTGGACGCGCTCGCCGGCCATCTTGATCCAGCGGGCCAGGGACTCGTTCTCCGGGAAGAGGTCCAGGATCGCGCGGTCGGTCTTCGCGATGTCCGACGCGTCACCCGAGAGCGCCGCCCAGCGGAACGGGCCCTTGCCCTCGCAGAACAGCGGACGGATGTACGCGGGGACGAAGCCGGGGAACGCGAACGCCCGGTCGTAGCCGGCCAGCTGGGCCTCGCCGCGGATCGAGTTCCCGTAGTCGAAGACCTCGGCACCGGCGTCCATGAAGCCGACCATGGCCTCGACGTGCTTCGCCATCGACTCGCGGGCCCGGGTGGTGAACCCGGCCGGGTCCTTCGCCGCGTACGACGCCATGTCGTCGAAGTCGACGCCGAGCGGGAGGTACGACAGCGGGTCGTGGGCGGAGGTCTGGTCCGTCACGATGTCGATCGGGGCGCCCTCGGCGAGCATCCGCGGGAGCAGTTCGGCGGCGTTGCCGAGCAGGCCGATGGAGAGCGGCTTGCGCTGGTCACGGGCCTCGGTGGCGAGCTGGAGGGCGTGCTCCAGGCTGTCGGCCCGCACGTCCAGGTACCGGTGCTCGATACGGCGCTCGATCGCGCGCGGGTCGCAGTCGATACAGATCGCGACGCCGTCGTTCATGGTGACGGCGAGCGGCTGGGCGCCGCCCATTCCGCCCAGACCGGCGGTCAGCGTGATCGTCCCGGCCAGTGTCCCGTCGACCCCTTTACCCATTGAATGCAGCTTGGCCGCGACCGCCGCGAAGGTCTCGTAGGTGCCCTGCAGGATTCCCTGCGTACCGATGTAGATCCAGGAACCGGCGGTCATCTGGCCGTACATCGTGAGACCGAGGGCCTCCAGGCGGCGGAACTCCTCCCAGTTCGCCCAGTCGCCGACCAGGTTCGAGTTGGCGATGAGCACGCGTGGCGCCCACTCGTGGGTCTGCATGACGCCGACCGGGCGGCCGGACTGGACGAGCATCGTCTCGTCCTGCTTCAGCGTCCGCAGCGTGCGCACCATCGCGTCGAAGGAGCGCCAGTCGCGGGCCGCCTTGCCGGTGCCGCCGTAGACGACGAGCTTGTCGGGATGCTCGGCGACCTCCGGGTCGAGGTTGTTCTGGAGCATGCGCAGCGCGGCTTCCTGCTGCCATCCAAGGGCGCTCAGTTCCGTGCCACGCGGTGCCCGTACGGGGCGGGGTCCAGACATGCCGATGCCTCCTCGCGAAGTTGAATCATCTATTCACATCCTGGCGCCCTGAATAATTTCAGTCAACAGGGCGACGGTGCGAAGACGGGTGATTGACTGGCGTCCATGGCTTCAGACCGTCGCGATCAGGCCGTACGCGCGGCCGTAGAGCAAGGTCTCCTCACGGAGGCCGAGCCCGTCACCGCCCTCCTCGACATCGCCGGCATCCGCGCCTCCGCCGCCGCCCTCAAGGCCGCCTTCCAGGAGATCACCACCGCCCCTGTCCTGCATGCCTTCGCCGTGAAGGCCGCCCCGCTGGTGCCCGTGCTGCGGCTGCTGGACTCGGAGGGCATCGGCGCGGAGGTCGCCAGCCCCGGCGAGCTGGCCCTGGTCCGCGCCGCCGGGATGCGGCCCGACCGGATCGTCCTCGACTCCCCCGCCAAGACCCCCGCCGAGCTGCGCGAGGCCCTCGACCTCGGGATCGCCGTCAACGCCGACAACCCGCAGGAGCTCGACCGGATCGACACCCTCGTCAGGTCCGGTCCCACCCGGTCACCGCTCGGCCTGCGGGTCAACGCCCAGATCGGCGCGGGCGCCATCGGAGCGCTGTCGACCGCCACGGCGACGTCGAAGTTCGGGGTGGCGCTGCGCGACGAGGGCGCCCGCGCCTGGGTCGTACGCGCGTATGCCGACCGCCCCTGGCTGACCCGGCTGCACACCCACTCCGGCTCGCAGGGGCTGACCCTTCAGCTGATGACACGGGGCGTACGGGCCGCGTACGACCTCGCCGAGGAGATCAACGCGGCCGCCGGGCGCCGGCAGATCGACACGATCGACATCGGCGGCGGGCTGCCGGTCAACTTCGCGTCCGACGAGGAGACCCCCACCTTCGCCGCGTACGCCCGGCTGCTGCGTGACGAGGTGCCCGGGCTGTTCGACGGGCGGTACGGACTGGTCACCGAGTTCGGCCGCGCGCTGCTCGCCAAGCACGGCACGGTCCTCACCCGCGTCGAGTACGCCAAGAGCGCGGGCGCCCGGCCCATCGCCGTGACCCACGCGGGCGTCCAGATCGCCACCCGTACCGTCTACGACCCCGAGTCGTGGCCGCTGCGGATCGCCGCGTACGACGCGAAGGGCTTGCCCAGGACCGGTCCCGCCGTCGTCCAGGACATCGCCGGGCCGGCCTGCTTCGCGGGCGATCTGCTCGCCGCCGGCCGGGCGCTGCCGCGGCTGGAGCAGGGCGATGTGGTGGCGGTCCTGGACACCGGCGCGTACTACTTCAGCAACCACTACGCGTACAACAGCCTCGCCCGGCCCGGCATCCACGGATTCCACGCCGGCCCGGACGGGGTGCGCTTCGTGACCGTGCGGGCAGCGCAGACCGTGGACGAGATCGTCGCCGAGTCCGGGGGCGCCCTGGCGGACGCGCTGCTGTAGCGGGCGGCCGTCGTACCCCGGTGGTTCCATGGATCCATGGCCAGCAGAAGTGTCGTCGTCGAGCGCCGGATCGCCGCGTCCTCTTGGCGGGTCTGGGAGGCCCTGACGGACCTCAAGGGCGCGGAGCACGTGCTCAGCGGTGTGCAGAAGGTCGAGGTGCTCACGGAGGGCGGGTTCGGTGTCGGCACGCGGTGGCGTGAGACCCGGCGGATGCTGGGCAAGGAGGCCACCGAGGAGATGTACGTGACGGTGAGCGAGCCGCCGGAGCGCTATGTGGCGGAGGCCGACAGCCATGGCGCCCACTATGTGTCCGCGTTCGCGCTGCGGGCCGACGGCCCGGAGACGACGACCGTCCGGATGACGTTCTCGGCCGTGCCGCCGGGAGGCGTGGCGGGGCTTCTCGCCAAGGTGTTCGGCCGCCTGGGTGAGCGGGCCGTGGCCAAGGCGATCGAGCGGGATCTCGCCGACGTCGCCGCGGCGGTGGAGGGCCGCGGCTAGGCCCTGGCCAGGGATCGGGCCCGGCACGATCCCCGGACAGGCCCTAGGGCGTGTTGCGAAAGTAGCGCCGTCCGCCCGGAGGGCGGGGCCCGCGGCGTCTGGTGCGTGCGATCGCAAGGCGGAGGACCATCCTCGTAC
>NZ_JBVJKN010000029.1:10738-91681 GCF_055585225.1 Streptomyces sp. NPDC053673 | reverse complement strand
CTCATCCGACAGCGTCAACTCGGCCTTCGGCCGCCCAGTACGTGCCACAAGCCAAGCCTACACATCTAAACAGAACTCCTGACTCAGAAGACTAGGGCGTGTTGCGAAAGTCCCGCCTGGCCCACGACGCCTGGCACGCCCGCTCGCTGCGTTGTCGGACTCATCCAAGTACGTCCAGCCGGTGCCGACAGCTCAGCGCCACGACAACGGCCCCCGGGATCTTCCCGGGGGCCGTTCCCGTACCCCCGCCCGGGCCGGGCGGCCGGAGAGCGTCACGCGGCAGGGGTGACCGCCGGGCCGGTGAACCCCGCAGTGCGCAGGGCGTCCGCCACCGCCGCCGCGAGCAGGGCGTGTCCCGTGTCGTTCGGGTGGAGACCGTCCGCCAGGTGCTCCGGTGCCAGTAGAGCGCCGCCCGGGAGGAGCGCGAGCTGCTTGTCGCCCGCCGAGACGAGGTCCCGGGCCGCGTCCTCCATGGCCGTACGCAGCTCGGCGAGCGTGGCGCCCAGGGCGTTGGGCGTCGACTCGGCGTCCGGGCGCAGTACGGGCGAGAGCAGCAGCAGCGGAGTGTCGGGGTGGCCCTGGCGTACGAGAGTGACGAACGCGCGCGTCGTCTCGTAGAGCAGGGAAGCCGAGTACGGGATCCGGGACCAGCAGTTGGTCCCGAAGGCGATGGTCAGCAGATCGCCGGGGAGGGCCGCGAGCTGCTGTGCGGTGGGGAGTTCACCGCGTGCCGCACCCGCGTAGCCGAGGTTGACGGGGTCCAGGCCGAGGGCCCGGCCGACGGTGGCCGGCCAGGAGTGGGCCGGGCGGGTCGACCACCAGCCCTCCGTGATGGAGTCGCCGTGGACGAGCCAGCGAGGCCGTAGCGGCGCGGGGGCCACCGTCCCGCCCACCCCGCGCAGACCCAGGAACACGGGCGACTGGGACTCGGGCGGATGGATCGTGAACGGGCCCGTGCCGGCCGGGAGCCGGATCGTGGTCGTCGCCTCCTCGGCGGGCTCGGTGAACGACTCGTGGACACACCGGTCGTCCTGCCACAGGGCGAAGCAGTGCGCGAGATCGCGCAGGGCATCCGTCGGGCCCGGCACCGCGGCGCGGTAGCGCACCTGGACCGCCCGCGCCCCGTCCGGCGCGGTGAACTCCAGCCGTACGCCGATGGGCAGCGCCGCCCGCTCGCAGGTGTCCCACGGCAGCCGGGCCGTGTCGGCCGGATCGGCACGCACCGCGCGCTCACCGTCGCGCCAGGCCACCCCGCGCAGAAAGGGTCCGGGTTCGAGCCAGGGCATGTCCGGCGTCACGTCGGGCCTCCGATCGTCGGGTACGGGAACTTCACGGCCACCCCGCCGTCGACCACCAGTGTCTGGCCGGTGACGTACGCGGACATGTCCGATGCGAGAAAGTGCAGCGCGCAGGCGATGTCGGAGGTCCGGGCGACCCGGCCGAGCGGGGCGTTCGCGGCATTGCGCCGACGGCCTTCCTCGCCGAGCAGCCCGGCCACCCGCGGGGTCCAGACGACCCCCGGCGCGACGGCGTTGACCCGCACCCCGTGCGGGCCGAGCTCCACTGCGGCCGACCGCACCAGCGACACCAGGCCCGCCTTGGCCGCGCCGTACGCGGCGTGCAGCGGCGCACCCGTCAGTCCCGACACCGCTGCCGCGCGCTGCCCGTGGGGATGCGGTCCGTCCCACGGCCGCGGGACGTCGATCTCGTACAGCACGTCCAGATCCATGCCCATCCCTCCCGTTGTCGGCAGTTCCGCGGCACCGTGCAGCAGACCTGACGAAGTGTCAATGGAGGTGTCGTGCCCTCGCCTCTGCCGTTACCGGCGGGAGCATTGCGCCACTGAGGACATGTCGCGTAGCTTGACTGCGCCTACCGGGCGGTAACCGCCGCTGGTCAGTCGTCCCGAACGTTCTGGGGAGTCCATGCGCCGGCGTTTGCGCCGTCCCACGATCCGTGGACGGATCGTGGCCCTCACCGTCCTGCCGATCGTCGCCCTGATGACGCTGTGGAGCTTCGCCATGGTGTCCGTCACGGGAGATCTGCGGGCCCTGATCCGCCTCGAGGGCATCTACGAGGCGTTCGGCACCCCGGTCGACACGGCCGTCGGGCAGATCCAGATCGAACGCCGGCTCGCCGCCGCGTATCTGGGGGCCGGGCAGCGGGCCGACGGTACGGCCGACGCCGCCGCGCTGCTGGAGCAGCAGCGCTCGACCGACCGGGCCGTCGAGGCCATGCGGGACGCGCTCGGCGACCAGGAGCGGCGCGAGGATCTCTCCGCGCGGCAACGACAGTCCCTGGACGCCATGGCCGACGCGGCCGCACGGCTCGAAGGTCTGCGGGACCAGGTCCTCGACCGGACGATCACCTGGAACCGGGCCGTCGACGCGTACACCGCGATCGTGGAGCCGACCTTCGACGTACAGTCCACGCTCACGGCCCTGCAGGCCGGGCAGCTCGCCCGTGAGGCGCAGGTCGTGGTGGAACTGGTGCGGGTACGGGAGTTCGTGTCCCGGGAGGACGCGCTCGTCGCCGGGGCGCGCGCCGCGGGCAGCCTGACCGACAGCCAGTACGACACGCTCACCGCCACGATCGAGGACCGGCGCGTCTTCCACCGCACGTACGTCCCCGACCTCCCGGCCGACTCCCAGAAGCTGTTCACGGACTTCCGGCGCGGCGCCGAGTACCGGGCGCTGGCCTCCGGCGAGGACGCCCTGCTGCGGGCCGGTGCCGCAGGCGCGGGCCGGGCCATGGCCGCCGAATCGTGGCGGACCACGACGGACCGGGCGGTCAAGCGCTACATGCTGCTGTGCACCGAGTCGGCGCGCAACGCGGCGGAGCGCGGACGGGCCTTCGCCTACCGCGAGATGGTCAAGGCCGCCGTCGTGGGTGGCGTCGGTCTCGTCGCCGTCGGGCTGTCCATCTGGCTTTCGGTGAGCGCGGGCCGGCGTATCGCCCGTCGGCTGGAGGAGCTGCGTGACGCGGCCGACGTCCTGGCGACCCGTCAGCTGCCCGAGGTGATGGAGCGGCTGGGTGCGGGCGAGGACGTCGACGCGGCCGCCGCCGCCCCGCCGCTCGACTTCGGCGACGACGACCGCGAACCGGACGAGATCACGCAGGTCGGGCGGGCGTTGAACGCGGCGCGGCGCGCCGCCGTCGAGGCCGCCGTCAAGCAGGCGACGCTGCGGCGGGGCATCTTCGCCGTACTGCTGAACATCGCGAGGCGGAACCAGGCGCTGGTGCACCGGCAGTCGAAGCTGGTCGACACGCTGGAGCGCCGCACCACCGACCCGGACACCCTTGAGGACCTCTTCCGGATCGACCATCTGACGACCCGGATGCGACGCCATGCCGAGGGCCTGATCATCCTCTCCGGTGCCGCACCGGGGCGGCGCTGGCGAAGGCCGGTTCCGCTGGTAGACGTCGTCGCCGCGGCGGTCGGTGAGATCGAGGACTACACGCGGGTCGTCGTGCCGCCGATGCCGGAGGTGGGCGTCGGCGCGGAGGCGGTGGCCGATGTGGTCCACCTCGTCGCCGAGCTCGTCGAGAACGCAACGGCCTTCTCCCCGCCGCACACCCAGGTGACCATGCGCACGGGGGCCGCCCGCAACGGCTTCGTGCTGGAGATCGACGACCGCGGCCTGGGCATGGACTCCGAGGAGCTGGCCCGGGCCCATCGGACGCTCGCCAGGCCGGGCGACTTCGACCCCGTCCAGGACGAGCGCCTGGGCCTGTACATCGTCGGCCGTCTCGCCGGGCGGCACGGCATCACCGTCACTCTCACCCGCTCGCCGTACGGCGGGACCACGGCGGTGGTCCTCCTGCCGAACGCGATCGTCGCCCAGGTCGAGCCCGAGCCCGACTCCCCGCGGGAGAGCGCGCCGCAGGCCGCGCCGGTCCGGGCTGCGGCGGGGATCGCGCCGGTCCGGGCCGCGGCGCCCGCACAGGAGCGGGCCACTTCCCAGGCCGCCGCCTCCGAGTCGTCCAGCTCCGCGCCCCCGACCGGCGGCGCCGTCATCCGTACGCTGCCCAGGCGCGTACGCAAGGCCGGCGACGGCGACGGCGACGGGTCCGGCCCGCAGAGCGGCCGCGGGGAGCGCGCGGAACGTGCGGAGCCGGCTCAGTCGGCTGAGCCGGCGGGCGGCTCCGGGCCGCGGGCGTTGCCCACACGCGTACGCCAGGCCTCGCTCGCCGCCCCCCTGCGCGACGGACCCGCGGACGCGGACGCCGACCAGGCGGCCGCGCCGGAGCGGGAGATCAGCGCGGACGAGATGAGGACGATCTTCGGCGCGTTCCAGCGCGGACTCGACCGGGGCCGGAAGGCCGCGCCGGAGTCCGGCGAGCGCTCCGGTACGAACGACGAAGGGACGGGCCACGATGGCTGAGCGGAACGATCACGGCGGCAGCGACGATCGCGACCACCACCCCGAGGGCACGACCGCCGCGGGCGACCTCGGCTGGCTGCTCGACGATCTGCTCGCCAGGACGGACCACGTCCGGCAGGCCGTGCTGCTGACCGCGGACGGGCTGGTCACCTGCGCCTCCCGCGGCATGCCCGCGCGCGACATCGAGCATCTGTCCGCCGTCTGCGCGGGCTTCCACAGCCTCGCCAAGGAAGCCGGTTCACGATTCGCAGCCGGGAAGGTCCGGCAGACCATGGTCATGCTCGACGGCGCCTATCTCTTCATCACCCCCGCCGGCGACGGCAGCCGGCTGGCGGTGCTCAGCGACATCGAAACCGACGTCGGGCAGCTCGCCCACGAAATGGCGCTCCTGGTCAGGCGCGTCGGCCGGCATATGGCCGTCCCCGCGCGCTCGGTCTCCGAGGCCGCCGACAGATAGCCCGTGAACGACCACTGGTACGAGGACGAAACCGGGTCGATGGTGCGGCCGTACACCGTGACCCGGGGCCGGACCCGTCCCGCCGCGGAGCATCACATCGACCTGATGTCGCAGGTCACGGCGGCGGAATGGGACCGGCCCGAGCCGCGGCTCGACCATGCCCGCAGCTCCTTGCTGGAGCTGGTCCGCCGTGGGACGCGTCCGGTCGCGGAGGTCGCCGCCGACGCCGATCTGCCGCTCACCGTCGTACGCGTCCTGCTCGTCGACCTGGTCGAGGCGGGCCTGGTCCGGATCTCGGAGCCGCCCGCCCGCCGGGGGTCGCACGACCCGTCACTCCTTCGCGAGATCGCCGACCGTCTGCGTGAGATCTGAACACTTTTGCGCGACTGTGC
Organism: Streptomyces sp. NPDC053673; assembly: GCF_055585225.1. NCBI lineage: Bacteria > Bacillati > Actinomycetota > Actinomycetes > Kitasatosporales > Streptomycetaceae > Streptomyces > Streptomyces sp. NPDC053673. The sequence goes on along the minus strand of NZ_JBVJKN010000029.1, from coordinate 86,447 downwards.
AACGATCCTCCGTCGCCGCCGCAAGCACGCAATGATCTTGCGCGGGTGCGCAAAGCTCATGCATTACGGTCGGGAACGCCTACCTCGTAAGGTCCTCGCTGTACGTGGAGTGGCGGGGACCGTCTGCTCGGCGATTCCCCCCGCTCAGGGCTGCTCAGCCATGCCCACGCACGGGAACCGCCTCGGTCGCCGCCTCCCGATAGGCAGCGATAAGGAGCCTCCCCAGTGTTGGATCACGGCGCAGCGCCACCCGTCACTCCCCAGCAGGACCCCGGCGGCCCGGCTCTCGGGCTCGGCAGCCGCCTCATGCGCCGCAAGCCGGTCGAGCAGCTCGTCGCCGAGGGCGGCCAGGGCGAGGGCGGCAGCCTCCGCCGCTCGCTCTCGATGTGGCAGCTGACGATGATCAGCATCGGTGCCACCCTCGGCACCGGCATCTTCGTGGTGCTCGGCGAGGCCACCCCCCTCGCCGGCCCCGCCGTCGCGATCTCGTTCGTCGTCGCCGGCCTCACCGCCCTGTTCTCGGCGCTGTCGTACGCCGAACTCGCCGGATCCATCCCGGTGTCCGGCTCCTCGTACTCGTACTCCTACGCGACCATGGGCGAGCTCATCGCCTGGGTCTGCGGCTGGTGCCTGGTCCTGGAGTACGGCGTCTCGGTCGCAGCCGTCGCCGTCGGCTGGGGCGAGTACCTGAACGAGCTGCTCGACGGCACGATCGGCGTGACCATCCCCGGCGCGGTGTCCGCACCGCTCGGCGAGGGCGGTTTCATCAACCTCCCCGCACTCGTCGTCGTGCTGCTCGCCATGGTCTTCCTGATGGGCGGCGCCAAGGAGAGCGCCCGCGTCAACACGATCATGGTCATGGTGAAGATCGTGACGCTGGTGCTCTTCATCGGCATCGGCTTCATGGGCATCAAGGCCGGCAACTACGCCCCCCTCGCCCCGCTCGGCGTCACCGGCATCAGCGCCGCCGCGGCCACGCTCTTCTTCTCGTACATCGGCTTCGACGCCGCCTCCACCGCCGGTGAAGAGGCCAAGAACCCGAAGAAGGACCTGCCGCGCGCGATCATGCTGTCGCTGCTGATCGTCACCGTGCTCTACTGCCTCGTCGCGCTGGTCGCCGTGGGCGCGATGCCGTGGCAGGACTTCGAGGGCACCGACGCGGCGCTCGCGCAGATCATGAAGGACGTCACGGGCCAGAGCTTCTGGGGCGTGGTGCTCGCCGCGGGCGCGGTCATCGCCATCGCCAGCGTCGTCTTCGCCGTGCTGTACGGCCAGACCCGCATCCTGTTCGCGATGTCCCGCGACGGACTCGTGCCGAAGGTGTTCGCCAAGGTGAACGAGCGCACCGGCGCACCCCGCGCGAACACCGTGATCGTCTCGCTCTTCTGCGGCGCCCTTGCGGCCTTCATCCCGCTGGGTGAACTGGCCAACGCCACCAGCATCGGCACGCTGTTCGCCTTCGCCCTGGTGAACGTGGCCGTGGTGATCCTGCGCTACAAGCGGCCCGAGATGAACCGCACCTTCAAGGTCATGCTCTTCCCGGTGACCCCGATTCTCGGCTTCGCCTTCTGCGCGTACATGATGTGGAGCCTCCCGGCCATCACCTGGCTGTGGTTCGGTGGCTGGATGGTCGCCGGGCTCGTGTTCTACTTCCTGTACGGCCTTCGCCGCTCCCGACTGGCAACAGCAGAGAAGTGATCCACCCCCTGTGCGACTGAACGATCTCGACGAACGCATCGTCCACGCCCTCGCCGAGGACGCTCGTCGTTCCTACGCCGACATCGGCTCGCTCGTCGGTCTGTCCGCGCCCGCCGTGAAGCGGCGCGTGGACAGACTCCGGGCGGAGGGAGCCATCACCGGCTTCACGGTCCGGGTCGACCCGGCCGCACTGGGCTGGGAGACCGAAGGCTTCATCGAGATCTACGCACGCAGCAACACCTCGCCCGAGACCATCAAACGCGGCCTCGAGCGCTACCCGGAAGTCGTGTCCGCCTCCACCGTCACCGGCGAGGCGGACGCGATCGTCCAGGTCTTCGCCTCCGACATGCGCCACTTCGAGCGCGTGCTGGAGCGGATCGCCGGCGAGCCGTACGTCGAGCGCACCAAGTCCGTACTGGTGCTGTCCCCGCTGCTGAGGCGGTTCTCCTCGGGCTCGCCGGCGTAGCGGGCCCCCAGGCCCTGTCCGGCTGATCAGGCCCTGGGCACGGACAGCCCCAGGACCTGCCCGGCGGATCCGTCCGACGGATCCGCCGGGGCTAGAGCGGCGGCTGCCAGGGCAGCACCGTGAAGTCGCCGGTGCCGGACTTCACCTTCTCGAAGGGCGCGGAGCTCACGCACTTCGGCAGATCCCTGATCTGGTCCTGGGGCGTGCCCACGCCCGCCCAGCTGTAACCCAGCCGGTCGCGCCTGCCCTGGTCGTGGACGGTCACTCCGACCCGCTTGCCCACGACGTTGTCCAGGTCCGACGCGGTGACCACGCCGGTGACGACCGCCACCTTGCCGCCGGTCAGCAGACAGTCGACCTTCGCCTCCGCCCAGCCGCTCTTCCCGTCCGGGAAGCGGTGGCTGAAGCGGAAGGTGCCGGTGGCCGCCATCGGGTCACGCTCGTCCTCGGCGGCGAGGTGCGCGTCGAAGGTGAAGGTGATGTCGTGCGGTTCGGACCGGTACAGCTTCGCGGTTCCGGTCAGCGCAGCCGCCTCGCGCGGGCCGCCTCCGTCGCCATCCCCCGAGGCGACGGCGGAGCCTGTGGCACCGGCGGTGATCAGCAGTGCCGCGGCGAGTGCGGCGGCTCTGGTACGGCCATTCATACGGCCATTCATATGGGTCCTTTCGGCAGGTGACCTGGCACCCACCACTGTTCCGGCCGGCGCCCGCCGGAACATCGGCCCCGGGCGTGACCCTCCTCCGCCGTCCGGCGGGGGATGTGTGCGACCCCGGTAGGAGACACACACAATGAATCGCCGCAGAGTGGTGCATTCGCGCAATGGATCGACACGTGGAACGCAACGGTCCCGCCTTGTCCGGGCCGATCGCCGGAACGTACCGTTCTTGACGTCGCCCTGACGTCCCCTTCCACCCTTTCCGAGGTCGCCCATGCCGCCGCTGCGTACCGCCCTGCTCCAGAGCTCCGGGACCCCCGGCGACATCGCGAAGAACCTCGAGATCCTCGACACCCACGCGGCACGTGCCGCAGCCTCGGGCGCGGGGCTCCTCGTCTGCCCCGAGATGTTCCTCACCGGGTACGCGATCGGCTCCGGCATTCACCGCCTCGCCGAGACCGCCGACGGCACCTCCGCACAGACCGTCGCCGAGATCGCCCGCCGCCATGGCGTCGCCGTCCTCTACGGCTACCCCGAGCGCGGCACCGGCGCCGAAGAGGACAGGGTCTACAACGCGGCGCAGCTCATCGGCCCCGACGGCGCCCGCCTCGCGAACTACCGCAAGACCCATCTCTTCGGCTGCTTCGAGCAGGAGTGGTTCACCCCGGGCGACGAGCCCGTCGTCCAGGCCGAGTTCGGCGGTCTCCGGATCGGCATCCTGATCTGCTACGACGTGGAGTTCCCCGAGAACGTACGCGCCCACGCCCTCGCCGGCACGGATCTGCTGGTGGTGCCGACCGCACAGATGCACCCCTTCCAGTTCGTCGCCGAGAAGCTCGTCCCGGTGCGCGCCTTCGAGAGCCAGATGTACGTGGCGTACGTCAACCGGACCGGAGGCGAGGGTGAGTTCGACTTCGTCGGCCTGAGCTGCCTGGCCGGCCCCGACGGCATCGCAAGGGCCCGCGCCGGACACGGCGAGGAGCTGGTGCTCGGCGACGCCGACCCGGACTTCCTGGCCGCCTCGCGCGCCGCCAATCCGTATCTGCGCGACCGCCGCCCCGGCCTGTACGCGTCGCTCGCCCGCTAAGACCTCTCGTCCCGCCACACCAGGAGCAACACCCCATGACGTCCACGGTGCCCACCGCCGTCCCGCACACCGACGCGCAGCCGCCCATCACCATGTTCGGGCCGGACTTCCCGTACGCGTACGACGACTTCCTGGCCCACCCGGCGGGCCTCGGCCAGATACCCGCGACCGAGCACGGCACCGAGGTCGCCGTGATCGGCGGCGGACTGTCGGGCATCATCGCCGCGTACGAGCTGATGAAGATGGGCCTCAAGCCGGTCGTCTACGAGGCCGACCAGATCGGCGGACGGCTGCGCACGGTCGGCTTCGAGGGCACCGGCACCGATGAGCTGACCGCCGAGATGGGCGCCATGCGCTTCCCGCCGTCGTCGACCGCGCTCCAGCACTACATCGACCTGGTGGGCCTGGAGACCAAGGCGTTCCCCAACCCCCTGGCCGAGTCGACCCCTTCGACGGTCGTGGACCTCAAGGGCGAGTCGCACTACGCGGAGACCATCGACGACCTCCCGCAGGTCTACCGCGACGTGATGAACGCGTGGAACGCTTGTCTGGAGGAGGGCGCGGACTTCTCGGACATGAACCGCGCCATGCGTGAGCGCGACGTGCCGCGCATCCGCGAGATCTGGGCCAAGCTCGTCGAGAAGCTCGACAACCAGACCTTCTACGGCTTCCTCTGCGACTCCGAGGCCTTCAAGTCCTTCCGGCACCGCGAGATCTTCGGCCAGGTCGGCTTCGGCACCGGCGGCTGGGACACCGACTTCCCCAACTCCATCCTGGAGATCCTCCGCGTCGTCTACACCGAGGCCGACGACCACCACCGCGGCATCGTCGGCGGCTCCCAGCAGCTGCCGCTGCGGCTGTGGGAGCGCGAGCCCGAGAAGATCGTGCACTGGGCGCAGGGCACGTCGCTGGCGAAGCTGCACGAGGGTGAGCCGCGCCCGGCCGTGACCCGGCTGCACCGCACCGCCGGCAACCGCATCACCGTCACGGACGCGTCCGGTGACATCCGTACGTACCAGGCCGCGATCTTCACCGCGCAGTCCTGGATGCTGCTTTCCAAGATCGCCTGCGACGACTCGCTCTTCCCCATCGACCACTGGACGGCGATGGAGCGGACCCACTACATGGAGTCGTCCAAGCTGTTCGTGCCGGTCGACCGGCCGTTCTGGCTGGACAAGGACGAGCAGACCGGCCGGGACGTCATGTCGATGACGCTCACCGACCGCATGACCCGAGGCACGTACCTCCTGGACGACGGTCCCGACAAGCCGGCCGTCATCTGCCTCTCGTACACGTGGTGCGACGACAGCCTCAAGTGGCTGCCGCTGTCCGCGAACGAGCGCATGGAGGTCATGCTCAAGTCGCTCGGCGAGATCTACCCGAAGGTCGACATCCGCAAGCACATCATCGGCAACCCGGTGACCGTGTCCTGGGAGAACGAGCCGTACTTCATGGGCGCGTTCAAGGCGAACCTGCCGGGGCACTACCGCTACCAGCGGCGCCTGTTCACGCACTTCATGCAGGACCGGCTGCCCGCCGACAAGCGCGGCATCTTCCTCGCGGGCGACGACATCTCCTGGACGGCCGGCTGGGCCGAGGGCGCGGTGCAGACGGCGCTCAACGCGGTGTGGGGCGTGATGCACCACCTCGGCGGTGCCACCGACTCGACCAACCCCGGCCCTGGTGACGTCTTCGACGAGATCGCTCCGGTGGAGCTTCCGGAAGACTGACTGTTTCCTGGCTCGGTTCGCCTCCGGGGCGCTTCAGCGTCTGTCGACAGTCGATCGTGCTCAGTCCCTCGTTCCTCGGGACCTGCGCGCGTTCTCCCTTTCGACAGTCGCGCGCCCCTTCGGCTCACTCGCCCTGGGCAAGGGCACCGGGCCTCATGTACGAACCCCCGCCGCCGACCGCGACCCGGTCGGCCCCGGGTGGTCGCACCAGCCGCCGCCGACCGGTGACCCCGGTCGGCGGCGGCTCCGTTCGCCCGTCAGACTCCCGCGGCCCGCACCCCCTCGTACACGGCCGCCGCGACGTCCTTCAGCTCCTCCGCGTCCCGCGTCGTGCCCTGCAGGTCGATGAGGAACTCGCCGAGGCCGGGTGCCACATGAGCGGCCAGGTCCTCGACGATCTGGTCCACACTGCCGTGGAACGGCTGCCGGTCGTTGTTTTCCAGCGGCTTCTCGCTGTACGCCGCGTTGGCCCGCACGACGACGTCCAGGGGCCGCTCGCGGCCGCGCTCGGCCGCGACGTCCTGAACGCGCCGCCAGTTGTCGGCCAGTTGCTGCGGGCCCGCCGCGACCGGCATCCAGCCGTCCGCGCGGTCGACCATCCGGCGCGTGGCCCGCGGGCTGAAAGCGGGCAGCAGGACGGGGATGGGCCGGGCCGGTTTGGGGCCCACGACGGAGGGCGCCACGGTGGTCAGCTCGCCTTCGTACGCGACCGGGTCCGGCCCCCACACCGCCTGGCACACGTCCAGCAGCTCGTCGAGCACCGCGCCGCGTTTGTCGAACGGGGCGACGGACGCCGCGGCGTACTCGTCGAGGGACCAGCCGGTGCCGAAGCCGGCGACGACCCGCCCGCCGCTCGCCGCGTCGAGCGTGGCGAGCGTACGCGCCAGCTGGAAGGGGATGTGCAGCGGCGCGATCAGCACACTCGTGCCCAGCCTCGCCCGGCTGGTCGCGGCGGCGGCCAGGGTCAGCGACACCGTCGGTTCGGCGACATTGCGGTACTGATCGGGCCAGGGGAGGCCGGGAACGCCGTACAGCCCCTGGGTGGCGGGCTCGGGAAACAGCACCCGCTCGAACGCCCACAGGCTTTCGTAGCCGATCCCCTCGGCCGCCGCGGCCACCGCGGGGATGTCGCGGCCGATGTCGTACTGCCTCATCTGCGGGAGACCGAGTCCGAGCCGGATCGTCATGTGCACTCCTTCGCGTCAGGGCCAGGGGGTGAGCAGGCAGCGCCCGACGAGCCCGACACCCGTGTCCAGCCGTTCGGTGAACTCACCGGCGAGTTCCGGAAGTTTCCGGATCCGCCACAGCAGCCGGGCCGCCGACCAGGCGCCGTCCCGGGCCCGCTCCAGGCTCCATGAGCCGAGCAGATGGGTGAGCGGATCGGCGACCTCCAGCAGATCGGGCCCTGGCATCAGATCCTCGCGGATGCGTTCCTCCAGCATCGTGAGGATGTCGCCCACGTGGTCGAACTCCCCCTCCAGGTCCGGCGGTTCGCAGTCGAGCGTACGGCAGGTGTCCACGACCGCCAGCGCGAGATCGTGCCCGATGTGCGCGTTGATTCCGGCCAGCGCGAACTGCACCGGGCGTACCCCGGGATGGCGGCGGTACTGGAACAGCGGACGCCAGCAGGCGGGCGGGAGGCCTTCCACGGCGACCGTTTCGACGGCCGAGAGATAGCGCTCGGCGAAGAGAACGTCCAGCGTGGCCGCGGCCCGCCGGTCGGGGAACTCACCACGGTCGATCCGCTCGGCGAGCTCCTCCGTGACCGCCAGATACACCCGGTTGAAGACCGCAACCCCGTCGGCCGCCGGCCAGGCGGAGCGGAACGCGCGCATCCGCGCCACCACCGAGTCGACCGAAGGCGGGCAGGAGTCGTTCCGGGCCGCGAACTCTCCGATCTGCGCCATGGGGGCAGCGTCCCAGCCCTAGGCTCGGACACGGGCCGCCCGGCCGGGGGCTTCCCCAGAACGGGGGAACGGCACCGGTCACATCGGCCGCCAGGGGGAGGGGGCACGCGAGGTGTCAGGCGGCGTACGTACCCAGCGCCGGGCGGAACGCGTCGCGCGGCGCCGGGCCGCGCGCCACGGCGTCATGGCCGTCGCGGCATCCGCGGTGGTGGCCGTGGGCACGGTCACCGGACTGGTCTCCGCCGTCGGCGATGCGGACGAGCGGGAGACGGCCCGGCCGGAGGTGAGCAGCTCACCCGTGACGGTTCCGCTGCCCGCGCGGCCCAGCACCACGTGGCCTGCGCGGCCGTCGACGTCCGCGCCGCCCACGCCCGCGGCGCCGCCCGAGGCGTCGGTGAAGCCTTCGTCCCGGCCGTCGGCACGGCCGTCCCCGCGCGGGGAGACGCCCGACGTCGGCGCCCGGCTGTACCGCCATCCGCAGTCGCAGGTCCTCGACTGGATACGGGCCAACCGCGACGACCCACGCCGCCCCCTCATCGAGTCACGGATCGCCGCCCACCCGGCCGCGGTCTGGTTCACCTCCCACAACCCCGGTGAGATCAGGGACGAGGTGCGGTCGGTGACGTCGTCGGCGGCGGCAGCGCGCCGCGTGCCGGTCCTCGTGCCGTACGTGATCCCCGGCCGCGACTGCGGCGGCGCGTCCCAGGGCGGGTCGCCGGACCTGGCCGCGTACGACCGGTGGATGGCGGAGTTCGCGGCCGGGCTCGGCGACGAGCCGGTCATCGTCGTCCTCGAACCCGACTCGATCGCGCTCTCGGACTGCCTTTCCGACGGTGACCGGACCGCGCGTTTCGCCGCGCTGGCCCGGGCCGCCCGCACACTGAAGGCCGCCGGCCCCCAGGCGAAGGTCTACTTCGACGCGGGCCACTCCGGCTGGCACCCGGCCGCGCAGCAGGCGGCTCTGCTGCGCGCGGCGGGCGCCGTGACCGCGTCGGACGGCATCTTCACCAATGTCTCCAACTTCCACAGCACGGCGGACGAGACGCGGTACGCCCGGGAGGTGCTCGCTGCGCTGGGCGGACCAGCGCGCCTGGGTGCCGTCATCGACACCAGCCGCAACGGCAACGGCGCCCCGGCAGCCGGAGAGTGGTGCGACCCGGCGGGCCGGGCGCTCGGCAGGGCGCCGACGACCGAGACCGGCGAGGCCCGGATCGATGCCTTTCTGTGGATCAAGCTGCCCGGGGAGTCGGACGGCTGCAGGGGCGCGGCCGGCACCTTCACACCCGATTACGCCTACGACTTGGCGACCGGCTGACCGCTGCCCCCGGCATCGCCGCCGGAGTCGTACGTGAAGGTGCCCGCGGCCGGCAACGGCCGCGGGCGTCCGGGTCGCTGCGGCCGACGGCGGAACAGCTGGACTCGATCAAGGGCCGAGGCCCCCGGACGGGCTCATTTCGAGCCCCGCTGGGGGTCCTCCCATGCCCGCAGGCCCGGTGCCGGGGCCGATGTGGCCGACCCGGACGCGGCGGGCGTCACCCCACGCGCGCTGCCACGCAGCACCCCCGCCCCCACCACCAGCCCGAACGTCAGCACCGTCACCAGCCCGAACGACACCGTCAGCGAGGTCAGATCCGCGATCCCGCCGATCGCCGACGGCGCGATCAGCCCCGAGGTGTACGTGATCGTCGCGACGCCCGCGATCGACTGGCTCGGGTTCGTGCCGCTGCGCCCCGCAGCTGCGAAGGCCAGCGGTACGACCACGGCGATCCCGAGGCCGATGCAGCCGAACCCCGCCATCGCGGCCACGGGGTGCGGCGCCAGGACCACCAGGACCCCGCCGGCCGTCGCCAGCATCCCTCCGGCCCGGACGGTACGCACCGGCCCGAAGCGGTCCACCACCCGGTCGCCCGCCAGGCGGGCGACCGCCATGGTCAGCGCGAACGCGGTGGTGGACGCGGCCGCGAGCCCCGCCGACGTACCCAGCGCATCCCGCAGGTACACCGCCGACCAGTCCAGGCTCGCCCCTTCAGCGAACACCCCGCAGAAGCCGATCGCGCCGATGATCACCGCGGATCGCGGCGGCAGCGCGAACCGCGGCGGCGGCTCCTCGTCCGGGGTGTGGCGCAGGTCCAGTACGCCGTGGCAGGCCAGCAGGCCGAGGATCGTGAGGACGGCGGACGCGAGGGCGTGGTGGAGCCGGGCGTCGCTGCCGAGATGAGCGGCGAGGGTGCCCCCGGCGGAGCCGATCAGGGCGCCGGCGCTCCACATGCCGTGCAGGCTGGACATGATCGAGCGGTCCAGGCGGTTCTCGACCTCGACACCGAGCGCGTTCATGGCGACGTCGGACATCCCGGCCGTGGCGCCGAAGACAAAGAGCGCCGCGCACAGCGCGTACACGTCGGGGGACAGGGCCGGGAGCATCAGGGCGAGCGTCCACAGGGCGAGCAGTCCGCGCAGCGCCGTGCGCGCGCCGAAGCGGTGGCTGATCGTCCCGGCGAGCGGCATCGCGAGGGACGCGCCGATCGCGGGAAACGCGAGGGCCAGGCCGAGCTGGCCCGCCCCGACCCCGGCATGGTCCTGGATCCAGGGGATCCGGGTGGCGAAACTGCCGGTCACGGCGCCATGCACACAGAAGACGGCTGCCACGGCGTACCGCGCCCTGATCAGCCGTGCCTTGTCGAAGACCGTGTCACTCGACATCCCTGTCATCCTCCCCTGGGCCGTGGCGCGTAAACTATCAGGAACCCTGCCTGATAAATAGACCCGCCACGTCGGGCGGTGGCGATCTGGAAGGATCCCGGTATGCCCGCACCCGGTATGCCCGCGTCCCCGAGTACCGCCCGGGCCATCAACGACCGGCTCGCCCTGCGACTCCTGCAGGACGAGGGCCCGTTGACGGCAGGTCAGCTGAAGACCTTGACCGGCCTCTCCCGGCCGACGGTCGCCGACCTCGTCGAGCGGCTGCAGGGGTCGGGGCTGATCCATGTCGTCGGTGAGACGGGTGCGCAGCGCCGCGGCCCGAACGCGCGGTTGTACGGGATTATCGCCGACCGTGCACATCTGGCCGCGCTCGATGTGCGCACCCAGGGCGTCTCGGTCGTCGTCGCGGATCTGGTCGGCACGACCCTTGCCGAGGCGACCCTCCCGATCGGCCGCGACACCGGCACTGAACCGGCCGTGGAGCGGGCCGTCGCACTCCTGGAGCGCACCGCGCGCGAGGCCGGCGTGGCGCGGCTGCACAGTGTCGGCATCGGTGCGCCGGGGCTGATCGACCCCGTCACCGGTGAGCTCCGTGACTCCTCCGGACTGCCCGCCTGGCACCGCAGGCTCGTCGGCGCCCTGCAGGATCGTCTCCCCGCCACCGTGCTCGTGGAGAACGAGACCAATCTGGCGGCCGTCGCGGAACAGCGCCTCGGCGCCGCGCGCGACCTGGACGACTTCGTCCTGCTCTGGCTCGGTCAGGGGGTCGGCGCGGCGGTCGTCCTCGGCGGCGCGCTGCGCCGCGGGGCGTCGGGCGGCGCCGGTGAGATCGGTTTCCTTCCGGTCCCGGGCACCGGCGGCCTGCCGTCCGCCACCGGCTGCGACGCCGGCTTCCACGCGCTGGCGGGGGCGGTCGCGGTCCGTGAACTCGCCGCCCGGTACGGCATCGACGGCGACGCCGAAGAGGCGGTACGCGCTGCCGCGGCGAAGCCGGAACCGCGCGGCGCGCCCTTCCTGGACGCGCTCGCCGACCGCCTGGCAGTCGGTGCCGCCGCCGTGGCCGCCGTACTGGACCCGGGGTGCGTGGTCCTCGGCGGCGAGATCGGCCACGCCGGCGGCGCGGCCCTCGCCGCCCGGGTCGAGGCGCGTCTCGCCACGCTGTCACCCCTGCACACCGAGATCCGTACGGCGGCGCTGGGCGGCGAGGCGGTGCTACGAGGAGCCCTCCTCGCCGCCCGCGACGCGGCCCAGGCCGAACTCTTCGCCCCGGGCGCCTGAGGCCCGATCGCGGTACGGGCCGGCCATGCGCCGGGGGACCCGGCGGCGGCAAGGGCCGGTAACCGCCGCCGGGCGTTCTCGCAGGCCGGCACGCTCCGGGGTGCTCCTGGGGCACCCCGGTCCCCGGCGCCCCCAGGCTCCGTCGCTGCTGCTTCGCGTCACGGTCAACCGGACGCCGATTGAGCCGCGTTGGGCCACGACGGGGCCAGCACCGGCAGGCCGGATCCAGTGAGGTACGCAGAGAGTAAAAGGACTAGACCAGTGGGTCAATAGGCCTGGATCAACTGCGTGTGACCTATGCCCTGGAGCGTGCCCGGACCGCTCGACGGGGCCCCGGCGGGGCGCTGGGTCGTGTCCTCGAAGCCTCGTCCGCCCGGCGGCGCCTGGCCCGCCTTTCGGGTGGACGGCGCCGACCCGCACGCCGCCGTCCGAGACCTCACCCCCCCGCCGGGACGTGGATCACGGGCGCCCGGCGCCAAGCCCGTCCGGAGCGAGCTGCCGGGCGGCGAGTTCCCGGAGTGCCGGCCTCGTCGCTGTCAGTTGTGAGTCAGGACACAGCGATTCGCTCGCATGGCCCGCAATCAGGCGTGGCACACTGGCCCTGTATCAGCAGCAGCGCACTCCGGGGTCGGTGTAATTCCGAACCGGCGGTTACAGTCCGCGACCCGTCCGCATCCAGCGGCCGGTTGACCAGGTGAAATTCCTGGACCGACGGTGAAAGTCCGGATGGGAGGCAGTGCGCGGTGGGCGACCCTCGTGGTCCGTCGGCCGTCTGTGGCTGATCGTCCTTGCGGGAGATTCTCAAGGACGGTCGGTTCCGTCAGGCCCGGCGTTCCCGTGAGGTGTTGTTCCGCTTTCTCTGTCGTCATCGACAGCCCCGGAGTCCGTGCCCGAAGAGGCAGGAGGACCCGGTGGCCACCGCAGCCGACGCAGACGCGATGCGCCGAGCCATTGAGCTCGCCGCCCGCGGACTCGGCTCCACCAGCCCCAACCCGGTCGTCGGGTGCGTCATCACCGACGCGTCCGGACAGCGCGTGGGCGAGGGGTTCCACCAGCGCGCCGGCGGCCCGCACGCCGAGATCCACGCCCTCCGCGACGCGGGCGAGCGCGCCCGCGGCGGCACCGCGTACGTCACCCTCGAACCCTGCAACCACACCGGTCGCACCGGCCCCTGTGCGCAGGCGCTCGCCGACGCCGGGATCGCCCGGGTCGTGTACGCCGTCGCCGACCCGAACCCGCAGGCCACCGGCGGTGCCGGCACACTGCGCGCGGCCGGCGTCCAGGTCGGGTCCGGGCTCCTCACCGACGAGGCCGAAGCCGGCAACATCGCCTGGCTCACCTCTGTACGCCTGGGCCGTCCCTACGTCCTGTGGAAGTACGCCGCCACCCTCGACGGTCGTATCGCCGCCGCAGACGGCACCAGCCGCTGGATCAGCTCCCCCGAGTCCCGCGCCGACGTCCACCGGCTGCGTGCCGAGGCCGATGCCGTGATCGTCGGCTCCGGTACGGCGCGCGCCGACGACCCGCACCTCGCCGTGCGGGGTGTCGACGGCGCCGTACAGCCACTGCGCGTCGTCGTCGACACCGACGCCACCGCCGTCAAGCCCGGCGCCCGTGTCCTCGACGATGCCGCCCCGACCCTGATCGCGGTCGCCGAGGACGCGGAGAGCGACCTCCCGGATGTCCTGCGGCTGCCCAGGGACGGCCGTGGTCTGTCCGTCACCGCACTGCTGGACGCCCTGTACGAACGAGGCGTCCGCTCCGTACTCCTCGAAGGCGGACCGGCTCTCGCCGGGTCCTTCATCGCTGCGGGAGCCGTCGATCGAGTCGTCGGCTACCTCGCGCCCGTACTCCTCGGCGAGGGCCGCCCGGCCCTCGCCGACGCCGGAATCACCACCATCACCGAAGCGTTGCGGCTCGACGTGACCGAGACCGTCCGGATCGGCCCCGATCTTCGCATCACCGCGACCGTCCCCAAGGGAGCTTGAGTGTTCACCGGAATCGTCGAAGAGCTGGGTGAGGTCACCGCGGTCGAGGACCTCGGCGACGCCTCCCGCTTCCGCCTGCGCGGCCCTGTCGTCACCGACGGCGCGAAGCACGGAGACTCCATCGCCGTCAACGGCGTGTGCCTCACCGTCGTGGACACCGCCGACGGAGAGTTCACCGCCGACGTGATGGCCGAGACGCTGAACCGCTCCAGCCTCGGTGCGCTCGCCGCCGGCTCCCGCGTCAACCTGGAGCGGCCGATGGCCGTCGGCGGCCGGCTCGGCGGCCACATCGTCCAGGGACACGTCGACGGCACCGGCACCATCGTCGACCGCAAGCCGTCCGAGAACTGGGAGATCGTCAAGATCTCGCTCCCTGCGGACCTCACACGGTACGTCGTCGAGAAGGGCTCCATCACCGTCGACGGAGTGAGCCTCACCGTCGTCGACGCGGGCCCCGACTACTTCACCATCAGCCTGATCCCCACCACCCTCGCGCTGACCACGCTCGGCATCAAGCAGCCCGGCGACCCGGTCAACCTCGAGGTCGACGTCATTGCCAAGTACGTCGAGCGGCTGCTCGGCGCCGACGCCAAGGAGAGCGCGAAGTGAGCGCCCTGGACTGGCTGAACTCGGAGGCCTTCACCGCCTTCGGCCAGCACATCAAGTGGTCCGACATGATCGGCAACATCGTCGGCCTGACCGCGCTCGCACTCGGCTGGCGGCGCTCGATATGGACCTGGCCCGCCCAGTTCGCGTCCGGCGTCATCCTCTTCGCCGCGTTCGCCACGTCCCACCTGACGGGCAGCGCCGGCAAGCAGGTCGTCGTCATGGCCGTCGCGGCATGGGGCTACTGGCAGTGGACCCGCGGCCGGCAGCAGGCCCAGGACGGTTCGATCGCCGTCCGCTTCGCCACCTGGCGCGAGCGCGGGGTGATGGCCGGCGCGGCCGTCGTCGGCACCCTCGCCGTCGGCGGGCTGTTCACCGCGTACCCGTCGCTGTCCTGGGACCCTTGGCCCGACGCGTACATCTTCGTCGGCACGCTGGTCGCCATGTACGCCCAGGCACGCGGCATGGTCGAGTTCTGGTTCGCCTGGCTGCTCGTCGACCTGGTCGGCGTACCGCTCAACTTCGCCAACGGCTTCGCCTTCTCCGGCTTCGTCTACGTCATCTACGGCGCGCTCGTCCTGTGGGGCCTGCGCGACTGGTGGCTCCGGTCCCGCACCCCCGTTCTGGAAGGAGCAGCAGCATGAGTGCTCTGCCCACCTGGTACCCGACGGACAACGACGACACCGAGGGATTCGCCCTCGACCCCGTCGAGCAGGCCATCCGTGACATCGCCGCGGGCCGGCCCGTCGTGGTCGTCGACGACGAGGACCGTGAGAACGAGGGCGACCTCGTCATCGCCGCCGAGAAGGCCACGCCCGAGATCGTCGCCTTCATGATGAGCGAGTGCCGCGGGCTGATCTGCGCGCCCATGGAGAGCGACGAGCTGGAGCGACTTCAGCTGCCGCAGATGGTCGACCACAACACCGAGTCGATGAGCACGGCCTTCACCGTCTCCGTCGACGCCGCTCCCGTGTACGGCGTGACCACCGGCATCTCCGCCGCCGACCGGGCCACCACCCTCCAGCTGCTGGCGAGCGGTACCGCCGAGCCGACCGACTTCGTGCGCCCCGGCCATGTCTTCCCGCTGCGCGCCAAGCCCGGTGGTGTCCTCGTACGCAACGGCCACACCGAGGCCGCCGTCGACCTCGCCCGGCTCGCGGGGCTGCGCCCCGCCGGGGCGATCGTGGAGATCGCCGGCGAGGACGGCGTCATGCTGCGGCTGCCCGAGTTGATCCCGTTCGCCCGCAAGCACGGCCTTACGATCATCTCCATCGAAGACCTGATCGCCTACCGCCGCAGCTCCGAGCCGACCGTCCGCCGCGAGGCGGAGGTCAGCCTGCCCACCGCGCACGGCGCCTTCACGGCGTACGGCTACCGCTCCACCGTCGACGGAGTCGAGCATGTCGCCCTCGTCCACGGCGACATCGGAGACGGCGAGGACGTCCTCGTCCGCGTCCACTCCGAGTGCCTGACCGGGGACATCTTCCACTCGCTGCGCTGCGACTGCGGCCCCCAGCTGCAGGCCTCCATGGAGCGCATCACCGAGGCCGGGCGCGGAGTGGTCGTCTACCTCCGCGGCCACGAGGGCCGCGGCATCGGTCTGCTGTCCAAGCTGCGGGCCTACGAACTGCAGGAGCGCGGCCGCGACACGCTGGACGCCAACCTGGAGCTCGGCCTGCCCGCCGACGCCCGGGACTACGCCGCGGGCGCGCAGATCCTCGTCGACCTCGGCGTACGCAGCCTCCGGCTGATGACCAACAACCCCGACAAGATCAGCGCGCTGGTGCGGCACGGTCTGAAGGTCGAGGGCCGCGAGGCCATGCCGGTGCAGGCGGGCGAGCACAACCTGCGGTATCTGCGCACCAAGCGGGACCGGATGGGACACGATCTGCCCTGGCTCGACGCCGCCACCGCGTCGACCTGCGGCAACCAGTAAGACAGCAAGAAACGGAACGAGGAGAAACGTGAGCGGCAAGGGCGCACCCGAACTGTCCGTACGCAACTGCGGAGACCTCCGCGTGGCGGTCATCGCGGCCCAGTGGCACGAGAAGATCATGGACGGACTCGTCGACGGCGCCCTGCGCGCCCTGCACGAGCTCGGCATCGACGAGCCGACCCTGCTGCGGGTCCCCGGCAGCTTCGAGCTCCCCGTTGTCGCCAAGGTGCTGGCCGGCCGGGGCTATGACGCGATCGTCGCGCTGGGTGTCGTGATCCGTGGCGGTACCCCCCACTTCGAGTATGTGTGCCAGGGCGTCACCCAGGGCCTCACCCAGGTCTCCATCGACACGGGTGTCCCCGTCGGCTTCGGCGTACTGACCTGCGACACCGAGGAGCAGGCGCTCGACCGGGCCGGGCTGGAGGGCTCCAACGAGGACAAGGGGCACGAGGCGGTCACCGCCGCTGTGGCCACCGCGGCGACGCTGCGTTCAGTATCTGAACCCTGGCGCTGAGGAGAGGCCACTTCCGCGTAGGGTGGGACCACCATGTCCAAGAAGACTTTCGAGGAGCTCTTCGCCGAGCTCCAGCACAAGGCCGCCAACGGCGATCCCGCCACCTCCCGCACCGCCGAGCTGGTGGACAAGGGTGTCCATGCCATCGGCAAGAAGGTCGTCGAGGAGGCCGCCGAAGTGTGGATGGCCGCCGAGTACGAGGGCAAGGAAGCCGCAGCCGAGGAGATCTCGCAGCTGCTGTACCACGTCCAGGTGATGATGGTCGCCCGGGGGATCTCCCTTGACGACGTCTACGCCCACCTCTGACACGCATTCCTCTGAGCAAAAGCCTCAGACGGTTCCCACTCTCCGAGCGAAGGAAGCCCGCCCCATGCTGCGCATCGCCGTCCCCAACAAGGGTTCACTCTCCGGACCTGCGGGGGAGATGCTCCATGAGGCGGGCTACCTCCAGCGCAAGGACTCCAAGGAGCTTGTGCTCGTCGACCCGGAGAACGAGGTCGAGTTCTTCTATCTGCGCCCCCGCGACATCGCGATCTATGTCAGCTCGGGCCGCCTCGACATCGGCATCACCGGCCGCGATCTGCTCCTCGACTCCGGCGCGAACGCCGAGGAGATCCTCCAGCTCGGCTTCGCCCGCTCGACCTTCCGCTACGCCACCAAGCCCGGTACCGCCTCCGGCGTCGAGGACTTCGGCGGGCTGACGATCGCCACCTCGTACGAGGGCATCGTCGCCAAGCACCTCGCGGACAACGGCGTCGACGCCTCCGTCGTCCACCTCGACGGCGCCGTCGAGACCGCGATCGAGCTGGGCGTCGCCCAGGTCATCGCCGATGTCGTGGAGACCGGCACCAGCCTGCGCAACGCCGGACTCGGCGTCATCGGTGAGCCGATCCTCACCTCCGAGGCCGTCGTCATCCGCCGCACGGGTGCCAAGGCGGACGATCCCAAGGTGCAGCAGTTCCTGCGCCGCCTTCAGGGCGTCCTCGTGGCCCGGAGCTACGTGATGATGGACTACGACTGCCGCGTCGAGAACCTGGAGCAGGCCGTCGCCCTCACCCCGGGCCTCGAATCGCCGACCGTCTCCCCGCTGCACAACGAGGGCTGGGTCGCCGTCCGTGCGATGGTCCCCGCCAAGGAGGCGCAGCGGATCATGGACGACCTCTACGAGCTGGGCGCCCGCGCGATCCTGACCACGGCGATCCACGCCTGCCGTCTCTGAGGACCGGCACGGATCATGTCTGTGGAACAACAGGAGCTTCCCACCCTGCCGGTGACCTTCAGGCCGACCCGCACCCGGGCCGTCCTGCTGTCGGTCGGCACCGTGATGTTCGCCGTCATCACGGCCGTCGCGCTGGCGCTGGAGAAGCTCGGCCCGGGTGAACGGATCAGCTTCGTCTTCACCGCGTCGGTCTTCTTCGGCGTACTGGCCCTGCTCAGCCGTCCCAAGGTCGTCGCCGACGACCAGGGCGTCACCGTCGTCAATCTCACCCGCACCCGCCGGCTGGAGTGGGCGGAGATCCTCCGTGTCAACCTCCGACCGGGTGACCCCTGGGTGTTCCTCGATCTGAGTGACGGCACCAGCCTCCCGGTCCTCGGAATCCAGCCGGGAATCGCCCGTCAGCACGCGATCCGTGACGCACGGGCCCTGCGCGCCCTCGCCGAATCCAGGGGAACCGGCATGGACAACGGCTGAGCCCCTGCCCCGCGGGGCAGGCTCGTGATTACTCTTGAGGCGGAGGCGCCGAGTGCGCCTCCGCCTCACACCCGCGTGGCCACAGTGGCCCGTGAGGCCAACTGCGACCCGAGGAGTGACTCCCTCCAGCAATGGACGGATCGTCCGGTAGTACCTGCGCCGCCCCCTCCCAGGAGGCGGCGGCATGATCATCCCGCTACTGCTGCTCTGCGCGGCATTCCTTCTCATCCTCGCCAACGGGTTCTTCGTGGCCGCCGAGTTCGGCCTCGTCACCGTGGAGCGCGCTGACGCCGAGCGTGCCGCCGCCGAGGGCGACCGTCGTGCCAGGGGCGTCGTCCGAGCCCTGCGCGAGCTGTCGTTCCAGCTGTCGGGCACCCAGCTCGGCATCACCATCACTTCCCTCGTCGTCGGCATGCTCGCCGAGCCCGCGCTCGCACAGCTGCTCGACCCACCGCTCACCGCGGCGGGGATACCGGACGCGGCCGTCCCCGGCGTCGCCGTCGGGATCGGGATGCTCCTCGCCTCCGCCGTGCAGATGGTCATCGGCGAGCTCGTCCCGAAGAACTGGGCGGTCTCCAGGCCGTTGCAGGTCGCCCGGTTCGTGGCCGGCCCGCAGCACCGCTTCTCGACCGTCTTCCGGCCCGTGATCGCACTGCTCAACGCCGTCGCCAACCGGCTCGTCCGGGCGCTCGGCGTGGAGCCCAAGGAGGAGCTGGCCTCCGCCCGCACCCCCGGTGAACTGGTCTCCCTCGCCCGTCACTCGGCCCGCGCCGGGGCAATCGAACAGGACACGGCGGATCTGTTCGTACGAACCCTGTCGCTCGGGCATCTCACCGCCCAGCATGTGATGACCCCGCGCGTGAAGATGAGCGCCCTCCAGTCCGACGCGACCGCTGCGGACGTTCTCAACCTCACCCGCGCCACCGGACTCTCCCGCTTCCCCGTCTACCGGGACCGCATCGACGAGATCGTCGGCATGGTCCATCTGAAGGACGCACTGGCCGTCCAGGCACATCAGCGGCTGCGTACCCCGGTCGGCCGCATCGCCGTCCCGCCGCTGCTGGTGCCCGAGACCCTGCCCGTACGGCAGCTGCTGGAGCAGCTGCGCAGCGAACAGCCGATAGCTGTCGTCGTCGACGAGTACGGCGGCACGGCCGGCGTCGTCACCCTGGAGGACATCGTCGAGGAGCTCGTCGGCGAGGTCCGCGACGAGCACGACGCCGAAGGGGACGGCAGGCCCGAGCTGGCCCCGGCCGCTCCCGAGGACGGCAATCCGGCATGGGAGGCCGACGGCAGCTGCCGCGTCCTCACCCTGCGGCGGATAGGTCTCGACGTACCCGACGGGCCGTACGAGACCGTCGCCGGGCTGGTCGCCGATCTCCTCGGCCGGATCCCGGCGCCCGGCGACCGGGCCGACCTGCCCGGCTGGCGGCTCTCCGTACGGCAGGTGGACCGGTACCGGGCCGAGCGGGTCCGGCTCGTGCGGACCGCGGATGTGCAGGCCGCCGTGGAGGCCGTGCGATGAGCGTCCTCCAACTGCTGTTCGCGTTGCTGCTCGTGCTCGCCAACGGCTTCTTCGTCGGCGCGGAGTTCGCACTCGTGTCCGTACGCCGCAGCCAGATCGAACCGCTCGCGGCCGCGGGCTCCTCGCGGGCCCGCCAAGTGCTGCACGGGCTGGAGAACCTGCCGCAGATGATGGCCGCGGCGCAGTTCGGCATCACCGTCTGTTCGCTGACCCTCGGCGCGGTGGCGGAGCCGACCGTGGCGCATCTCCTGGAGCCGGTCTTCCACGCGGCGCATGTCCCCGAGAGCCTCATCCATCCGCTCGGCTACGTCATCGCCCTCGCCGTCGTCGTCTTCCTGCATCTCGTCATCGGCGAGATGCTCCCGAAGAACCTGGCGATGGCCGCCCCGGAGAAGACCTCCCTCTGGCTCAGCCCCGCGCTGGTCGGCTTCGCCCGGCTGTGCCGTCCGGTGACGGTGTCGCTCGGCGCCTGTGCCCGGCTGGTGCTCAGGCTGTTCCGCGTCGAGCCCAAGGACGAGGTGGAGGCGGTCTTCACCAGCGACCAGCTCGGCCGGCTGGTCGAGGACGCGGGCCAGGCGGGACTGCTGGAGCGGGAGGAGCAGGATCTGCTCGAAGACGCACTGGAGCTGGGCAGCCGCCCGGTGACGGACGTCCTCATCACCCGGTCGGCCCTGGTGACCGTGCCCCCGTCGGTGACGGCCCGGCAGATCGAGGAGCTCACCGTACGGACGGGCTACTCGCGCTTCCCGGTGTGCGGCGAGGGCAGCGGCCCCTTCATGGGCTATCTGCACGTCAAGGACGTCCTCGACATGGAGGACGACGACCGGGCCGTACCGCAGCACGTCTGGCGCCCCATGGCCACGCTGCGGGCCGAGCTGCCGCTGGACGACGCCCTCACCGTGATGCGCCGCGCCGCCACCCATCTGGCGCAGGTCGCGGACGCATCGGGCCGGGTGCTCGGACTGGTCGCCCTTGAGGACGTGCTGGAGATGCTGGTGGGCGAGGTGCGGGACCCTGCCCACCGCGCCCCGGCCCCGGCGCCCCGGCGCCCCGAGGGCACGGTGGGGGCTCACCCCCCGCTCAGCCCGTCCGGCGTCTGACGGCACAGACGCCGGCCCGCCGAACGGGCCGGCGCACCCGTCCCGCACGGGCGTACGGCGTCACGGCCCCGTAGGGTCCTGCGGGCCGCGGTCCACCGGACCGCGGCCCGACAGCACCTCCCCGTACGCCTGCATCAGGTCGGCGAGCCGCAGCGTCGCCAGATCCTCGCGGGTCGGAGTGCCGGCGTACCCCGACAGCCGCAGATCCCGGTACGCGCAGCTCTTCTCGTACAGCGTGCGCAGGAACCGCCCGTTGCCCAGCTCGTCGATCCAGCCCTGGTCGACCACATGGCCGCTGATCGACCGCAGCTCGTCCAGTGCCTCCTCGTCCCACAGGTCGCCGTTGCCCGCGGCGAGCACCTCGCCGATGGCGGTCAGTTCCAGCGGGCGGTACGACGGGAAGTCCACCCGTGTGGTGAAGCGGGAGGACAGCCCGGGGTTGGCGGCGAGGAGCCGGTCCATGCCCTCGGGATAGCCCGCGAGGATGACGACCAGATGGTCGCGGTTGTCCTCGGCGCGCTTCAGCAGCACCTGCAGCGCCTCGTCGCCGTAGGCGTCGCCCTTGCTGTAGCCGGAGTTGGAGAGGGAGTACGCCTCGTCCACGAACAGCACCCCGCCGAGGGCGGAGTCGATCAGTTCGTTCGCCTTCACGGCGGTCTGGCCGAGGAACTCACCGACCAGATCGGACCGCTGCGCCTCCACGAGATGGTCCCCGCCGAGCA
This sequence comes from Streptomyces sp. NPDC053673, assembly GCF_055585225.1. Taxonomy (NCBI): domain Bacteria; kingdom Bacillati; phylum Actinomycetota; class Actinomycetes; order Kitasatosporales; family Streptomycetaceae; genus Streptomyces; species Streptomyces sp. NPDC053673. The sequence continues at coordinate 64,842 of NZ_JBVJKN010000029.1, read as the reverse complement.
GCCCGAGCGCGTAGAAGACCCGGCCGAGGATGCGGGCCACGGTGGTCTTGCCCGTGCCGGAGGGGCCGGAGAAGACGAAGTGGCGTTTCGGGGGCTGTACCGGCAGACCCTGCCCGGCCCGCAGCCGGGCCATGTTCAGCTGCGCGGAGAGAGCCTTCACCTGCCGCTTCACCGGCTCCAGGCCCACCATCCGCTCCAGTTCCGCGAGCGCATCGGCGAGCAGCACGGAATCCGTCGCGCCGGAGGGGAACTGCGTGGGCGCCGGCTGGGGCGGCAGGGCCGTCTTCTCCCGTACGCCGTCCGGCGGTCCGGCCGGTACCGCACCGCCGAGCTGGGTCTGCGGGTCTGCGCCGAGCCGCGGCTCGGGTACGAGCGGAGGCTCCGTCTCGGCCGACTGGGCGTCCGCCGCTTCCTGCCCGAAACCCGCGCCCGCCAGCGACACCGATGCCACACCGACCGACTCGTCGGTGCCGTCGATCCCGTCGTACTCGGCGATCGCCGCGAGCCGCGCGGAGGTGTCCATGAAGGCCGGATCGACCCGGTGCACCGCCCGGTACAGCGGCAGCGCGGCCGCGCTGCGCCCCGTGCCCTCATGGGCGCGCGCCAGCCAGTACCGCAGCTCCTTGCGCTGCGGCTGCTCGCTGCGACAGCGCATCAGCGCGGTGGACAGCAACGGCTCGGCCTGCCCGTACATCTCCAGCCGGACCCGCGCCATGCCGCCGAACAGCCCGGCCTCGATCCCGAGCAGCGGATCATGGACGAGCGGCTCGGTGTGCCGGACGAGCTGATCCCAGTCCTTGACCAGATACGCCCGGCAGGCGTGCAGAAACCGCACCTGAGGGTCGGCGTCGACGGGCGGCAGACCGGCGAGAGCCTGGTCGAGCTCGGGCACATGGCGGCCGTCGAGCCAGTGCGAGGCGTGCGCGAGCAATAGATCGCGCGGGCTCTCCAGCACCGGCTGGACCCACCAGCCCAGCCAGTACCAGGAGTTCAGCGTGCGCCGGTGGCGGGACCGCTGCTCGCCGAAGCGCTCCCGGTTGCGGAACATCCGCAGCAGGGCGGTGGTGGTGTCGACGCGCAGCGCGTGCAGGCCGAGCCAGCCGTCCGCCATCGCGGGGTCGAGCCGCACCGCGGTCCTGAATTCCTCTTCCGCCTGCGGGTACGCGCCCATGGTGTAGGCGTCCACGCCGCGCACCCAGGCGAGGTCGGCCGGGGCCAGCGCGCCCTGCGTGCCGATGTCCATCGGGTCCCCCACATACCGTGCCCCCGTGACCTCCCGCCGGGCGGGCGCCCGTCGGAGCGTGCTGAACCACCTTCTCGCGGACGGGAATTGACCGCACAGAGGTGCATCGTACCTGCGCAGGGGGCGGGTGATTAAGGGTGGCGCGAGGGCGGCGCGAGGCCGGGCGTGCGTCCCGCAGACGGTGACCCTGGGTGAGCGAGGGGTGCGGGAAAAGCGCTGAGGAAGCGCGATGAGGACAGAACGAAGCCCCCGATCACGGGGGAACAACCGGGGGCCTCGCGTCTCGGCAGCTCCGGAAAGCTGCACATTGAGAACGTAAGACCTGTATGGCCCCTCGGTCAAGCCGAGTTGAGGCACTCGGCGGGGTGGATTTCCGACTGCTCAGTACGGAGGGGAGAGCTGGTCACGTTCCGTGAGGAAGTGGTTCGCTCCCGCTGTCACGTGGGGCCCCGGAAGCCACCCGTATCCCTCGGGCCACTCGCGTACCAGCGTGTCGGCGTACGGCCGCGACGGGTCCTCGGCGAAATGGCGAGTCTCCGCCACGGTCCAGCCGTCCCAGAATCCGGAGAGCGCCGGCCCGTCGCGGTGGCGCCCGCGGATGCAGGACTCGCGCGGGCCCCGGTCCATCCAGAGGAGGCGGGCGAGATGGGGGCGCAGGGCCCGGCGGCCGGCGCCGACCCCCTCGATCAGGACGACCGGTGCGGCGGGCAGCGTACGGGGGTTCCCGAAGCGGCGCCGATGCCAGTCGTACGGTTCGTAGAGCGCGCTGTCGCCGCGGGACAGCGGGCCGATCACCTGGTCGAGCAGCCGGCCGGTCCATTCGAAGAGTTCGTCGTGCGTGGCCAGATCGTCGAGGCGGAGCACGGGCGCGCCGCCGAGCGCCCCGGCGAGCAGGGCGGCGAACGTGCTCTTTCCGGAGCCCGCGTGACCGTCGACCGCGATCAGCCGGACCGGGCCGCAGGACGGCGCCAGGCTGCGCAGTTCTGCGGCGGCGCTGTCGAGGGGGACGAGGGGGTTCATAGGGGCCACCCTAAGGGGCCGCCTCGGCGGGCGATCGCGGGCCGCCGCAGGTCACTCCACTGGTCGAGACCAATATTGGTGGGGCGGCACGAGGCGGATCGCTGGCAGAAGGCGCGCACGACCCGGGATAGTTGCCCAATCGCGCCCGAGACGTCCCGGAGGTCCCATGCCCAGACCTGCTTCGCGCAGAGCCGTACTGACCGCCGCACTGGCCGCCGCGGCCGGCGGGACCGCGCTCACCTCCGCCGCGCCCGCGGCCGCCGGCGCTCCGGCCCCCTCCACCCTGCAGCGCCCGCTCGTCGACAACCGCTTCTGGACGTCCCACACCGACTGGCGCGGCGGCGAACAGGACGGCACCCGCGCCGTTCCCGGCCGGCGGCCGGGCCTGGTGATCGCCGCACCCGCCGGGCGCACCGAGTACCCGGATCCGCACACCGGGACGACGAAGGCCTGGGAGTACGCGACCTGGACCTCGCCCGAGCATCGCGCCGGTGTTCCCGCGACCGAGGTCATCGCCTCCTGGAACGCCCGCACCCCGCCCGGCACGTGGCTGCAGACCGAGCTCTCCGGCACGTACTCGGACGGCACCAGGACCCCGTGGTTCGTCATGGGCCGCTGGGCGTCGGGCGACGGCGACATCCGGCGCACCTCCGTCGACGACCAGACCGACGGCAGGAGCACCATCTGGACCGACACCTTCTCGGTCGACGACCCGGCAAGCGGGCTGCGGCTGGCCTCCTACCGGCTGCGCCTCACGCTCCACCGCACACCCGGCACGGATCTCACCCCCACCGTCTGGCGGGTGGGAGCCATGGCCTCCGACATCCCCGACCGCTTCACCGTGCCCGCCTCCGCGCCACTGGTCGCCCGCGAGCTGGCGGTGCCGCGCTACTCGCAGAACACCCACGTCGGGCAGTACCCCGAGTACGACAACGGCGGCGAGGCCTGGTGCAGTCCCACCTCCTCGCAGATGATCATCGAGTACTGGGGCAGGAAGCCCACGGCCGAGGATCTCGCCTGGGTGAACCCCTCCTTCGCCGACCCGCAGATCTGCCACGCGGCCCGGAGCACGTTCGACTACCAGTACGACGGCTGCGGCAACTGGCCCTTCAACGCGGCCTACGCGGCCACGTACCAGGACATGAACGCCGTTGTGACCCGGCTGGAGTCGCTCGGTGACCTGGAGACGCTCGTACAGGCCGGGATCCCGGCCATAACGTCCCAGTCGTTCATCAAGGAGGAGCTGACCGGCGCCGGATACGGGACCTCGGGGCATCTGATGACCGTGGTCGGGTTCACCGCCGACGGCGATGTGATCGCCAACGATCCGGCGTCGCCGAGCAACGCGGCCGTCCGCCGGGTCTACCAGCGGGCGGAGTGGGAGAGGATCTGGCTGCGGACGAAGCGGTACAACGCGAGCGGGAAAGTGGTGTCCGGCACAGGGGGCGTGTGCTACCTGTACTGGCCGGAGCAGCCGACAGCCGCCCAGCGCAAGGCTCTTGCCGCCCTCGGCATCAGCTGACGCACGCGTTCCGGGCCTGCGGGCGGTGACCGGTGTCACTGCCCGCGGGCCGAGCGCCTGGCACTGTGGACCGGTATGCCAGCGGGGGGACGTCCACGACCACGACGACGACCGAGCGAGCAGCCATGACCGCGACCACCGCCACCGCCACCCGGGCCCGCACCGGGGGCCCCAAGGACGACGGCCCCAAGATCCTCGAACACATCCTGGGCTGGACCCTCGTGGTCGTCTTCGCGATGCTGGTCACCCAGGCCGGACTGCTGTGACGGACCGGAGCGCGGTGACCGACCCCGGACTCCGGTGACAGAGGGGGCGGCGAGCCGACCGGCTCCCCGCCCCCTTCGATCCCGGTGTTCCCGGATCAGCTGATCGACTTGATCAGCTCCCCGTTCGTCGTGTCACCGCTCAGCTCCCAGAAGAACGTGCCCCCCAGGCCCTGCTGGTTCTTGTACGTCATCTTCCCGGCGATCGTGGCGGGAGTGTCGTAGCTCCACCACTGTGTGCCGCAGTGCGCGTACGCGGTCCCCGCGACCGTCCCGTTGGCCGGGCACTTGGTCTTGAGCACCTTGTAGTCGTCGATGCCCTGCTCGTACGTGCCGGGGGCCGGCCCGGTCGCCGTGCCGCCCGGTGCCTTCTGTGTCACGCCCGTCCAGCCGCGCCCGTAGAAGCCGATGCCGAGCAGCAGCTTCGAGGAGGGGATCCCGAGGCCCTTGAGCTTCTTGATCGCCGCGTCGGAGTTGAAGCCCTGCTGCGGGATGCCCGGATACGAGGTGAGCGGGGAGTGCGGCGCGGTCGGGCCCTGGGCGGCCCAGGCGCCGAAGAAGTCGTACGTCATCGGGTTGTACCAGTCGACGTACTGCGTCGCGCCGGCGTAGTCCGTGGCGTCGATCTTCCCGCCGCTGCTCGCGTCGGCGGTGATCGCGGCGGTGACGAGGTTCGACGGGCCGAACTTCGCGCGCAGCGCCGACATCAGTTTCCGGAAGGCGTCCCGACCGCTGGTGTCGCAGGACAGACCGCAGGCGTTGGGGTACTCCCAGTCGATGTCGATGCCGTCGAAGACGTCCGCCCAGCGCGGGTCCTCGACCAGGCTGTGGCAGGACCGGGCGAAGGCCGCCGGGTTCTTCGCCGCCTCGGTGAAGCCGCCGGACCAGGTCCAGCCGCCGAACGACCAGATGACCTTCAGATTCGGGTGCAGCTTCTTCAGCTTGCGCAGCTGGTTGAAGCTGCCGCGCAGCGGCTGGTCCCAGGTGTCGGCCTTGCCGTCGACGCTCTGGTCGGCGGTGTACGCCTTGTCGTGGTCGGCGTACGCGTCACCGATCACGCACTTGCCGCCCGTGACGTTGCCGAAGGCGTAGTTGATGTGGGTGAGCTTGTTCGCGGAGCCGGACGTCTCGATGTTCTTGACGTGGTAATTGCGTCCGTAGACGCCCCAGTTGGTGAAGTAGCCGACCACCTTGGAGCCGGCCTTGGGCGCGACTGCGGTCGTGGGGGCGGCCGCGGGGGCGGCGGACGGCCCGGCCGGGCCGGTGGCGGTGGCCAGGTCCGCGCCGGCGAGCAGGCCCGCGCCGAGGACGGCCGTACAGACGGTGGCGATCAGTGCCCGGAACCGGGCGCGTGGGGGAGGGGATCCGAACATCGTGTCTCCTCGTGGGGGAGGGAGCGCGAGTGGGGAGGTACTGCAGGTCAGATATGACATGAACGGGTCATGTGCTGCAGGTAACAGTAGGAGGACTAGACCAGTGGGTCAATGGTTCGGACCAATTCCAGGGAAAGCTCAACGTAACCGGAGGGGGAGATTCCGCCCCGTGACGGACGACCGCCGATCGGGCATACTCAACCCGCCACAGCCGCTGGTCAGCCACTTCCGTGATCCGGGAGGGCAGCATCGGCGCATCAGGTGACATCCGGCGGCGCCGCCCAACCCTTCGCGCGCGACCGCCGCAGCGCCCGACAGGGAGGAAAGCGCCGCTATGCCCGACCGTGCCCCGCAGCCGGTGGACCGCACACTGCCCACCGAGGAATCCAGGGATCTCATCACCCTGGTCCGTGAGATCGTCCAGCGGGAGATCGCTCCCCGCGCGGCCGAGGAGGAGGACGCGGGTCGTTTTCCGCGCGAGACGTTCTCGCTGCTTTCCGAGTCAGGTCTGCTCGGCCTTCCCTACGACTCCGAGTACGGCGGCGGGGACCAGCCGTACGAGGTCTATCTGCAGGTACTCGAAGAGCTGGCCGCGGCCCGCCTCACCGTGGGACTCGGCGTCAGCGTGCACTCGCTCGCCTGCCATGCCCTGGCCAACTACGGCACCAAGGAGCAGCAGGCCGCGCACCTGCCCGCGATGCTGGGCGGCGGACTCCTCGGCGCGTACTGCCTGTCAGAGCCGTCCTCCGGGTCGGACGCCGCTTCGCTGCGTACGAAGGCCGTGCGCGACGGCGACGACTGGGTCATCACCGGCACCAAGGCCTGGATCACGCATGGCGGGGTCGCCGACTTCTACACCGTGCTCGCCCGCTCCGGCGGGGAAGGCGCCCGTGGCATCACGGCCTTCCTGGTGCCGGGTGACGCCGAGGGGCTGAGCGCCGCCGCGCCCGAGAAGAAGATGGGCATGAAGGGCTCGCCCACCGCCCAGCTGCACTTCGACGGTGTACGCGTCCCGGACTCCCGCCGGATCGGGGACGAGGGGCAGGGCTTCGCGATCGCGTTGTCGGCACTGGACTCGGGGCGACTCGGCATCGCCGCATGCGCCATCGGCGTCGCCCAGGCCGCGTTCGACGAGGCCCTCGCGTACGCCACGACCAGGCAGCAGTTCGGTCACCCCATCGCGGACTTCCAGGGTCTGCGCTTCATGCTCGCCGACATGGCGACGAAGATCGAGGCGGGGCGTGCGCTGTATCTGGCCGCCGCGCGGCTGCGGGACGCGGGCAGGCCGTTCTCCCAGCAGGCGGCCATGGCGAAGCTGTTCTGCACCGACGCCGCGATGCGGGTGACGACGGACGCCGTGCAGGTCCTGGGCGGGTACGGCTACACGGCGGACTTCCCCGTCGAGCGGCTGATGCGCGAGGCGAAGGTGCTGCAGATCGTCGAGGGCACCAATCAGATCCAGCGCATGGTCATCGCCCGTCACCTCGCTGGGCCAGAGTCCCGCTGACCCAGCCGGTCCGCCCGTTCCACACCGGCGCCGCCGTGAGTCTGTTCCACTCCTGGTCACGGCGGCCCGGAAGGGTGCGTCCCGCGCTCGCCCAGCGGCGCAGCAGGTCGCGGTAGATGGGCGGATCGGCCGAATGGGGAACCGATTCTTCTTGGCGTGGCATCGTCAGCCGGCGGCGGCCCGAGCCGCCCGGGGGGTACTGCGGGGTCATGCCCGTCCAAACGCCCGTCGGCCGCGCGGGGTCACCGCCGGTCCGATTCGGGCCCCTGTTCGCACCGTACCCATCGACGCGTCCGGGTGCGCGGATGACCTCGGCCGGGTCCCGCTCGTCTCCGGCGCGTCGAGCGGGCGGCCAGGCGTGCCATGGGACCGGCCGGCCGCCCTGGCCGGAACGAGCCGCCGGGCGTCGCCGCGGTGACACGAGTATGGCCCTCCAAAGGGTTTCTGACGTACCGTCATCTTCCCTTCGACCAGGAGGCCGCCGTGTCCCAGGACCGTCCCGTCGCGCTCGACGAGTACCCGATCCATCAGGCCCCGCTCTCGATGAAGCATGTCGTCACCGGCGACCGGAACGCCTACGACCGCTGCATCTTCCATGTGCTCGACCACCACGGCCGTGCCCTGCTCATCGCCGGGCTCGGGGTCTACCCCAACGCCGGCGTCATCGACGCGTACGCCACTCTCCGGATCGGCGACCGGCTGCACGCCGTGCGCGCCTCCGACGCGCTCGGTGACGACCGGATGCGCCTCGCCGTCGGGCCGCTGCGCATCACCGTCGAGGAGCCGCTGCGCCGGATCCGGCTGAGCTGCGAGGCCGATCCGGCGGACCCGGAGGCGCTCTCGTTCGACGTCGTGTGGCAGGCCGGCTTTCCCGCCGTCTGGGAACCCCACCATGTGCAGCGCCGCGGGGAGCGGCTCACGCTCGAAGGGCGGCGCTTCGTCCAGGCCGGTCACTGCACGGGCACCATCCGGGCCGCCGGCGAGGAGACAGCCGTCACGGCAGGGGAGTGGACCGGCACCCGCGACCGCAGCTGGGGAGTGCGGCCCATACCGGGGGAGGAAGCCGGCCGCGCGGCCGAGTTCCGCCCGGAGGGCTTCCACTGGCTCTGGATTCCCGTCCGCTTCGACGACCGGTTCCTGATGGTCATCGCCCAGGAGGACGCCGACGGCTACCGCACGCTCAACGAGGCGGTCCTCGTACGTGACGGCGAACGCGACGTACAACTCGGCTGGCCCCGGACCGACATCACCTACCGCCGCGGCACCCGCCACCCCGCACGCGCGGTCGTCCACCTCACCGACCCGGACCGTAAGCCCCTCGAGCTCGGCGTCGACGTCCTCTGCTCGTCCCCGCTCGCCGTCGGCGCCGGCTATCCGCCCGCCACCGACTGGCAGCACGGCACCTGGCAGGGCCGCGGCTGGACCGACCGGCGCAGTTACGACCTGTCCGACCCGGCCGCCCACCCCATGGCGGCCTTCGGCGTCACCGACCACGCCGCCCGCTTCACCCTCGAAGGCCGGACCGGCTACGGGATCTTCGAGCACGGCAGCTTCGGCCGCCACGACCCCAGCGGCTTCACCGGCTAGGTCCTGTCCGGGCGATCTTCGAGGATCAGGCCGCGGCGTCAGATGCATGGGGTCTCCCCAGGCCCGGAGGGCCGAGGGGACGCATCGCAAGGCGGTGGGGGCACCTCCCAGCGGTAGCTGGGGGAGATCGCCCTCGTACTGGACGTACTTGGGCGACTCCGACAACGCAGCGAGGTGCCCTAGCTGGCGTTGCGGCCCCGACAAGATCGCCCGGACAGGGCCTACGACTCCGTTGCCTGACCGGCGCCGTCCAGAGCCCGCCCAACCCGGGAGGAGCACCCCCATGGCCACCGCACCGCGCCCCCGCACCACCACCCGCGACCCGGGCGCGCTCGCGCTCCGGCTGACCGCCTGGCTCGGCACCCGGCTGCCCGGCGCGCAGGTCACCGGCGTGCGCGTCCCCGAGTCCAACGGTATGTCCAGCGAGACGCTGCTCTTCGACATCGACCACCCCGAACCGCCCCTGCGTGCCTGCGCGTTGCGCCTCGCCGCGGACCCCGACGCGTACACGGTCTTCCCCGTCTACGATCTTCGCCGGCAGTACGAGACGATGCGCGACGTCGCCCGGCACACCGACGTGCCTGTGCCGCGCGTGCTCTGGCTGGAGGAGGACCCGGCGCACCTGGGCGCGCCCTTCTTCGTCATGGAGCGGGTCGAGGGCCGCGTCCCGCCGGACGTCATGCCCTATACGTACGACGGGAATTGGCTGCACTCCGCGACCGACGCCGAGCGCGCCGCACTGGAGGAGTCCACGATCTCCCTCATCGCCCGTCTCCACGACCAGTATCCGGCCGAGGCCGCCGGGGGCAGCGCGCTGCGGCGCCATGTGGAGGCCCAACGCGACTACTACGCCTGGGTGGTGGACGGACTGCCGCGCTCACCGCTCATCGAGAGCGCCTTCGACTGGCTGGAGGCGCACTGGCCCGCCGACGAGGGCCCCGCCGTACTCAACTGGGGCGATGCCCGCATCGGCAACATCATCTACGACGGCTTCGAACCCGCCGCCGTACTCGACTGGGAGATGGCGGCACTCGCGCCGCGCGAGGTCGACCTCGGCTGGACGGTCTACCTGCACCGGTTCTTCCAGGACCTGACCGTCACCTTCGGGCAGCCGGGACTGCCGGACTTCCTGCGCCGGGACCGTATCGAGCGCCGCTACGCCCAACTGACCGGGCACACACCGCGCGACATGGAATTCCACACCCTCTACGCGGCCCTGCGGCACGCCGTCGTGATGCTGCGCGTGGCATACCGCCAGGTGCACTTCAAAGAGGTGGAGGTGCCGGAGAACCCGGACCGGATGATCCTGCACCACGACAGTCTCGCCGCCATGGTGCAGGGAACGTACTGGTAGGACCCGGCCGTTCGGAGCGGCTCAGGCCGCCCGTCGCATCGGGGGCACCTTGATGGGCTGCGAGCCCGGACCGCCGACGTGCGAGAAGGGCTGCGTCCGCCAGTCGAGCCCCTGAGGGAGCGTCAACAGCAGTGCGGTGTCCTGTTCCTGGACATCCAGCGATTCGTCGGCGGGGCGCGCGTCCGCGGCCGGCCGGCCCGTCCCCGCGCAGACCGAGAGCACGAACGGGTTCCACGGCGTGGGGCACAGCGCGTGCTCCGGCAGGCTGTCCTCGTCGGCGAGCAGCGCGATCGGCTGCGCGCAGTCCGGGCAGATCACCCGGTACATCTCGAATGTGTCGTAGAAGTCCTGCTCGTCGTCCTCCTGGGGACCGACGGAAGCCGTGCCCTCGACGGGCGCGGGTTCGGTATGTCCGGTGCGCTTCACAACCTGCATGGAGATTCTCCCCCTCGGGTGGGCCGACCAGGCGCTTACGGCCTCGACCACACCAAGCACTTCCCTGCGGGCTCCGAAGGTAACCGTGAGGTCTCGACGGACACGGCCCCAGGGCTGTGGCGTTCGTCACATGCCCGCCGCAGGTGCCCGTCCGGAGGGTGGCCGACTGTGCCGGAAGTGACCTGGGGCAATAGGTTGACCGCATGGAGGAGCTGGATCGTCAGATCGTCGAGTTGCTCGTCAAGGACGGGCGCATGAGCTACACCGACCTGGGCAAGGCCACCGGCCTGTCCACCTCGGCGGTGCATCAGCGCGTGCGACGGCTCGAGCAGCGCGGCGTCATCCGGGGATACGCCGCCGTCGTGGACCCCGAAGAGGTCGGCCTGCCTCTCACCGCGTTCATCTCGGTGAAACCCTTCGACCCCAGCGCCCCGGACGACATCGCCGAGCGGCTGTCCGGCGTGTCCGAGATCGAGGCCTGTCACAGCGTCGCCGGCGACGAGAACTACATCCTCAAGGTCCGTGTCGGCACTCCCCTGGAGCTGGAGGAACTGCTGAGCCAGATCCGCTCGCTGGCCGGTGTCTCGACGCGTACCACCGTGGTCCTCTCCACCCCGTACGAGGCGCGGCCGCCGCGTATCTAGTGCCCCTCCCGGCAAGCTCTGCCGGTCGCGGCACCAGGTCGTGTCCTTCAAAGTCCCGTCTGCCCGGCGACGCCTGGCACGCACTCCCCCGTAGCCCTTCGGGCACGGGAGGTGCCCCCAGCACCAGACGCCGCCGGGCCCGCCCTGCGGGCGGACGACGCTCCTTTGAAGACACTCCCTAGGCTGTCTCCATGAGTGAGAGCGTGCCTCCGGCCGAACACCGCACCGTGCTGCTGCGCGGTGGAGACGTCCACAGTCCCGCCGACCCGTTCGCGACCGCCATGGTCGTCGAACGCGGGCATGTCGCCTGGGTCGGCTCCGAGGGGGCTGCGGACGCCTTCGCCTCGGGGGTGGACGAGGTCATCGACCTGGACGGCGCACTGGTCACCCCCGCGTTCGTCGACGCGCATGTGCACACCACCGCGACCGGGCTCGCCCTCACCGGCCTCGATCTGTCCGGCGCCGCCTCGCTCGCCGAGGCGGCCGAGCGCGTCCGGACGTACGCCGCGGCCCGGCCCGCCGACCGGATCCTGATCGGCCACGGCTGGGACGCGTCCCGCTGGCCCGAGCGGCGGCCGATGAGCCGGGACGAGCTGGACGAGCTCACCGGCGGCCGCCCGCTCTATCTCACCCGGATCGACGTCCACTCGGCCGTCGTCACCACGGCCCTGCTCGACCAGGTGCCCGGCATCCGCGGCATGGCCGGGTTCCGCGACGGGGAGCCGCTCACCGGGGACGCCCACCACGCGGTGCGCTCCGCCGCGTACGCCGCCGTGTCGCCGGAGCAGCGGGCCGAGGCCCAGCGCGCCGCGCTGCGCCACGCCGCCTCCCTGGGCATCGGCACCGTCCACGAGTGCGGTGGCCCCGACATCTCCTCCGAGGACGACTTCACGGGCCTGCTCAAGACCGCGGCCGACGAGCCCGGCCCGCGTGTCGTCGGCTACTGGGCCGACACGGACGTGGAGCGGGCGCGGGCCCTCGGCGCCGCCGGCGCCGCCGGGGATCTCTTCGCCGACGGCTCGCTCGGCTCGCACACGGCCTGCCTCCACGAGCCGTATGCGGACGCCGCGCACTCCGGTGTCGCCCATCTCGACGCGGCCGGCGTCGCCGCGCACGTCACGGCCTGCACGGAGGCCGGACTCCAGGCCGGCTTCCACGCCATCGGCGACCACGCGATCACCAACGTCGTCGAAGGCATGAGGGCCGCCGCGTCCGCCCTGGGTCTCGCCCACGTCCGGGCCGCCCGCCACCGCGTCGAGCATGCCGAGATGCTCACCCCGGAGACCGTCGCCGCCTTCGCCGAGTACGGCCTCACCGCCTCCGTCCAGCCCGCCTTCGACGCGGCCTGGGGCGGCGACACCGGCATGTACGCCCAGCGCCTTGGCATCGAACGCGCCCGCACCCTCAACCCGTACGCCGCGCTGCTGCGCGCCGGGGTCCCGCTCGCCTTCGGTTCGGACAGCCCGGTCACCCCGATCGACCCCTGGGGCACCGTCCGCGCCGCCGCCTTCCACCGCACCCCCGAGCACCGGGTGTCGGTGCGCGCCGCCTTCACCGCCCACACCCGGGGCGGCTGGCGGGCGACCGGACGGGACGACGCGGGCACTCTGGTACCCGGCGCACCCGCCGACTACGCGATCTGGCGCACCGACGAACTCGTCGTCCAGGCCCCCGACGACCGGGTCGCCCGCTGGTCGACCGACCCCCGCTCCGGCACCCCTGGCCTGCCCGATCTCACCCCCGGCAGGGCGCTCCCGGTGTGCCTGCGGACGGTGGTCTTCGGACAAACGGTCTACGTACGACCGAACGAGTGACATCGGGATAATTCGCACCGTCAGGGACTGCTCCATGTGCTCCGTCGCGACCTGCGGATCTTCGTCGGTGACCAGCCGATTCGGTCAATCGCCGCAGATCGCACGACTGTTGACAGAGTGCGCCCGCAGGCCGGTAGGTTCGGCCGAGTCCACCACGGGACGTCCGGCCGGTCGAACCTCCACGCAGTCGTCGAACGCCGCTGGGTCATGGGGTGGTGCGCCGCGTCGGCGCATCACCACTGGGAGCCAGGTTCAGCGCCCGCGCCTCGGGGGCGAGGGAAGGTTTCGGCCGGGTGGCAGGTGTGACCCGGGTGGGGCCCGGCGTTCAGTAGACAACGGCTTTCGGTCGACCCGCAGCCAGCGGATCCCGGGCCGGCCCGAAGGACGCCGGGCCCTGATCCGTTCCCGCCGTCGTTGCGCTCGCATACCGTGCTCACAGTCCGTGCCGCCGCAGCTCCGCGACCAGCGCTCGCTATGGTGGGTCTCTGCGTACGGACGTTAAGGGGCAGCAGTGAACGACGGCGGTCAGAGGCGATACGGCCCGCTCGGCAGAGCCTTGGTGATCATCCCGACCTACAACGAGGCGGAGAACATCAAGCCGATCGTCTCCCGGGTGCGCTCCGCCGTACCGGAGGCGGACATTCTGGTCGCCGACGACAACAGCCCCGACGGCACCGGCAAGATCGCCGACGAGCTCGCCTCCGAGGACGGTCAGGTCCACGTCCTGCACCGCAAGGGCAAGGAGGGCCTCGGTGCGGCCTATCTCGCGGGCTTCCGCTGGGGGATCGAGAACGGCTACGGAGTCCTCGTCGAGATGGACGCCGACGGCTCCCACCAGCCCGAGGAACTGCCCCGGCTGCTCACCGCACTCAAGGGCGCGGATCTCGTGCTCGGCTCCCGGTGGGTCCCCGGCGGCCGGATCGTGAACTGGCCCAAGTCCCGTGAGTTCATCTCCCGCGGCGGCAGCCTCTACTCGCGCGTGCTGCTCGACGTCCCGATCCGCGACGTCACCGGCGGCTTCCGGGCATTCCGCAAGGAGACCCTGGAAGGACTCGGCCTGGACGACGTGGCCTCTGCCGGCTATTGCTTCCAGGTCGACCTGGCCCGCCGCGCCGTCGGTGCCGGCTTCCATGTCGTGGAGGTCCCGATCACCTTCGTCGAGCGCGTGCGGGGCGACTCCAAGATGAGCCGGGACATCCTCGTCGAGGCACTGTGGCGGGTCACCGCCTGGGGCATCGCCGGCCGGGCCGGCAAGATCCTCGGACGCAAGCGCTCCTGATCGGCCTCCTCGCGGTCCCGCGTTCTTACTGATCCCGCCTTTACGACACTCCGGCGGACGCCCAGGCACACTGGGGGCATGACGACCGGCGCAACGACACCGACCGCCCCGAGGCGCTCACGCGCCCGCACCTTCCTTCCCCTTGGCATCGCCGCCTGGCTGGTGCTGGAGATCTGGCTGCTGACCGTCGTGGCCGGTGCGGCCGGCGGACTCACCGTCCTCGCCCTGCTCGTCGGCGGTGGCATGCTCGGCGCCGTGGTCATCAAGCGGGCCGGCCGGCGGGCGTTCCGCAGCCTCAGCGAGACCCTCCAGCAGCAGCAGTCGGGCTTCGCGCCCACGACTGCCGCCGCCGACCGTTCCAGCACCGGCAACGGATTCCTCATGCTCGCCGGGCTGCTGCTCATGCTGCCGGGCCTGATCTCCGACGCGGCGGGCCTCCTGCTGCTGCTCCCGCCGGTCCGCACGGCGGCCGGCCGGTACACGGAGAGGTCCCTGGACCGGCGGATGCGGCAGGCCGCTCCCGGTTCCCTCGGCGACGCATTTCGGCAGGCCCGCATTCACCGCCCAGACGGAAAGGTCGTGCAGGGTGAGGTCATCCGCGAGGACGTGCCGACGCCGCCCCGTGCGGATGAGAGCTCGCGCCCTCCGCTGACCTCGTAGTCCCCGTCGTCCGGGTCGTTCCCGTCTTTCTGTCGCCCGGGTCGTCCCGACTGCCGGCCGGTGGTCGGGGCCCTGCCCGCGGCAGATCCCGCAGCAGACAAAGAGCCGCGGGCTGCGGCACACATGATGTGTGCGGCAGCCCGCGGCTTCTGCGCTCTGTGCGATGTGGTGGTGCGTCGTTACGCGGACTTCCGGCTGTCGCGCGGGTGCACCGCGATGTTCATGGCTCCGGAGCGCAGGACCGCCAGCCGCTCGGCCAGCACCTCCTCGAGCTCCTCGCGAGTGCGCCTCTCCATGAGCATGTCCCAGTGCGTACGCGCAGGCTTGCCCTTCTTCTCCTCGGGGCCATCCCCGTCCACCAGGAGTGCCTGGGCGCCGCACGCCTTGCACTCCCACTCCGGCGGAATCTCCGCCTCTACCGAGAACGGCATCTCGAAACGATGTCCGTTCTGGCATGCGTACTCCACCGCCTGGCGCGGGGCCAGATCGATGCCGCGGTCGGTCTCGTAGCTGGTCACCACGAGGCGCGTGCCGCGAAGAGCTCGCTCACTCATGAATCGTGCCTCCCGGGCTTGTCGCCCACAGGACAGGTGTCGCTGTCGTCGTCATCCGGTCAACGTCCGGTCGGCGGTAAAGATTCCCGTTGCCGGTCATGCGTCGTCGCCCGTCGTGCCGCTGCTTTTCCAGGGTTTGGGTACCCACCAGTGCCCGGTTTGTCACATCTGGCAGAAAGTGTCACCCAGCGTTTTGAGTTCCTCAGCGCGCAGTAACGGTCCGCCTGGCAGGCCAAAGGCGTACACTACCGGCCTTTCACTTCAACGTCTAAATCCGTTCCGGAACGGGGTTCCCCGCAGCGGCCACCGCGCGCCGCACCGGAACCCTCGCGAGCAGCACGAACCCGAGCCCGAAGAAGATCACCAACGAGATGATCGCATCCCGGTAGCTGCCCGTCAGCTGAAACGCCAGACCGAACACCAGCGGTCCCAGCCAGCTCAGCCCACGGTCGCTCATCTCGTACGCCGAGAAGTACTCGGCCTCCTTGCCGCGCGGCACCAGATGCGAGAACAGCGACCGCGACAGCGCCTGGCTGCCGCCCAGCACCAGCCCGATCGCGGCGGCCAGCGCGTAGAACCAGACCGGCTCCCCGGCCGGCAGCAGGAAACCGGCCATGAGGATCAACGTCCACACGGCGAGCGAACCGAGGATCGTCCGCTTCGCCCCGTACGACCTGGCCAGCCGCCCCATCCCCAGCGCGCCCGCCACAGCCAGCACCTGCACCAGCAACACCGCCGTGATCAGCGTGGTCTGATCCAGATCCAGCTCCTCCGAGCCGTACACCGACGCCTGCGAGATCACCGTCTGGACCCCGTCGTTGTAGACGAGATAGGCCAGCAGGAACGACAGCGTCAACGGATGCCGGCGCATGTCCCGCAGGGTCGCCACCAGCTGCCGCCAGCCCGCACCGACCCCGCCCTCGGCCGGCTGGGTGCCCTGGCCCGCAGGCACCCGCCGGTCGCGCAGCCGCCGCAGGGGCACGAGCGTGAAGGCGCCCCACCACAGTCCGGCCGAGGCCAGACAGATGCGGACCGCCTCCGACTCGGAGAGCGCGAAGGAGTCGTGGCCGGTGTAGAGCACCAGATCGAGCACGAGGACCAGCGCGCCCGACGTGTAGCCGAAGGCCCAGCCGCGCGAGGACACCGCGTCCCGCTCCTCGGGCTCGGCGATCTGCGGCAGATACGCGTTGTAGAGGACCATCGACACCGACAGCGACGCGTTGGCGACGATCAGCAGGAGGGCGCCGAGCAGATAGCGGTCGCCGTCGAGGAGGAACATCCCCGCCGTGGCGCCCGCCCCCAGATACGCCGAGACGGCGAGGAGCGGCTTCTTGCGGCCCGTGCGGTCCGCTGCGGCGCCGGCGAGCGGCATCACCAGCACGGCCAGCACCACCGAGACGGAGACCGCGTACGGGAACACCGAACCGGCACGGACCGGAATGCCGAGCGGATGGACGAAGCCGTCCGCGTCCGCCGCGGCCTTCGCCACCGCGGTCAGATAGGGGCCCAGGAAGACCGTCAGCACGCTCGTCGAATAGACCGAGCAGGCGAAATCGTAGAAGTACCAGCCGCGTTGCTCGCGCCGGCGATCGGCGTCGTCCGTCCCGGCGGCCCGGTCCGCGGTATCAGCGGTCACGCCGCGCCCCCCTTGTTCGTCCCCGTGGAGAGAGCGCGACGCTCAGACCCCTCAGACCCAGACTCCCCGGTCGGTCATCACCGTGCGCAGCATCTCCAGATGATCGGTCATGATGCCATCCACCCCGAGGTCCAGGAGAGCGGCCATGCGATCCGGGTCGTTCACGGTCCACACGTGCACCTGAAGCCCCCGTGCGTGCGCCTCGCGGACGAAGCGCCGGTCCACCACCCTGATCCCGCTCTGGGACTCCGGCACCTGCGCACACACCGCACCCGCGCGCACCGCCGCGGGGATGCCGAGAGAGCGCAGCCGCAGCGCCAGCACCCCGCGCACACCGTACGAGGTCGCCAGCCGCGGGCCGGCCAGCCGGTGCGCCCGGGCGACCCGGCTCTCCGAGAACGAGCCGATGCACACCCGGTCCCAGACCGCCGTCCGCCGCACCAGATCCACCAGCGGCTCCAGAGCCCCCTCGGTCTTGATGTCCACGTTCCAGCGGACCTCGGGGAACTCCTCCAGCAGATCCTCGAAGAGGGGGAGCGGCTCCGTGCCCGCCACCCGGGCCTGGCTCACCTCGCTCCAGGGGAGCTCCGCGATCCGGCCGCGGGCGTCCGTCACCCGGTCCAGCGTGGAGTCGTGGAAGGCGACGAGCTTCCCGTCGGCGGTGGTGTGCACATCGGTCTCGAAGTAGCGGTAGCCGGTCGCGGCCGCCCGCCGGAAGGCGGTCGCGGTGTTCTCCAGCCCGTCGGCCGTACCGCCGCGATGGGCGAACGGTATCGGGGTGGGGTGGTCGAGATAGGGGTGCCGGGGGCGCGTCACACGAGTCACGGACGCAGTATCGCCTGCTTCGGTGTCGCCCCGGCGACCACCGTGCTTCCTTCGTCCGCAGCCGGGATGGCGAACACGCGCAGGAACAGCTGTGCCAGCGGCCCGATGGCAAGGGCGTAGGCGATGGTGCCCACGCCGACCGTGCCGCCGAGCACGAACCCGGTGGCGACGACCGCCACCTCGATCGCCGTACGGACCAGCCGGATCGAGCGGCCCGTGAGCCGGTGCAGACCCGTCATGAGCCCGTCGCGCGGTCCCGGGCCGAAGCGGGCCGAGATGTAGAGGCCGGTCGCGACACCGTTGAGAACGATCCCGGTGATCATCACCGGGACCTGTGCGGCCGGCCCGTGCACGTCCGGCACGACGGCGAGCGTGCCGTCCATCGCGACACCGATGACGAAGACGTTGGAGACGGTGCCGAGCCCCGGCTTCTGCCGGATCGGGATCCACAGCAGAAGGACGACCGCGCCGACGATGATCGAGACCACGCCGATGGTCAGCCCGGTCCGTTCGGCGATGCCCTGGTGCAGCACACCCCAGGGCTCGAGTCCCAGTCCGCCGCGCACGAGCACCGCGGAACTCACTCCGTACAGCGTCAGTCCGACGTAGAGCTGCAGCAGCCGGCGGACGAGATGGCGGCCGGAGGCGCCGGTGGACCCGGTGGCGATGGACAAAATTCTGCCCCCCAGTGGTGAGAGTGGACTGACTCGTGACACTCTGTGGCTGGGAATCCGAGGCCAGCCATGGCCAATTCGAGGAAGGTGGACTGACTTCTATGGCCGAGTGGACTTCGGCGGTCGGAGCGGCTCAGCTCGCCCGGCAGCTCAACGCTCAGCAGCCCCGTCCGGCCGGCCCCGGCACGCGCAAGCCGCCCGCCTACCGCGCGCTGGCCGACGGTGTCCGGCTACTCGTCCTCGAAGGCCGTGTGCCCGTCGCCGCGCGGCTCCCCGCCGAGCGAGAGCTCGCGCTCTCCCTCGCCGTCAGCCGCACGACCGTCGCCGCGGCGTACGAAGCCCTGCGCTCCGAGGGATTCCTCGAGTCCCGCCGGGGCGCCGGCAGCTGGACCGCCGTGCCTGCCGGGAACCCGCTGCCCGCGCGCGGTCTCGAGCCCCTCCCGCCGGAGTCCCTCGGCTCGATGATCGACCTCGGCTGCGCCGCACTCCCCGCTCCCGAGCCCTGGCTCAGCCGGGGTTTCCACGGAGCCCTGGAGGAGCTGACACCGTACGCACACACCCATGGCGACTACCCGGCGGGCCTGCCCGCGCTGCGCCAGATGCTCGCCGACCGGTACACCGAGCGGGGCATCCCCACGATGCCCGAGCAGATCATGGTGACCACGGGTGCGATGGGCGCCATCGACGCGATCTGCCATCTGTTCGCCGGCCGCGGTGAGCGCATCGCCGTCGAGTCGCCCTCGTACGCCAACATCCTGCAGCTGATGCGGGAGGCCGGGGCGCGGCTCGTGCCCGTGGCGATGGCCCAGGGACTGAAGGGCTGGGACATGGGCCGCTGGCGGCAGGTGCTGCGCGATGCCGCCCCCCGGCTCGCCTATGTCGTCGCCGACTTCCACAACCCCACCGGGGCGCTGGCCGACGAGGACCAGCGGCGGCAGCTCGTCGATGCCGCCCGGTCCGCCGGCACGGTCCTCGTCGTGGACGAGACGATGTCCGAGCTCTGTCTCGACGACGACGTGGAGATGCCGCGGCCGGTCTGCGCCTTCGACCCGGCCGGCTCCACGGTCCTCACGGTCGGCTCGGCCAGCAAGGCCTTCTGGGCGGGTATGCGCATCGGCTGGGTCCGGGCGGCACCGGACGTGATCCGCTCCCTCGTCGCCGCCCGCGCCTACGCAGACCTGGGGACCCCCGTCCTGGAGCAGCTCGGCGTCAACTGGCTGATGCGGACGGGCGGCTGGGACGAGGCGGTGGCGCTGCGCCGCACCCAGGCGCGCCAGAACCGTGACGAACTCGTCGCAGCGCTGCGCAAGGAACTGCCCACCTGGGAGTTCGAGGTACCGGGGGGCGGTCTGACCCTCTGGGTGCGCGCGGGCGGCCTCTCCGGTTCGCGCCTCGCGGAGGTCGGCGAACGTGTCGGTGTGCGCGTCCCCTCGGGCCCTCGGTTCGGCGTGGACGGGGCGTTCGAGGGGTTCGTACGCCTTCCGTTCACCGTCGGCGGACCGGTCGCGGAGGAGGCGGCGTCCCGCCTGGCGGCGGCGGCCCGGCTGGTGGAGACGGGAGTGACCACGGGCACGGAGGCCCCCCGGACGTTCGTGGCCTGACGGTCGCAGCCACTCCTGCCGGGGCACCTTCTGCGGCCTTCCCGGGCCGGGCGCCGCGCTCCACGGCCCGGCCCGGCTGGGCGGCAGCGCGCTCGCGCCGGGGGCGGTACGTGCGAGTGTGCGTCAGCCCTCGGCCGGTACGGGTGCCGCGGCCGGTCGCGGGTGGGGGCCCGAGGCCGGCTCCGGGGCGGGCTCGACGACGGGCTCCGGGACCGGCTCGACGATGGGCACCGGCACGGGCTCGACGACGGGCTCCGGGATCGGCTCGGGGACGGGCTCGGGCCGTGCGTCCGCGGCCGCGCGCTCGTCGGGTGGGGTCTGGCGCTCCGGGAGCAGCTCCGTCACCGCCTGCCGGTGGGCCTCGCTCGTCGCGTCGTCGTACGGGTCGGGCGTGGCCGGCACCTGGAGCCGGAGGACCCCGCCCGTCCCCAGCCGTGCGTAGCCGCGCCCGGCTGGGACGTGGGGCGCGGGCGTGGTGTGCGGCGGAGCGCCGAGCACCGTCTCCACCTGGTCGGGCGTGGCCGGGCCCAGCACGACGCGGGCGCGGGTGTGCGTCCGCACCGTCTCGCTCAGGAAGTCCATGCAGTCGAACTGATCGGCCACGATCACCGTGACCTGCGCCGCCCTGCCGTGCCGCAACGGCACCTGGAGCAGCTGCTGAGGGTCGGTCCGCCCGTCGGCGGCCGCGAGATGGCTGAACACGCTGGGCCGGTCGAGCAGGATCCACAGCGGGCGCTTGGTGTCGTCGGGGGCGGGGTGGCCGGCCTGCCGGGCCCGGTTCGCGGCGATGAGCCGCCGCTCCGTCTCGTGCGCCGCCCACTCCAGGCTCGCCAGCGCTCCGGCCAGCCCGCATTCGACGGCGAGCACACCGGCCCGCCCCGTCAGACAGGCGTACTCGCCCGTCCCGCTGCCCTCCACGATCAGCACATCCCCGTACGGCAGCGCCTGCAGGGCGATCGAGCGCAGCAGCGTCGTCGTCCCGCTGCCGGGGTGACCGACGGCCAGCAGATGCGGCTCCGTCGAGCGGGGTCCGGTGCGCCACATCACGGGCGGCGCGTCCTGCACACGGCCGCCGTCGACGACCGGCACGGTGCGCTGGACGGCGCCCGGATCGGTGAAGCCCAGCACTACCTCACCGGGAGTGGTGACGAAGCGCTGGGCGGCGATGGTGGTGGGAAGGGCGGGAAGCACGCTCATCAGGAGCTGGTTGCCCTCCTCGTCCCACTCGAAGTGGTACTCGCGCCCCCGGCCGGATTTGGTGTGCAGCAGCTGCTCGATGCGGGTGCGCGCCTCAGCCTCGCTGTCGGTGAAGTAAGCCGGGTAGCTCACCCGAAGCCGGGTCAGCCGGCCGTCGCCGTCGAACTCGTGGTCACTGAACGCCTTGGCCCACTCCCCGCCGTGGGTGAACAGCGGACTCGGGTCCTCCGGGACGGAGAAGTACGGGACGAGCGCCTCGTAGAGCGCCCGCAGCCGCTTCAGCTCCGCCTCGTCGGGCCCGGTCCGCGCCGGCGTACGTTCGCGCCCCGTCCACGCCGCCAGCCCCATCACCGTGATCAGGCCGAGCAGCGGCCCGTACGGGACGAGGGTGACCAGCAGCACACCGGCTGCCGCCAGGAACAGCGTGGGGCCACGCCGTTCCTTGGGTGTCTCGGCCCATTTGCGCCGTCCTGCGGCGGTCAGCCGCCGCAGACCGCGGCTGATCGTGATGAGCGGATGGAGGACGTCGGTGGCGCTGTCGGCGGCCGTCCGCGCGAGCTCTCGGCTGCGTGCGATCCGGTCGGTGCCGCTGCTCGGAATGCGGGGGAGTGGTCGCCGGGCCACGTGGTTCTCCTGCTCCTGGAGTTGTTGAAGGGGGCGCGCGGGGAGGTCAGAACTTGATCCCGCCCAAGAGGCTGGCGAGGCTCGCGCCTCCCGCTGTGATGCTCGGGGCGATGGCTGTGCCCGCGAGGTAGAAGCCGAAGAGTGCGGAGACCAGCGCGTGCGACGCCTTCAGTCCGTCCTTCTTGAAGAACAGGAAGACGATGATTCCGAGCAGCACGACGCCTGACATGGACAGGATCATGAGGAGTTCTCCTGGTTGAGGGGACAGTCACCATGAGGTCTTCCATGCTCACAGGAGGTATCTATGCGATAAAAGGTGCATTCGGGTGAAAAATTGGTCTTTTCACTTGACTGGCGGATGCCGGATCGTTGCCCTGGGCGCGTTGATCTTGGCCGCGCACTGTCCACGATCTTTGCCACGGCGGGGCGGGGTCATGTCCGCGATCGGGCAGTACCCTGTCGGTTCACTCGTACGGGGCCGCTCCGCCCGTACTCAGCACCAGGTCAACGCAGTGAAAGGCGGTCCGTCCCATGAGTGAAACTCCGGATCCCGAGGTGGTCGAGCTGGCGTCGAAGATCTTCGATCTGGCGCGTCAGGGAGACGCCGAGGCCCTCGCCGCCTACGTGGACGCCGGGGTTCCGGCAAACCTCACCAATGACAAGGGCGACTCCCTCGTGATGCTCGCCGCCTACCACGGCCACGCCCCGGCCGTGACGGCCCTCCTCGCCCGCGGAGCCGACGCGGACCGCGCCAACGACCGCGGCCAGACCCCGCTCGCAGGGGCCGTCTTCAAGGGCGAGGACGCGGTGATCCGCGCCCTCCTGGACGGCGGAGCCGATCCGGAAGCTGGAACTCCGTCCGCTGTGGATACTGCGCGGATGTTTGGGAAGACAGACCTCCTGGAGCTGTTCGCCGCCCAGTGAACGGGTGTTGAACACCAGGTGAGAGCGGCGCCGTAAATGTGGTCGCGGTGACGAAATGGCTGGGTCATCATGACGTCGGGCCCGCAAGGGGCCACCGACGAGAGGCAGAGGAAGATGGACTTCATCAGGCGGAAGACGACGGGCAGCCGATCATGTTGCTGCGCGGCCTAGGCGAACACACCCCCGGTTGCGTCGACAGCTTGATGTGAGGCACTTTCCATGTTCGAACCAGTCATAGCGCCGAGCGGCACCCTGCTCGGCCTGCTGCAGAGGGGACGCGGCGACGGCACGCTGCATGCGCTCGCCGCACCCCGCGCCGAAGCCCTCGCGGCCCTCAACCACTGCGTGCTGAGCGACCCCCGCCACGACTGGCAGGTCGAGAACCGCTCCCTCTACTACGCACGCCTCTACCTGGATCTGGGCGGCGGCCTCGAAGAGATCGAGGCCCACCTCTTCAGTGCCGAGGACCACTTCGACTCCGACGACGCACGGACCGGGCTCGCGCTGTCCGTGCTCGGCCACCTCGCCTCGTACGGACGTGACGACGCCCTCAGTCTGCTGCGCCGGTACGCCGCGACGGGCTCGAACTGGGCCTGGGCCCTCGACGAGCTCGCGCTGCGCGACGACGACTCAGGGCTGCGCTCGCTCGCGGGACCCGTCCTCGGCCGTTTCCCGGCCACCCCGGAGGGGGACGCCGAGCTGGCCGCCGCCGTACGGGACGCGTTCGAGCCGCGGCCCTGGCGGCTGTGGGCCGAGGACCGGCGGGACGCGGTCGGAGCGCGCGTGCGCGCCGCCCAGGAACGCGGCTCCTTCGACCGCTGGCAGCGACAGATGCGCCCGAGCGGGCCCCGTCCCGGCTGGAGCGTCCAGGCCGTCCTCGAGTGGGCCCAGCACGGACTGGAGCGCGGCAGCGCACTGCATGTGCCGGCCGCGCGCTGCCTCGGCGCGGTGGCCGGACCCGGCGACCGTCAGACGATCATCGAGGCGGCGCGCAGCGGTGCCGACGGCGCACGCTGCGCCGCTCTGCACTATCTGGCCGAAGCGCGGGATCCCGTCGTGCTCGACCTCATCGAGGCCGCGGCGCTCGATCCGTCCCGAGCGGTCGCCGAGGCCGCCGTCTGCGCGTTCGAGCGGATGTGCGGCGACGCCGCCGTCGACCGGGCGCGCGGCTGGGTCCACCGCCCCGACGCGCTCGGTGCCTCCGCAGCCGGTGTCCTCGCCTGCCGCGGCGGCGCCGAGGACGCCGAGCTGGTCCTCGGCGCCCTGCGCGAGACCGTCCGCGCCGAAGGGCCCGACGCCCCCTTGCTGTCGACCCTCGTCGACGGCACCGGCCGGCTCGGTATCGCCTGCGCGGCCCCCGTCCTGCGCCACGTCTACCGCGAGACCACGTCCTCGCAACTGCGCGGCCGCACGGCCCGCGCGCTCGCCACGACCGACCCCTCCTTCGCCACCGGCTTCGCCGTCGAATGCCTCTGGGACTGCGAGGAGACCACGAGAGAAGTCGCCGCTCTGCACGCCGAGACCGGCGATGCACGTGTGGCGGAACGACTGCGCCGCCTCGCCGCCGACCCGGCCGAGGAGGCCGAGGTCCAGACGGCGGTCCGCAGCCGCATAGTGCCGGACGGGCCTCCGCTCTGACGCATCCCCGGCCCTGACCCGCCCCCGCCCCGGCATGTGCTGCCGCACTGACGCATGCCCCTTGCCCCGCGCGTGTACGGCCGCGGCGCGCGCACGGCCCCCGACGTGCGCTGCCGCCGCGACACATCCAGCGCCGCCGCGGCGAGACCCACCGGCGTGAGTCCCCGGGACGGCCCGGCGCGCGCTGTGACGACCGAGCACCGCGGCCGCCCCGCACACGTGGCTCGAATCGCCGTCGCCGGCTGGCCGAAAGGGGCAGGTCGGGGCATCGCGGGGCAGGTCCGTACGGCTGCCGGCGGGGCGTGGTCCAAACGCTCATGGGACGTTTCACGGGCGGAAAGATCCACGTTGGCCGGACCACCCCCGGCGCGACGAGAACACCCATATGCGTGTCGTCATCGTCACCGAATCCTTCCCGCCAGACGTCAATGGTGTGGCGCACTGCGCCCTGCAGACCGCCCGGCACCTCGCCGCGCGCGGTCATGATCCGCTCGTCATCGCCCCGACCGTGGCCGGGCCCGACATCGAAGCACCGTGCCCCGTCGTACGCGTGCCGTCCCTGCCGCTGCCCGGCTATCCACAGGTCCGCGTGGCCCTGCCCAGCCGGCGGCTGGCCGCGGCGCTCACCGCCCACCGGGCCGATGTCGTCCACCTCGCCAGCCCGTTCGTGCTCGGGGTGCGCGGGATGGGAGTCGCGGCGAAGCTCGGGCTCCCCGCCGTCGCCGTCTACCAGACCGACCTCGCCGGCTACGCCCGTACCTACATGGGCGCGGGCGAGGGCACGGCGTGGCGACGCATCCGTACGGTGCACACCGCCGCCGACCGGACCCTCGCGCCGTCCAGTGCCGCCGTGCGGGATCTCGAGGAGCACGGAGTGCCCCGGGTGCGGCTGTGGCCGCGCGGGGTCGACACCGAGCGGTTCCGGCCCGAGCTGAGGGACGAGGCGCTCCGCCGCGAGCTCGCCCCGAACGGCGAGACGATCGTCGGATACGTCGGCCGGCTGGCGCCCGAGAAGTGCGTCGAGCTGCTCGCCGGGGCGTGCGAGCTCCCGGGCGTACGGGTCGTGGTCGTCGGAGACGGACCGAGCGGCGCGTCGCTGCGGGGCGCACTCCCCGGCGCCGTGTTCCTCGGCCGCCGCACCGGCGACGACCTCGCCCGGATCTTCGCCTCGCTCGACGTCTTCGCGCACACCGGGCCGTACGAGACGTTCTGCCAGACCGTGCAGGAGGCCATGGCCAGCGGTCTGCCGGTCATCGCGCCCGCCGCCGGCGGGCCACTGGACCTCGTCGACCACGGCCGCACCGGGCTGCTCGTCCCGCCGCACGACGTACGCGAGGTGCGGGACGCGGTGGCGGCGCTCGTGGCGGACCCGGCGCGCCGGGAGGCGTACGGGCAGGCCGGGCGGGCCATGGTGGAGGGCCGGACCTGGGCGGCCGTCGGCGATCAGCTGCTCGGCCACTACGCCGAGGTGCTCCGGGACCGTACGGCGGTGGCGGCATGAGCGGGCTGCGGATCGTCCGGCTGGCGAACTTCGTGACGCCCGCGTCCGGGGGCCTGCGCACGGCCCTGAGAGAGCTGGGCCGCGGCTATCTCGCGGCCGGGCACGAGCCGGTACTGATCGTGCCCGGTGACGTGGAGAGCGACGAGATGACCTCCCAGGGGCGGGTCGTCACCATCCCCGGACCGGTCCTGCCCGGCACCGGCGGCTACCGCGTCCTGGCCGGCCGCACCCGGCTGCGAGAGCTCCTCGAGGAGATCGCCCCCGACCGGCTGGAGGTCTCCGACCGCACCACGCTGCGGTGGACCGGAGAGTGGGCGCGCCGCCGCCGGATCCCCTCGGTGATGGTGTCCCACGAGACGGCGGACGGCGTGCTGCGCACCTGGGGCGTACCGGGCGCACTCGCCGAGCGCACCGCGGACCGGCTCAACCGGCGAAGCGCCTGGTCGTACTCGCGGATCGTGTGCACGACGGAGTGGGCGGAACGGGAGTTCATACGCATCGGCGCGAGCAATGTGCTCCGCGCACCGCTCGGCGTCGAGCTCGAACGCTGCCGTCCCGGCCGGCGCAGCAAGGTGCTGCGCGCCCGCTACGCCGAGGGCGCCGAGGTCCTGCTGCTGCTCTGCTCCCGGCTGTCCGTGGAGAAGCGTCCGGGCATGGCGCTCGACGCGCTCGCCACGCTGCGCGAGAGCGGGGTGCGGGCGGCGCTGGTCGTCGCGGGAGAGGGGCCGATGCGGAGCGGGCTGATCCGGCGGGCGCAGGACGCGAGGCTGCCGGTCCACTTCCTCGGCCACGTCGCCGACCGCGAAGCCCTCGCGGACCTGCAGGCGGCCGCGGACCTCTGTCTGGCGCCCGGGCCCGCGGAGACCTTCGGGCTGTCCGCCCTGGAGGCCCTCGCCTGCGGCACGCCGGTCGTGGCCAGTGCCTCCTCGGCGCTCCCGGAGGTCATCGGCGACGCGGGCATCGCGGCGCTCGACACCCCGGAGGCGTTCGCCGACGCGGTGCGGGAACTCGCCTCCCGCCCCGAAGCGGCCCGCCGCGCCGCGGCCCGCGCCCGCGCGGAACTCTTCAGCTGGGACCGCGCGATAGCGGCCTTCCTCTCCGCCCACGACGCCCCCACCCGCGTCCCGGGCCACCCGGAGGTGGCGGCATGAGCACGCCTCTGAGCCCCCCGGGCCTCGTGCCCGACTCCGTTGCCGCGCTCGCTCCCGCGTTCCCGGCCGGTGGCGGGTCGCGGAACGACTCCGCGCCGCCCCGGTCGCCGGCCGCGCTCGGTTCCGTGCCCGCAGGTGCCGCGTTCCCGGCCGGTGGCGGGTCGGTGAACGACTCGGCACCGGCCCGGTCGCCGGCCGCGCTCGGTTCCGTGCCCGCGGGTGCCGCGTTCCCGGCTGGTGGCGGGTCGGTGAACGACTCGGCACCGGCCCGGCCCGTGGCCGAACTCGTCGGCGTACCGGCAAAGGCGCCCGCGGCGGCGGGTGGGCACGGCGCCGGCGTGGCGATGCTGCCCCCTGCGAGGGCAGGGGCAGGGGCAGGGGCAGGGGCCATGGGCGCCGCGACGCCGGTCGAGCCGGCCATGGCCGGTGTGCCGGAGCCGCGGTCCGCCAGGGCCCCTGCACCGGCGAGGCCGGCGGCGCGTGGCGTCGCCCCCGCGCGGCCGTTGCGGTTCGCCGCGCTCGGTGACTCCCTCACGGAAGGTGTCGGCGACCGGGTCGACGGCGCCTGGCGGGGCTGGGCCGCGCTGCTCGCCCTGGGTGTCGGGGAGGCCGGCAGACCCGCGGAGTTCCGGAACTTCGCCGTCAGCGGCGCGCTCACCCGCGACGTCGACGAGAAGCAGACCCCCAAGGCCGTCGCGTACGGTCCCGACATCGCCGCGGTCGTCGTCGGGGTGAACGACACGCTCCGGCACACCTTCGACATCCACGACCTCGCCGTCCGGCTCAACAAGGTCTGCGCCGCTCTCAGCGAACGCGGCACCCGGCTGCTCACGGCGTGTCTGCCCGACCCGGGCGCGATGCTCGGGCTGCCCGCACCGCTCGCCCGGCCTCTCGCCCGTCGGCAGCGGGGCGTCAACGCCGTCGTACACGCCCTCTCCGAGCGGTACGGAGCCCTCCACCTGCACATCGCCGACGCGACCTGGGTCGAGGACCGGACCATGTGGAGCGCGGACCGGCTCCACCCCGGTGAGCGCGGCCACCGCATGATCGCCGCACGCTTCCACGAGCTGCTCGCCGCCGAAGGGCTCGCCCTCGGCCCGGCGCCCGGGGTCGAACCGACGCAGCCCGCGCCCAGCCGTATCGCGAAGGCGCTCTGGTTGGCCACGGCCGGCACCGGCTGGGTGGCCCGCAGATGCACGGACCTCCTGCCCCAGCTCGTGTGCCTCGCCGGTGCGGAGGTGCGCCACTGGGCCCGCGGCACCGGCGCCTGCCTCGACCTCGTCGCCGAAAACGCCCTCTCCTCCGCGCTCGCCTCACTCTCTCTCGACCCGCCCCTTGCCAGAATGGGGGAATGAGCGGGCGCTGGGAGTTCTGGATCGACCGTGGCGGGACGTTCACCGATGTCGTCGGCAGACGCCCCGACGGACATCTCGTCACCCGAAAGCTGCTTTCCCACAATCCCGAGCACTACCGCGACGCGGCCGTCGCCGGCATTCGGCTGCTGCTCGGGCTCGGACCCGAGGACACCGTGCCGGCGGACCGGATCGACGTCGTCAAAATGGGCACGACCGTCGCCACCAACGCTCTGCTCGAGCGGCACGGCGAGCCGACCGTCCTCGTCATCACCGAAGGCTTCCGGGACGCGCT
The DNA here is from genome assembly GCF_055585225.1 of Streptomyces sp. NPDC053673. NCBI lineage: Bacteria > Bacillati > Actinomycetota > Actinomycetes > Kitasatosporales > Streptomycetaceae > Streptomyces > Streptomyces sp. NPDC053673. Next base: position 36,169 of record NZ_JBVJKN010000029.1, on the reverse strand, counting down.
GCGCATCGCGTACCAGAACCGCCCCCGTCTCTTCGAGCGCCGCATCGTCCTCCCCGAGGCCGTGTACGACCGGGTCATCGAGGTCCCCGAGCGGACCGACGCCCATGGCGAGATCGTCAGGCCGCTGGAACTGGCGCCGGTCACGGAACAGTTGCGGGCGGCCCGCGAAGACGGCTTCCGCAGCGTCGCCGTCGTCCTCATGCACGGCTACCGCCACCCCGCCCACGAGTCCGCCGTCGCCGACGCCGCCCGCTCCCTCGGCTTCACCCAGGTGAGCTGCTCGCACGAGGTCAGCCCGCTGATCAAGCTCGTGCCGCGCGGCGACACCACCGTCGTGGACGCGTACCTCTCACCGATCCTGCGCCGGTACGTCGACGAGGTCGCCGGGGAACTCCGCTCCATCCGGCTGATGTTCATGCAGTCCAACGGCGGACTGCGCGAAGCCGCCCACTTCCGGGGCAAGGACGCCGTGCTCTCCGGCCCGGCCGGCGGGGTCGTCGGCATGGCCCGCACCTCGGAGCAGGCGGGCTTCGGCTGGATCATCGGCTTCGACATGGGCGGTACCTCCACCGATGTGTCGCACTACGCGGGGGAGTTCGAGCGGGAGCTCGGCACCCAGGTCGCCGGCGTACGGATGCGCGCGCCGATGATGAACATCCACACCGTCGCCGCCGGGGGCGGCTCGATCCTCCACTTCGACGGCCAGCGCTACCGCGTCGGACCGGACTCGGCGGGCGCCGTACCGGGCCCCGTCTGCTACCGGCGTGGCGGCCCGCTCACCGTCACCGACGCCAATGTCATGCTCGGCCGGGTCCAGCCCGCGCACTTCCCGGCCGTCTTCGGGCCCGACGGCGACCAGCCGCTCGACGCCGACGTCGTACGGGAGCGGTTCGAGCGGCTCGCGGGGGAGGTACGGGACGCCACCGGCACCGCCCGCAGCCCGGAGGAGGTCGCGGCCGGCTTCCTGGAGATCGCCGTCCTCAACATGGCGAACGCCGTCAAGAAGATCTCCGTGCAGCGCGGCCACGACGTCACCCGCTACGCCCTGACGTGCTTCGGCGGCGCCGGCGGCCAGCACGCCTGCGCCGTCGCCGACGCCCTCGGCGTCAACACCGTCATCGTGCCGCCGCTCGCCGGTGTGCTCTCCGCGTACGGCATCGGTCTTGCCGACGCGACCGCCATGCGTGAGCAGTCGGTCGAGGCCGAGCTGAACGACGCCGCCGTGCGCCGCGTGGAGGACCTGTGCGGCGAACTGGCCGAACGCACCCGCGCGGAGCTCCGCGACGACGCCGTACCCGACGACGCCATCACCACCCACGCACGCGTGATCATCCGCTACGCCGGTACGGACGCGGGCGTGCCCGTCCCCCTCGGCACGCTCGACGCGATGCGGGAGGCGTTCGAATCGGCGCACCGGGCGCGATACGCGTTCACCATGGACAAGCCCCTCGTCGTGGAGGCGGTCTCGGTCGAGGCGGTGGGGACGGCGGGACCCCACGGATCGGTTGTCGTCGAAGAGGCCACTGAGGGCGGTGGGGCCCGGGTGCGGGCGACCGTGGGAATGTTCGTCGACGGCAGCCGCACGGACACACCGCTCTACCGTCGGGAGGATCTGTCCCCGGGCGACACCGTCGAAGGCCCCGCGATCATCGCCGAGGCGGACGCGACGACCGTCGTCGACCCGGGCTGGCAGGCGGCTGTGGGGGACGGCGGCCATCTGCTGCTCACACGCGTACGGCCCAGGCCCGGCCGCTCCGCCGTCGGCACCGACGTCGACCCCGTGCTGCTGGAGGTCTTCAACAACCTCTTCATGGCGATCGCCGAGCAGATGGGCGTGCGTCTGGAGAACACCGCCCACTCCGTCAACATCAAGGAGCGGCTCGACTTCTCCTGCGCCCTCTTCGACGCCGAAGGCAATCTCATCGCCAACGCACCCCACATCCCCGTCCATCTCGGCTCGATGGGCGAGTCCATCAAGGAGGTGCTGCGCCGCAACGAGGGAAAGCTGCGCCCTGGCGACGTGTACGCCATCAACGACCCGTACCACGGTGGCACGCATCTGCCCGATGTGACCGTGGTGACGCCGGTCTTCGACGACGACGGCGGCGACGACGGCGACAGCGGGGGCGGCGGGGGCGGCGGCGGTGAGCTGCGCTTCCTGGTGGCCTCGCGCGGTCATCACGCCGAGATCGGCGGCATCACGCCGGGCTCGATGCCCGCTTTCAGCCGCACGATCGACGAGGAGGGCGTCCTCTTCGACAACTGGCTCCTCGTACGGGACGGGCGGCTGCGCGAGGCCGAGACGCGCGAGCTGCTCACCGGCGCCGCGCACCCGTCCCGGGACCCCGACACCAATCTCGCCGACCTTCGTGCGCAGATCGCCGCCAACGAGAAAGGCATCTCCGAACTCGGACGCATGGTGGAGGAGTTCGGACTCGACGTCGTTCAGGCCTATATGCAGCACGTACGGAACAACGCCGAGGAGTCCGTGCGCCGCATCGTCGCCGAGCTGAGCGACGGCTCGTACCGCTACGAGACCGACGGCGGCGCGGTCATCGAGGTCGCGATCAGTGTGGACAGGCAGGCCCGCAGCGCCGTCCTCGACTTCACCGGTACGTCGCCGCAGCAGCCCGGCAACTTCAACGCGCCCAAGTCGGTGGTGATGGCGGCCGTGCTGTACGTCTTCCGGACGCTGGTCGCCGACGACATCCCGCTCAACAGCGGCTGCCTGGAGCCGCTGGAGGTGCGCGTACCGGACGGCTCGATGCTGGCTCCCGCCTACCCCGCCGCGACGGTCGCGGGCAATGTCGAGACCTCGCAGGCCGTCACCGGGGCGCTGTACGCGGCACTCGGGGTGCAGGCGGAGGGCGCCGGCACGATGAACAACGTCACCTTCGGCAACGAGCGGGTGCAGTACTACGAGACGGTGGCGAGCGGTTCCGGCGCGGGCGACGGCTTCGACGGCGCGGATGCCGTACAGACCCATATGACCAACTCGCGGCTGACCGACCCGGAAGTGCTGGAGTGGCGCTACCCGGTGCGGGTGGACGCCTTCTCCGTGCGCGACGGCAGCGGGGGATCGGGGAAGTGGCAGGGCGGGCGCGGCGTCGTGCGGCGGATCCGCTTCCTGGAGCCGATGACGGTGGCCCTGCTCACCGGTCACCGGCGGGTGGAGCCGTACGGGATGGCCGGCGGCGAGCCGGGCGCGCTCGGCGCGAACTCGGTGGAGCGGGCGGACGGCACGGTCGAGGAACTGCAGGGCGTGGACTCGGTCGAGGTCGGCCCCGGCGACGTCCTGGTGGTCCGGACGCCCGGCGGGGGCGGGTACGGGTCCGCGCCTTCCCGTCCGTCCGGGGGAGCCCCCACGCCGCGGGGCGCAGAGGAAGTGTGAGGAACGGACACACGGGGTGGTGTGACGAAGACGGCGCGCTTCCCGGTCGCACCGGAACGCCGGCCCCGGACTCACCGCACCGGAACGAACCGCACCGGTGTCCCCGGCACCGCCTGCGCCGCCCCCGCGAGGTCCGCCTCCCGGACGACCGCGATCACCGGATAGCCGCCGGTCGTCGGGTGATCGGCGAGGAACACGACGGGCAGCCCGTCCGGCGGCACCTGCACCGCGCCCAGGACCATGCCCTCGCTGGGCAGTTCGGCTCGCACGGCGCGCTCCAGCGGCGAGCCTTCGGTGCGCAGTCCTATGCGGTTGCTCGCCGCCGACACCCGGTAGGCGCCAGTGGCCAGCGTCCGCAGCGCTGCTTCCGTGAACCAGTCGTCGCGCGGACCCAGCCGTACCCGCAGCACCAGTTCGGACGGCGGACGGGGCCATGGCGAGCCGTCCACCCGCGCGGCCGGACCGGCGGGCGGGCCCAGCGGAATCACCGCACCGTCGGCGAGCGGCGACGGCCCGAGACCGGACAGCAGGTCCGTCGACCGGCTGCCCAGCACCGCATCGGATGCGATTCCCCCGCCGATCGCCAGATAACTCCGTACGCCGTGCCGCGCCGCGCCCACCTCCAGCAGCGCCCCCGCCGCCACCCGTACCGGTGCGCCCCAGGCAACGGCCCGGCCGTCCACCTGCACCGGGCAGGGGGCCCCGCCGACCGCCACGGTCACGGCACAGCGCGGCCGCACCGCACACCCGGTGACCGTGGTCTCCAGCACCGCGGCCGGCTCCGGATTGCCGACGAGCCGGTTGAGCAGGCGTAGAGCGTACGGATCCAGGGCGCCCGAGCGGGGTACGCCGAGGTGGGCGTGCCCGGGCCTGCCCAGGTCCTGCACGGTGGTCAGCGCCCCGGCTCGCACGACCGCGAGAGCACGGTCGGTCACCGGCTCTCCCGCGTGGCCGGTACGAAGCGGACCCTGGCTCCCGGGGACAGCAGCGCGGCGGGCTCGCGCGCCGGTTCCCACAGTGTCAGGTCCGTCGTCCCGATCAGCTGCCAGCCGCCGGGGGACGAGTGGGGGTACACGCCCGTGTACGGTCCGGCCAGCGCGACCGAGCCTGCGGGAACGGCCGTCCGGGGCGTGGCCCTGCGGGGTACCGCGAACCGCTCGCCGAGCCCGGTGAGATAGCCGAAGCCGGGCGCGAACCCGCAGAAGGCGACGTGGAATTCGGCCGCCGAGTGGATCGCCGCCACGTCCTCCTCCGCGACTCCCCACAGTGCCGCGACCTCCGCCAGATCGGGCCCGTCGTAGCGCACCGGAATCTCGATCACGTCCCGGGCGTCCGCCGCGAGCGGCGGTATGTCCCATCCGGGCAGCTCGGAGGCGAGCCGCCCGGGCTCGTCGACGCCGTCGAGCAGCACCGTCCGCGCCGCCGGCACGATCTCCCGGACCGGGGGGAGCGTACCGGCGGCGCGGCGGCGCAGCAGCTCGGCATGGAGCGACTCGGCCTCCTCGGCACTGCCCAGCTCCACCAGCAGTGCCCGGTCACCCACGGGCAGCAGCCTCATACGAAGGCCTCCACGCGGACACCCGCCCCCTCCAGACGCGACCGCACCCGGCGGGCCAGCTCGACGGATCCGGGCGTGTCACCGTGCAGACAGAGCGAACGGGCGCGGACGCCGACCGACTGGCCGCAGAGCGAGGTGACGACGCCGAACCTTGCCATGGAGACCGAGCGCTCGACCACGGTGCCCGGGTCGGTGACGACGGCACCCTCCTGCCCCCGTGGCACGAGGGTGCCGTCCGCCGTGTAGGCCCGGTCCGCGAACGCCTCGGTGACAACGGGGAGTCCGGCCTTCTCCGCCCTGGTGTGCAGTTCGGAGCCGGGAAGGCAGAGCAGCGGGAGCCGCTCGCCCGTGAGCATGACGCCCTCGACGACGGCCTCCGCCTGCTCCTCGTCGTGGACGACGCGGTTGTACAGCGCTCCGTGCGGCTTGACGTACGAGACGCGCGTACCGGCCGCACGGGCGAAGACCTCCAGCGCACCGATCTGGTACGCGACTTCGGCGGCCAGCTCGGCGGGCGGGACGTCCATGGAGCGGCGGCCGAAGCCGGCCAGATCGCGGTAGGAGACCTGGGCGCCGATCCGTACCTTGCGCTCGGCCGCCAGGGCGCAGACCCGCCGCATGGTGGCCGCGTCCCCGGCGTGGTAGCCGCAGGCCACATTGGCGCTGGTGACGACGGAGAGCAGCTGCTCGTCGTCGGTCAGCCGCCAGCGGCCGAAGCCCTCGCCGAGGTCGGCGTTGAGGTCGATCGAAGCCCAGGTCATCGTGGAGGTTCCTTTCACGCGAGCTCGCGGCCGCGCGTCTCCGGCAGCCCGAGCAGTGCCACGACGGCGAGACCGTAGCCGACGGCGCCGAAGACGAGAGCGCCGCCGACGCCCCAGCTGTCGGCCAGGAATCCGACGAGGGTGGGGAAGAAGGCCCCCACCGCGCGGCCGGTGTTGTACGTGAAGCCCTGCCCCGTACCGCGCACCGCCGTCGGATACAGCTCGGCGAGGAACGAGCCGAAGCCACTGAAGATGGCCGACATGCAGAAGCCGAGCGGGAATCCGAGTATGAGCAGCACTCCGTCCGCCCCTGACGGAATGTTCGTGTACGCCAGGATGCAGGCGGCCGAGAGCACGGCGAACAGGGCGATGTTCCGCTTGCGGCCCAGCACATCGGTGAGATAGCCGCCCGTGAGATAGCCGATGAAGGCTCCGGATATGAGGAGCGTCAGATAGCCGCCGGTGCCGACGACCGTGAGTCCCCGCTCGGACTTGAGGAAGGTCGGCACCCAGGTGGCGAGGGTGTAGTAGCCGCCCTGGACGCCCGTGGAGAGCAGGACCGCGAAGAGCGTCGTGCGCGCCAGATCCTTCCGGAATATGGCGGAGAACGAACCCCGTTCGCTGCTCGCGCGGCGTCGCTCCGCCGCCTCCGGCGCGTCCGTCACATTGCGCCGGACGTAGACGACGAGCAGGGCGGGCAGCGCGCCGGTCCAGAACATGACGCGCCACGCGGTGTCGGCGTCGACGAACTGGAACACCAGCGTGTAGACGATGACGGCGAGGGCCCAGCCGGCGGCCCAGGCGCTCTGGACCGCGCCGAGCGTGCGGCCGCGGTGCCTGGCCGTGGCGTACTCGGCGACGAGGATCGCACCGACCGCCCATTCGCCGCCGAAACCGAGGCCCTGGAGGGCGCGGAACACCAGCAGCGTCTCGTAGTTGGGCGCGAAGCCGCACAGAACGGTGAACAGCGCATAGGTGATCACCGTGATCATCAGTGCCCGGACCCGGCCGATGCGGTCGGCGAGGATCCCGGCGAGCGCACCGCCGACGGCCGAGACGACCAGGGTGACGGTGGTGAGCAGTCCGGTCTGGCCGCTGTCGAGACTGAAGAACGCGGCGATCGCCACCATGCTCAGCGGCAGCGTGAAGAAGTCGTAGGAGTCCAGGGCATAGCCGCCGAACGCGCCGCCGAAAGCCCGGCGGCCGCGCGGTCCGAGCGCCCGGAGCCAGGTGAACGCACCCGTGTCCTCGGGGCGTTCGCCTGGCTTCGGCTGGGTCTGCTGGGTCGTGCTCATCTGCACCTCGCAGAGGGGGAGAGGGCGCGGCTGAGTGGTGCTGCTGAGTGATGCGCTGGTTCTGCTGAGTGACGCTCACCACACCGTAGAGGATTGTTGAACGATCCGACAAGAGTCACGTTGTCTCGTTCTTGCTTCTACGATGGAATCGGACGGCGCCGGCGGGCCGGCGGTCATGGTGAGCGGAATAGAGGGCGCTGTGGGGGCTGCAGGGATGACGGGGGCAGAGCTCGGCGAGCTGGCTGACGACCGCCAGTTGCTCGGCCGTACGAGCACGGCGGAGCGGGTTGCGGACATCCTGCGCACCCGGATCGCGGAGGGCTTCTTTCTTCCCGGGGCACGGCTCTCGGAGGACAGCATCGGTGGCGCGCTGGGCGTCTCGCGCAACACGCTGCGCGAGGCGTTCCGGCTGCTGACCCACGAGCGGTTGCTGGTCCATCAGCTCAACCGCGGCGTGTTCGTCCGGGTCCTCGCCGTCGAGGACGTCGAGGACATCTACCGCACCCGCCGACTGGTCGAGTGCGCCGTCGTCCACGGGCTCGGCGAGCCGCCGTTCACGCTGGACGGTCTGCGCGACGCGGTCATCGGCGGCGAACAGGCGGCACGCGAGGAGAACTGGAAAGGCGTCTCCACCGCCAACATCCATTTCCACCGGGAGCTCGTCGCGCTCGCGCACAGCGTCCGCACCGACGAACTGATGCGGGGCGTCCTCGCCGAACTCCGCCTCGCCTTCCACGTCGTGGACGACCCCCGGGGGCTGCACGAGCCCTATCTCGTACGGAACCGGCAGATTCTGGATGCCCTCAAGGCGGGGGAGCGGGACGGCGCGGAGCAATTGCTCGCCGACTACCTCGACGACTCACGCACTCAGCTGGTGCGGGTGTACGCGGGGCTGGTGCCGGACGGGGACGTGGCGGAGCGCTGAGACGCGCAGGAGGATGCCGGGTGTGCGTCGGACACGCGCCACCGGGCGTGCGTCGGACACGCGCCACCCGTCGGACACGCGCCGCCGGTCGCGCCCGGGTGGCCGGGCAGGCGCCGGAGGGACGCCGGACGGACGCCGGAGGGACGCCGGACGGGTGTCCGGCGCATGCCGGTCGTGTGCCGCCGCCGGTCGTGCGCCGGAGGGCCGGGCGTGCTCGGGTGGAGGCCGCTCGTGTGCCGGGCGCGGGGTTTCTGCGCCGTTTCGACCGTTGTCAGTGCGAGGACCTAGTCTGTGCACCGTGACTTCGCCTGCCTCGACGGAATTCGTTCCGCCCCAGCTCAGCGCGGGGCCGCGCCCCGCGCAGGGCCCGGCCGCCGACGAAGGGCTTGCGCGGCGGCTCCGCGCGCTCGCGTGCACCGCGCCACTGCACGATCTGGACACCCGCAAGGCGAATCTGGCCGGGGAGTACTCGATCTACGCGATGGCCGAAGTCGCCCTCGCCGCCATCGATCTCGTCACGCTCAACATGGACTTCGACACCGGCGCCGACCATGAGCAGATAGTGGCGAGACTCCTCCCGCGCGTCGCGGCGCAGGCCCCGCAGCGCCCTGCCACGGAGCATGAACGGGTGGCCCGCTGGGTGCTGGAGAACCTGATCAACGTCGGCAGTGTCGACCGGGGTTTCCGTGCGGTCTACGGCACTTTCGGGCCTGATGGGGTGTATGTCCGGCGGGACTACGACTTCAAACTCATCGAGGAAGTCCCCGGATACGGCGGCAGCGTCTACCTCCGGACGACCGACGAAGCGGTCAACGTCCTCGTCGGCGCCCTCGACACGGACGTCACCAGCGCGCAGATCGCCGCCGAGGTGAAGCTAGAGGTCCTGATCGCCCGCGGTCGGCTCGCCGACGCACAGCTCGCCGCCGAGCAGGCCCGCTACCGGACCGTGCAGTACGCGGAGACCCTCCGCAGGACGCTCGAAGCCACCCGCCGCAACGTGCGCGCCGTCGACTGGCTCAATGCCGTGCCCGACATGATCGCCGAGGCGCTCGACCACGTCGCGGACCGCTATCGCCATGAGAACGCGATCCTGACCAACATCCGCAAGGTACGCGACGAGGCCGAGACCGGTTCCGATCCGAAGACGGGCGAGCACAAGCGTCGCGCCGCCGAGCTCGTCGACATAGTCAAGGACTGCATCCGCCGTCACACCCAGCTCCAGTCCCGGCTGCTGGAGGCCGGCCCGCTCTTCCGCGCCGAGCAGGACCGCCAGGCCTTCGCCGCACCCGCCGCCCGCTCCGGGCTGGATCTGTACGGGCAGCTCGTCGCCCCGCTGCTGCCGCTCTCCGTCGAGCGGGCCATACGCGTCACGGACGCCTTCTTCGCCCGTGGCACCGGACTGCGCAGCCCTGCCTCGGTCCGCATCGGTGACCTGGTGGACATGCTGCTGACGCCGCCCGTCGAGCGCGAGCACCTGGGCGCGGAGATGCCCGAGCCCGACCTGATCGCGACCCCGGACGACAGCCGCTTCAGCGAGGAGCAGCTCGCGAGCGCGATGGAGCTGCTCGACCTGGAGCACGACGCCCCACGCCGCCTCTCCGGCCTCCTCGCCGAGGCCCGCCGCCGCGACCCGGACCTGCCCTACCTGGTCGCCCTCCTCGCGATCCACGCGGCGAGCCCCCCGGTCGGCACGGCGTACCGTCAGGGCGAACAGCGCCTGCTGTTCGCCGTCGACGACGGCACGGAGCTGGACGACCCCGAGTTCGGCGGAGCCGACCTGATCGTCGGCACGGCCCTGCTGGACGCGGCGGGCATGGCGGCGGACCGCACGGAGGCGGCGTGAGCCTCTTCTCGGGGGTTGACGCCCCCAAACGCCCGTACGCCCTACGGGCGCGTCCTCGAACGCCGGACGGGCTGGAGATTCCAGCCCCGCCGGCGTTCGCGGCGTGGCGTCCGGGGCGGGGTCCCCACGCGGCCGAGTCCCATGGCGACGCTGCGGGGGAGGGCGGGGCGGGGCAGTGTCGACATGCGGCTTCGCCGAGTGGGACCGCCGCAGGCGCCCCCGGCCACCCCGTAACCCCGCACCACCCCGTAACCCCGCACCACCGCGTAACCCCGCACCACCGCACAGAGGAGCAGCAGCCGTGAGCGACCAGCACGCAGAGCACGCCGTGACCCGGCGTGAGGCGGACGTGCCGCTCGGGCCCCCGTCGGGCCCGATGGCCGCGTCCGCCGGCGTCACGCCCGCGGACGCCGCCGACGCCGCGCGGCTCGTCTCCTTCGGGCTCCAGCCCAAGCTGCTGCCCGCGCGGGACGCCGAGTACGCCGACCTGCTGCGGCGCTACCGCGAAGAGCCCGCGTTCGCACGGCTCGCCGATGCCGTCGCCACCGGACTCGGCCTCGTCGTCCTCGAAGTGTCGCCGCGCGCCGGAATGGCCGTGACCGCCGGCGAGGACTCGGTCTTCGCCGTTCGCATGGGCGACTACGCGCGTCGTGCCTCCACCGACTCCGCCGACCGCTTCCTGCACGGCCTCGCCCATCTCGCCGTGGCCGCCATGGCGTTCCCGCGTCCCGAAGACCTCGCCGACGACGGCTACATCGGCCGGATCACGGTCAACGGAGTCGACGCGTTCGTACGCCAGGCCTGCCGCCGCCTGGAGGAGCGTGCCGAGGAGCAGGGGGAGAACACCGACCCGGCCTCCGACGCCCCCGGGCTGGAAGCGGCCTGGCGGATCTACGCCCGCCGCAGCGCGACCGGCGCCACCAAGGACGCCCGGCGCCTCGCCGGCTCCACCACCGGCATCGTCGGCAAGGCCGTAGCCTTCCTCACCGACTCCGGCTTCCTGCAGCGCACCGGCGACGACGCAGGCGGCGCGTACCGCACCACCGCCCGCTACCAGCTGCAGGTCCGCGACATGGCGGGCAACGCCGCCATGGCCGAACTGCTGGAGCTCGGCGTCGTGCCCGTCACCGACGGCACCGCCACGCTCGTGCCGCCGCCCGACGCCGACGATCTGGAGCTGGCAGCCGACGCCGGTCTCCCCTTCCACGCCTGATTCCTGCCGAACCCTGCTGAGAACGACGAGAGTCCGCCGCCATGTACGAGCTGTCCCGGGTCCGCCTCTACTCCATCGGACCTGCCGGTGCGCGCTACGCCGACACCGTGCTGGACCTGCGCGGAGTCGGCGAGCCCGTGCCCAACCCGGCTCCGATGCAAGCCGAGTTCTTCGAGGAGGAGCCTGTCGGCCCGCCGCGCCGCCCGGCCCCCGCGGGCGTGCTCTTCCTGGAGAACGGCGGCGGCAAGTCCGTCCTGCTCAAGCTGATCTTCTCGGTGATGCTTCCCGGCCATCGCAACACACTGGGCGGCGCCAGCTCCGGCGTACTGCGCAAGTTCCTGCTCGCCGACGACTGCGGCCACGTCGCCCTGGAGTGGCAGCACACCCTCACCGGGGAACTGGTCGTCGTCGGCAAGGTCAGCGAGTGGCGGGGCCGGCAGGTCTCCAACGACCCCCGGAAGTTCGCCGAGGCCTGGTACTCCTTCCGGCCCGGGCCCGGACTCAGCCTCGACTCCCTGCCGGTCGCCGAATCCACCGCCGTCCGCCCGCCCGTCGAAGGCGCGTCCGGCGCACAGGGGCGGCGCCGCACGATGAAGGGCTTCCGGGACGCGATCACCGAGGCGGGCAAGGCATACCCGCATCTCGAGGTGTACTGGGAGGAGATCCACGACCGCTGGAACGAGCACCTCGGCGACGTCGGCCTCGACCCGGAACTCTTCCGCTACCAGCGGGAGATGAACGCGGACGAGGGTGAGGCCGCGGGCCTCTTCGCGGTGAAGAAGGACTCCGACTTCACCGACCTGCTGCTCCGTGCCGTCACCGACACCCGTGACACTGACGGACTCGCCGACCTCGTCAGCGGCTTCGGCAACAAGCTGGGCCGCCGGGCCGAGCTCACCGCCGAGCGCGACTTCACGGCGGGCTCCGTCGATCTGCTCGGCCGCATCGTGGAGGCGGCCGGGGCGCGCACCCGGGCCCGCGACATCCACGCGGGCGCCGAGCGGCGCACCCGCACACTCGCCCGCAGGCTCTCCGTCCGCGCAGGCGAGGAGCGCGGCCGCGCCGCCGACCTCGCCCAGCAGGTCACCGCAGCCGCCCATACCGTGACCGAGGCCGAGCAGTCCCGCAGCCGCAGCTCCCTGATCGCGGCCGAACTGGCCTACCGGCACGCGTCGCTGGCGCTCACCGTCGCCGAGAAGGGGGCCGCGGCGCAGCGCCGCGAGCTGATCGACGCACGCACACTGCACTCCGCCTGGCAGGCCGCCGAGGCGGTCCTCAGGCACCGCGCCGCCGCCGACCGCGCGGCGCGGGTCGCCGCGGCCATTCGCGAGGCCGAGCGGGACGCCGCGCCCGCACTGGCCGCCCGTGCCAAGGCCGCCGCCGATCTCGTGCGCGCGCTGCACTCCGCCGCCGAGGACGGCGAGCGCGTCGCCAACGAGGAGGAGGAGCGCTCCGCCGCGCTCCAGGAGGCCGGCGAGTCCGCCCACCGTGACGCCACCGCCGCCGCGACCGAGGCCCAGCGCGCCCGCAGCGAGGCCGGTCATCTGCGCCAGCGCCTCGCCGAGGTCGAGCAGGAGACCGCCGAAGCGGTCCGTGCCGGCTGGCTCGACGACACCGCCCCCGACGCCGACCCGGCCCGGGCCGCCCTCGCCGCGAGCGACGCCGAGAAGACCGCGGTCGCCACGTGGGACGCCGCCCGCGACGCCGCCCGCACGGCCGCGGACCGCGCCCGCGAGGCCGCCGCCGCGGAGACCCGTGCCGAACTGACCGCGGCCCGCGCGTCCGACGCGGCCCAGGCCGCGGAGCACGCGTACGAGGCGGAGCTCCGTGCCGCCGCCTCGATCGCCGAATCGGAGCGCCTCGCGGAACTGCTGAGCCTGCCCGCGGTCACCGCGCCCGGTACGCCCCGGCTGCCGGGCGCGACGGCCGGCGCCGGCCCTGCCGACGGCACAGCGGTTGCCGACCCGGCCGACGGCCCTGCGTCGGCCGCCCCGGCCACGTCCGGCACCGGCGCCGCCGGGACCCCGGGCGCCCACGCGCAGGCGGGGCCCGGGAACTCCGCCCCGGGCGCCGGTTCCGTACCGGCACGGGCGGACGCCGGGCCCTCCGCGGGCGGCGACTCCGCCGAGGGCGACATGTCCGGGCCCGCTCCCCGCGGAGCCGGGCAGCACCGCGAAGGCACCGGCCCTGCTGCGACGGGCTCCGCTCCCGCCGCCGGGAACGCGGCCGTCGAGGGCACCGCGGCGACCGGCCACACCGCGTCCGGCGCCGGTGACGGCCGGCACGGTCCCGTGCGGAGCACCGAAGGCCCCCTCACCGCCGACGAGTTGGACCGCTACGCCGACGAACTGCGCGAGCTGCTCGACCAAGGAGTCGCTGCCGCCGAGCGGCAGCTGTTCGATCTGCGGACCGCCGCCGCCGACGACGCCCGCATTCTTGGAGCGCTCGGTGACGGCGGACTGCTGCCGCCGGGGCCCGATGTGCTGGCCACCGTCGAGTTCCTCGGCGAGCACGGCATTCCCGCGCTGCCCGGGTGGCGTTACCTCGCGCAGGCCGTCGATCCCGCCGATCACGCCGCGGTTCTGGCCGCGCGGCCGGAGCTGGTCGACGGCGTCGTGATCACCGACCCCGTCTCGTACGCGAGGGCACGCGAGGCACTGGCCGGGGCCGCGCTGCTGCCGCGTTCCGCGGTGGCCGTCGGCACCGCCGCCGCGCTCCTCGCGCCGGTACCGGGCCCGGGCGTCGGGGGCGAGGGCAGCTCGTCCGAGGTGTTCCTCGTCCCGCCGAACCCGGCCATGCACGACGAGCACGCCGCCGACGAGGAACGGCAGGCGCTCCGCGCCAGGGCGGCCGCGCGGGACGAGGAGATCAGGACCCTGGCGGCCCGGCTGGCGGGCGACCGTGCGCTCGCCGCCCGCATCGGGTCGTGGCGCGCCGACTGCCCGCCCGGCATGCTCGCCGAGCTCGCCGAGGCCGCGCGCACCGCCAAGGAGGCCGTCGAAGCCGCGGAGGAGGCACTCGCCGAGGCCCGGACCGTACGCACGGAGGCGGACGAGGCCGCCGGCGACGCCGCCCGCGTACGCGACGAGCGGCAGGACACCGCCCAGCGAGCCCGCCGCGCGGCGGACGCGCTCGCCGGGCTCGCGTTCCGGCTCCGGGAGCGCGCCGGCTGGCAGGCGAAGCTCCGTGAACTCGCCGACGACGCGGCCGAGTCGGAGGCCCGGGCGACGACCTGTCTGGAGCGGGCGCGGGCCGCCGACGAGGACCGCCGCGCCGCCCAGCGCGCCGCCGACGACGCCCGTCGCACCGCACGCGCGCTCCGGGCCGAGCGCGCCGAGATCGCCGGAGCCCCCGAACAACTGCCGGAGCCGGACGCCGAAGACCCCGACGTACCGCGCGCCGCGCTGCCCGCCCTGCGTGAGGCGTACCGGGCAGCCTCCCAGCTGTACGAGAAGGTCGGCGTCGGCGCCGATCTGCGCGCCGAACAGGCCCGCGCCGAGAGCGACGAGAGCGCCGCGCTGGGCGAGCTCGACCGGCTCACCAACAAGGTCCGCACCCGCGCCGCCCAGCTGCTGGAGGGCACCGACGGCGCCGACGGCCCGTCCCGGCAGGCCGCGGCCGCCCGCGCCGAATCACTCGTCCAGATGCTGGAGTCCCGCGCCTCCGAGGCGAGCGAGAAGCTCGGCCGGCTCCGCGGCGAGGCGGAGCGCCTGGCACCCGTGGACGGTGAGGCGCACACCGAACTGCCCGACGAGCTCGTCCCCGTGGACGCCGAGCAGGCCCAGACCCTGCTGCGCACGGCCACCGCCGAACTCGCCGCCCGCTCCGAGGCGCTGGACACCGCCCGCGCCACCCACGCCGAGCTGCTGCGCGCCCATCGTGGCGCCGAGGACGCCGCGGGCGGCTTCGACGAGACCGCTGCGCTCCTGCGCGACCTGCTCCGGGACCACGCGGAGGACGAGCAGGAGGCACCCGAGCCCTACCCGGGCACGTTGGAGGAGGCCCGGCACTCCGCGGCCGAGGCCCGCCGCTCGCTGCGCGGCTGCACGGCCGACCTGTCCGCCGCCGAATCGGCCGTGCGCGAGGCGAGCGACGTGCTCGTACGCCACGCCAACTCCACCCGCTACGAGGCGGTACGCACCCCCGCCCGCCAGCAGATCCGGGAGCTCCCCGCGGCCGCGCTGCCCGAGCACGCGGCGAAGTGGGCCGAGGCCTTCGCGCCCAGGCTGCGCGTCCTCACCGACGAGCTCGCCCAGTTGGAGCGCAACCGTGACTCCATCGTGGACCGGCTTCGCGGACTCGTGGAGTCCGCGCTCGCCACGCTCCGCTCGGCACAGCGGCTCTCCCGACTGCCCGAGGGCCTCGGCGAATGGTCCGGCCAGGAGTTCCTCCGCATCCGCTTCGAGGAGCCGGACCAGGCGAGCCTCGCCGAACGGCTCGGCGAAGTCATCGACGAGGCGACCCGCGCCGCCGTGAAGAAGAACTCCGATCTGCGCCGGGACGGCATGTCACTGCTGCTGCGCGGCGTCCAGGCGGCGCTCCAGCCGAAGGGCGTCGCCGTCGAGATCCTGAAGCCGGACGCGGTGCTGCGTGCCGAGCGCGTCCCGGTCGGGCAGATGGGCGACGTCTTCTCCGGCGGCCAGCTACTCACCGCCGCCATCGCGCTGTACTGCACCATGGCGGCCCTGCGCAGCAACGACCGCGGCCGGGACAAGCACCGGCACGCCGGCACGCTGTTCCTCGACAACCCCATCGGCCGCGCCAACGCGACGTATCTGCTGGAGCTGCAGCGCGCGGTCTCGGACGCTCTCGGGGTCCAGTTGCTGTACACCACGGGGTTGTTCGACACGACCGCCCTCGCCGAGTTCCCACTGGTCATCAGGCTGCGCAACGACGCGGACCTGCGGGCGGGGCTGAAGTACATCAGCGTCGAGGAGCATCTGCGTCCCGGCCTGCCTCAGCAGCGCACCGACGGCGAGACCGTGCACGGAGAGATCACCGCGACCCGGATGTTCAAGCGAGGCGCGGACCAGCCGGCATCCACTGCCGTACCCAAGTCCGCGGACCAGCCGGCACCCGCCGCCGAGCCGGCCCCGGCCGGGCAGCCGGCGCTTCCGGCGCTTCCGGCGCAGAGCGCACCGCACTCGGACGACGTCACCGCCCCCTAGTCCGCCCCGGGGCACGGGACTTCAGGCTTCGGACAGCCTGCTGCCCGTGCCCCGCCTCCGTATCCGCGCGGCCTCGCGGGCTGCGGCGCGGGCCGTCCGCCGGGCACGCCGCCGCTCACGCCGGAGCTGCCGCGCCGTGCTGCTCGGCACCGACACCACCCCGTGCCGCTGGTTCCACACCTGGCGGGTCACCCAGACGTCCAGCACCGCCCAGGTCGCCAGTACTGTGCTGCCCACGCTGCTCAGCACCATCGGGAACGCAAGCCAGGACCCCGTCACCGAGCAGAAGAAGGCCACCATCGCCTGAATCAGCGTCACCGCCGTCACGATCACGGCACGCACGGCCGCCGTGCGCACCGGATCCGGCATTCGCCGCCGCGCCACCGGGTCCTCCACCCAGATCCGCCGCGGCACACCCGTCTCGTCCGCCGTCCCCATGGTCTGCGTTCACTCCCCACCGCTGTCCGACTGCAGGGTGGCTGCCCGGCTTTGGCCCGTTTACGCCGACGGGCCCAGTCCCACCCTGCCCCCGCAACTCCTGCTCCCCGCACAGAAGGACGAACGGCCCGCAAGGAAGATTCCCGTGGAACGAAGAATTCCAGCCATACGTTCACGAACCGAATGCGACGTCCTGCCAGGTGTCCTGAGCCACAGTGAGGAGTTCCATCTCCCCGAATACCAGGACAACTCATGATCAACCCAATCGGCTGCGGCTGAAAATCGTCCCGGACGCGCCTTCGAGTTGTCACTGCGTCAGTAGTAGGCTCGCGCCGTTTGTTGACGCAGGATGCAAGAAGCGACACGACGCAGGCACCACGGAAACACCGCACCGCGAAACACCGCGCCACGTAATAGACACGCACGACACACACAAGCCGTCGGACATCACCACCCGCGACCGACGCGGGTCGAGCTGGGGGAGGCCATGCGCTTTCGCGGGAAGTCCATCCGCAGGAAGATCGTGGCGTTGTTGCTTGTGCCGCTCGTGTCCCTCACCGCGCTGTGGGGCTTCGCGACGGCGCTCACCGGCCGCGAGGCCAAGCAGCTGCTGGACGTCGGGTACATCGTCGAGAAGGTCGGTTATCCCCTCGAGGACACCGTCCGTGTCATCCAGAAGGAACGACGCCAGACGCTCGTCTATCTGGCCGACCCACGCGCCTCCGACGCCCTGCCCACATTGCGCCGCCAACGGGCCCTCACCGACAGGGCCGTGGCCGAAATCCGCGCGAACGCGCAGGACTCAGGCGTCCGTGACTCCGTGCACCCTGATGTCGCACGCCGGCTCGATCTGCTCGTCGACGCGCTCGACGGACTCGGCTCGCTGCGCCGCAACGTCGAGCAGAGCGCCATCACCCGTGCCCAGGCACTCGAGTTCTACAACCGGCTCGTCGATCCCTGCTACAGCTTCCTCACCTCCCTTCATGCCCTGGAGAGCGTGGAGCTGGAGAAGCAGGGCCGCGCGCTCGTCGGCGTGGTACGCGCCCGTGAGCTGCTCTCCCGCGAGGACGCGCTCGTGACCTCGGCGCTGATCACGCGCCACGTCACCGCCGAGGAGATACGCGCGATCTCCGATCTCGCCGCCAACCGCAAGCTCCTGTACGAGATCAACCTCGAGGTACTGCCCGCGTCCGAGCGAGAGATCCTCGAACAGTACTGGCGCAGCCCCGACACCCAGCCGCTGCGCGAGGCCGAGGAGAAGCTGATCGCGGCCGGCGCCACCAAGCAGCCGCGCGTCGTCGACGTCGAGCGCTGGGAGCAACTGGCCACTCCGGTTCTGGAGAATCTCGCCAAGCAGTCCACCGAGGCGGGCGACCGCTACCAGGACCGCGTCGAGCCCGCCGCGTACGGCGTCCTCGTCAAGGCAGGAATCGCCGGTGTTCTCGGCTTCCTCGCTCTTCTGGTCTCCATCGTCGTGTCCGTACGCATCGGCCGCGATCTGGCCCGCGCGCTCTCCCGGCTGCGCAAGGAGGCCCACGAGGTCTCCGGGGTCCGTCTGCCCAGCGTCATGCGCAGGCTCGCAGCGGGCGAGCATGTCGACATCCACACCGAGGCGCCGCACCTCGAGTACGAGAAGGACGAGATCGGCCAGGTCGGGCAGGCACTCAACACCCTGCAGCGGGCCGCGGTCGAAGCCGCCGTCAAGCAGGCCGACATGCGCCGCGGCGTCTCCGAGGTCTTCGTCAACCTCGCCCGCCGCAACCAGGTGCTGCTCCACCGGCAGCTCACCCTCCTCGACACGATGGAGCGTCGGACGGAGGACACCGAGGAGCTCGCGGACCTGTTCCGCCTGGACCACCTCACGACGCGCATGCGCCGCCACGCCGAGGGCCTGGTGATCCTCTCCGGCGCCGCCCCCTCCCGCCAGTGGCGCAAGCCGATCCAGCTGATGGACGTCGTACGCGCCGCGGTCGCCGAGGTCGAGGACTACGAACGCATCGAGGTGCGGCGGCTGGCCCGCATCGGTGTGGGCGGCCCCGCCGTCGCCGACCTCACCCACCTCATCGCCGAACTGCTGGAGAACGCCACGGTGTTCTCGCCCCCGCACACCGCCGTCCAGGTGCACGGCGAGCGGGTCGCGAACGGCTTCACGCTGGAGATCCACGACCGGGGCCTCGGGATGACCCCCGATGCGCTGCTCGACGCGAACCTCCGGCTCGCCGAGACCCCCGAGTTCGAGCTCTCCGACACCGACCGGCTCGGCCTGTTCGTGGTCAGCCGGCTCGCGCAGCGGCAGAACGTCCGTGTCTCGCTGCAGCCTTCGCCGTACGGAGGGACCACCGCGGTCGTCTTCATCCCTGCTTCGCTGCTCACCGACGCCCCCGAGACCGAGGGCACCGGCTTCCGCCTCGACCGCAAGACCACCAGGGGCGACCGGGACGCCGCCAGGCGCCGCTCCGAGGGCGGCAGACTCGCGGCGCTCTCCCAGGTGCCCACCGGACTGACCGGTCCTTCGGTGCTCGACGGCCCGGTCGAACTGGAGGCGCCCGTCGGCACGCTGGGCCCGGGGGACCGTCCCGCTCTCGACGCCATCGATCCGACGGGCCCGACCGACGCGATCGACACGGTCGAACCGATTAACGCCGTCACTGACATCGGGGACATCGAGGACACCGACAGTGAGCGCGGCGGGCTGTTCCGCGCCCGCGACTTCCTGCGCACGCCCGCGGACGAGCAGCATCAGCAGGCCTCCGACCAGGTGCCGGAGCGGCCGCGGAGCGCCTCGCGCCCGGTGGGAGCGGGGCCGATCCCGCTGCCTCGCCGCAAGCCGCCGACGCTCGTCGCCGACCGTGGGCGCCGGGTGGACGAAGCAGGCCGCTCCCACCCGCCCATCGGCCAAGGAGGGGACGTGCCCACCGGCCCGGGACGGGAGGCACCCACCGGCCGTGCGACCGCTCCGGCGACCGGATCGGCCGGCGGCCCCCTGCCCCTCAGGAGCACGCCGGCGCCCGCGGCCGACGCCCCCGCGCGGCCCGGGGACGCGCCTGCCTGGCCCTCGGGTCCCGGCCCCGCCGCCACCTCCGGAAGCACACCGTCCGGGCAGACGCTGAACGGCCTGCCCCGCCGCGTCCGCCAGGCCAGCCTCGCCCCGCAGCTGCGTGACACATCGAGCGGACACACCAGCGGCACGCCCGCCGCGGCCGACGCCGAGGCACAGGACATCGAACGTGACGCGGATGAAGTACGCGTCCGCATGGCCTCGCTGCAACGCGGCTGGCAGCGCGGGCGCCGGCAGAACGCCGAGGACGGCACCGGCCCCGGCGAGACAGCACCAGGAACGACACCGGAGGGGAACGGTCGATGACCGCACCGAACGCCGCAGCACCCGACACGACCAGGAGCGGCGAGCTCAACTGGCTCCTCGACGAGCTGGTCCAGCGGGTCGGCTCCATCCGCAAGGCCCTCGTGCTCTCCGGCGACGGCCTCGCGACAGGCAAGTCCATGGACCTCACCCAGGAGGACGGTGAGCATCTGGCCGCCGTCGCCTCCGGGTTCCACAGCCTCGCCAAGGGCGTCGGCCGCCACTTCGACGCGGGACGGGTACGGCAGACCGTCGTCGAGCTCGACGACGCCTTCCTCTTCGTCACCGCGGCGGGCGACGGCAGCTGTCTCGCCGTGCTGTCCGACGCCGACTCCGACGTCGGCCAGGTCGCGTACGAGATGACGCTGATGGTCAAGCGCGTCGGCGTCCACCTCGCGACGGCACCACGCACCGGACTGGCCGCCGGAGGGTGAGTGGACCGGCATGACTGACGTCAGACAGCAGGTCCAGCAGCCGCACCACTGGTTCGACGACGACGCGGGACCGGTGGTCCGTCCGTACGCGATGACACGCGGCCGTACCAGCAGTACGACCCGGCAGCAGCTCGATCTCATCGCGCTCGTCGTCCCGGAGCCGGCCGCCGACGACCCCGGCCGCGACCAGACGCTCTCGCCCGAACATGTCGAGATCGTCGAACGCTGCAGCACCATCCCCCAGTCGATCGCCGAGCTCGCAGCGGGCCTGGACCTCCCCGTCGGGGTGGTCCGGGTCCTCGTGGGCGATCTCGTCGAGGACGCACTGGTCCACGTAACCCGTCCCGTTCCGCCGGCCGAGCTGCCGGACGTGAGTATTCTCCGCGAGGTGATCAATGGTCTTCGGGCGCTCTAGCCGCAAGGAGCCGCCGGTGGAGCCGGTGACACTGAAGATCCTGGTCGCGGGTGGCTTCGGGGTCGGAAAGACGACCCTGGTGGGCGCGGTCAGCGAGATCAAGCCGCTGCGGACCGAGGAGACCCTGAGCGAGGCCGGCCGGCCCGTGGACGATCTCGACGGCGTCGAGTCCAAGAGCACCACCACCGTCGCCATGGACTTCGGCCGGATCACCCTCCGCGAGGACCTGGTGCTCTACCTCTTCGGCACACCGGGTCAGGACCGTTTCTGGTTCCTCTGGGACGAGCTGGCCCAGGGCGCGCTCGGCGCGGTCGTCCTCGCCGACACCCGCCGCCTGGAGGACTCCTTCGCAGCCATCGACTACTTCGAACGCCGGGGGATCCCGTTCACCGTCGGGGTCAACTGCTTCGAGGGCGCGGACCGCTTCCCGTCCGACTCCGTGCGGGCCGCACTCGACCTCGACCCCGAGGTGCCGCTGATGATGTGCGACGCCCGCGACCGTGAGTCGGTCAAGTCGGTGCTGGTCGCGGTCGTGGAACACGCGCTGGTGCGCTCCACCCGGGAGCGCGAGCCCGCGACCACCTGAAGTGACACGGCCCGTACCCCCACCGACAGGGGTACGGGCCGTGGCTCATGCGGGACAGCAGGCCTACGCGCCGTCCTCCTTGTGCCAGCCGAAACTGCGCTCCACCGCCCTGCGCCAGTTGTCGTACTCCCGCTCGCGGGTCTCCGCGGCCATCCGGGGCGACCACTCGACATCGCGGCGCCAGTGCGCCTTCAGCTCGTCCAGACCGCCCCAGACGCCGGTCGCGAGACCGGCCGCGTACGCCGCGCCCAGGCAGGTCGTCTCGGACACCTTGGGCCGGATCACCGGTACGCCCAGCACATCCGCCTGATGCTGCATCAGCAGTTGGTTCGCGGTCATTCCGCCGTCGACCTTCAGCGTGGTGATCGGCACTCCCGAGTCCTGGTACATCGCGTCGACGACCTCACGCGTCTGCCAGCTCGTGGCCTCCAGCACCGCCCGCGCCAGGTGTGCCTTGGTGACGTACCTGGTCAGGCCAGTGATGACACCGCGGGCGTCGGACCGCCAGTACGGCGCGTACAGACCGGAGAAGGCAGGCACGATGTACGCCCCGCCGTTGTCGTCGACGCTCGCCGCCAGGGTTTCGATCTCGTCGGCGCTGCGGATGATCCCGAGCTGGTCCCGGAACCACTGCACCAGGGCGCCGGTGATCGCGATCGACCCCTCCAGGCAGTAGACGGGGGCGGCGTCACCGATCTTGTAGCCGAGGGTCGTGATCAGCCCGCTCTTCGACGGAACCGGCCGGCTTCCCGTGTTGAGCAGGAGGAAACTCCCTGTCCCGTACGTGTTCTTCGCCGTGCCGGTGTCGTAGCAGGCCTGGCCGAACACGGCAGCCTGCTGGTCGCCGAGGGCGGAGGCGACCGGCACGCCCTGGAGCTGGCCGACGGCCGTCCCGTACACCTCGGCCGAGGACCTGATCTCCGGAAGGACCGCTTCCGGCACATTCATCGCCGCGAGGATCGAGGAGTCCCACTGGAGGGTCTCCAGATTCATCAGCATCGTGCGGGAGGCGTTGGTGACGTCCGTGACGTGGACCCCGCCGTCCGTGCCGCCCGTCAGGTTCCAGATCAGCCAGGAGTCGATGGTGCCGAACGCGATCTGGCCACGCTCGGCCCGGCCGCGCAGCCCCGGCACATTGTCCAGCAGCCAGGCCGCCTTGGGTCCGGAGAAGTAGCTGGCGAGCGGCAGTCCGGTCGCGTCACGGAAACGGTCCTGCCCGTCCGGGCCGCCGAGTTCGGTGCAGAGAGCAGAGGTACGGGTGTCCTGCCAGACGATCGCGTTGTGCACGGGCTTGCCGGTCGCCCGGTCCCACAGGACGGTCGTCTCGCGCTGGTTGGTGATGCCGAGCGCGCTCAGCTGTCCGGCGCGCAGCCCTGCCTTGGCGAGCGCCCCCGCCACCACCGCCTGGACCTTGGACCAGATCTCGGTGGCGTCGTGCTCCACCCAGCCGGGCTTGGGGAAGATCTGACGGTGTTCCCGCTGGTCGACGGCGACGATGGCGCCGTCCTGGTCGAAGATGATGCAGCGGCTGGACGTGGTGCCCTGGTCGATGGCGGCGACGTACTTCTGGGAGGTGTCCGTCATGACGTCCCCTTGTGGGTCTGGGGGCCGAGCCCCCGGTTTGATGGTCAGAACGCTGCGTTGAAGATCAGACCCGCGAGGAGACCGCCGAGGAGCGGGCCGGCCACCGGTATCCAGGCGTAGCCCCAGTCGGACGTCCCCTTGTTGGGGATGGGCAGCAGCGCGTGGGTGATCCGCGGCCCCAGGTCGCGCGCCGGATTGATGGCGTAGCCGGTGGGCCCGCCGAGCGACACACCGATGCCGACGACGAGCAGCGACACCAGAAGGATCGAGATCCCGGAGCCGTAGATTCCGGCCGACTGGCCGGGAATCTGGCCGATGCCGATACCGGCGTTCCGCCCGAAGGCCAGGATCGGCAGGACCAGCCCGATCGTCGCGATGGTCTCGGTGACGAGGTTGGCGACGGGATTGCGGATCTCCGGAGCGGTCGAGAAGATCCCGAGCGTCGGCTGGGCGTTCTTGATGTCGGCGTTCCCCTGGAACTGCGCGTAATAGACCAGCCAGGCCAGCACGGCACCGGTGATCGCGCCGGTCATCTGCGCCAGGATGTACAGCGGCACCTTGCTCCACTCGCCGGTGTCGACGGCGACGCCCACCGTCACGGCCGGGTTGAGATGGCCACCGGACAGCGGCGCCGCGGTGTACGCGCCGGCCAGCACGCCGAATCCCCAGCCGAAGGTGATGACGATCCAGCCGGAGGCTCTCGCCTTGGAATGGTGAAGGGTGACCGCGGCGCACACGCCCGCGCCGAAGAGGATCAGTATCGCGGTGCCGATGACCTCACCGAGGAAGATGTCTGCGTTGCTCATTGCGGCTCCAGGGCTGGGTGTGGTTCCCATGGCTACGGAGCCGAAAGCGGGGGAGTGCAGGGGGTGTCCCATGCCCCGCCCGGCGTCCGTGACGAGCGTGGTGAGCGTGTCGAACTGCGGCGGTAGCGGGACCGGCGCCGACGAAGAGGCAGTTTTCCCCCGGTGTTACTGCACCGTCAAGGTCGCCGACAGCAACCGCAGTTCACAGCATGTGCTCGACTCGTCCGCAGGGAGGGCCGACCCGGGCCCGGCGGTTCAGCGGACCGCGACGACCGCCGAGCCATGGCCGAACAGACCCTGGTTCGCGGTGATTCCGGCGCGCGCGCCCGCCACCTGGCGCCCGCCCGCGGTGCCGCGCAGCTGCCAGGTCAGCTCACACACCTGGGCGATGGCCTGCGCGGGGACCGCCTCGCCGTACGACGCGAGCCCGCCGCTCGCATTGACCGGTACCCGACCGCCGAGCGCCGTCGCACCTTCCCGCACCAGTTTCGCGCCCTCCCCGGCGCCGCACAGGCCGATGTCCTCGTACCACTCCAGCTCCAGCGCCGTGGACAGGTCGTACACCTCGGCGAGCGACAGGTCCTCCGGGCCGAGCCCGGCCTCCTCGTACGCGGCCCGCGCGATGGACGCCCGGAAGCCCAGTGGAGACGGCTGCACGGCGGCAGCCGAGTCCGTGGCGATGTCCGGGAGATCGAGGACGGTCCTCGGGTAGGTCGGGGCGACGGTCGACACGGCACGGATGCGGACCGGGTCGGCCACGCCGTGCCGGCGCGCGTACTCCACGCTCGACAGGACGAGCGCCGCCCCGCCGTCCGAGGTGGCGCAGATGTCGAGCAGCCGCAGCGGGTCGGCGACGACGGCCGACGCGGCGACCTGTCCGGCGGTCACGGTCCTGCGGTAGCGGGCATACGGATTGAGCGCGCCGGCCGCCGCGTTCTTCACCTTGACCTGCGCGAAGTCCTCCAGGGTGTCGCCGTACAGCGCCATGCGGCGGCGCGCGTACAGGGCGAAGTACGCCGGGTTCGTGGCACCGAGCACGCGGAAGCGCAGCCAGTCGGGATCGTCCGGCCGGTCCCCGCCCGCGGGGGCGAAGAACCCCTTGGGGGCGGAGTCGGCACCGACGACCAGCACCACATCGGCCATGCCCGCCAGGATCTGCGCCCTGGCGGTGTTGACGGCCTGCGCCCCGGACGCGCACGCGGCGTACACGCTGGCGACGCGAGCGCCCTGCCAGCCCAGCGCCTGCGCGAAGGTCGCGCCCGCGACATAGCCGGGGTAGCCGCAGCGGACCGTGTCCGCGCCGACCACCGACTGCACGTCCTGCCAGCGGATTCCGGCGTCGGCGAGCGCCGCCCGGGCCGCGGCGGTCCCGTACTCGACGAAGCTCCGTCCCCATTTGCCCCACGGGTGCATGCCCGCGCCGAGCACGGCGATGTCGCTCACTGTGTCTTCCTGTTCGCTTCACCGGCCACGTGGCGCAGAGGTGCGGTCATCGATGTCTTCTGCGGTCCGGCGGCCGCGTGCCCGTCGCTCACTGTGTCTTCCTGTTCGCTTCTCCGGCCACGTGGCGCAGAGGTGCGGTCATCGATGTCTTCTGCGGTCCGGCGGCCGCGTGCCCGTCGCTCACTGTGTCTTCCTGTTCGCTTCTCCGGC
>NZ_JBVJKN010000029.1:0-10641 GCF_055585225.1 Streptomyces sp. NPDC053673 | reverse complement strand
TGCCACGTGGCGCAGAGGTGCGGTCATCGATGTCTTCTGCGGTCCGGCGGCCGCGTGCCCGTCGCTCACCGGTCCACCTCCACCGGACGCCAGCGCCAGGTCGTCCAGGCCGTCTCCGCCTCCTCGTTGAGAATCCCGGGCACCACCTCGACCTCCATACCGACGCTCAGGTCCGCGACGGTCACGCCGGGTGCCGCCTGCCCGAGGACCACCATGCGCTCGGCAGCGAGCTCGACGGCGACGAGCGTGTACGGCTCCCACTCGGCGTCCGGGTCGCTGACGTACGGCGCCGGCGGCCGGTAGCGGCCGTCCGTGTACGACCACACGCGGCCGCGTTTCGACAGGGGAACCTCCGCCAGCTCGCCGCCGGTGCAGCCGGGGTTGCGGCAGTGCACGTCCTCACGCGGGAAGAAGACCGCGGAACAGGCGGTACAGCGGGTGCCCAGCAGCCGGAACTCCCGCTGGTCGTCGCCCTCGGTGAACCAGCCGTCCACCACAGGTGTGCGCGTGCGCGCCACGGTCCCTCCCCGGAAGCCCACCGATGACCGAAGATGACTGACGGATCGTCAGAACGGCTGTAGTGTGCCACGACTCGGCGCGCGCGACGAGCCCCTGTGCGGCCGCCGCCGATCGCCTGTGTTTCCGGCCGGGCGGACCTTTTCTCCGGATCCGCCGAAAGTGAGAACCGGATAAGCCCGAACGGCGTCCGATACGAATGAACGGGTGGCCGGAACCCACGGGGGTGGTCCCGGCCACCCGTACCTGATAGACGGTGCGCATGAGAGGACTCGCTTCCGCAATCCGCGCCCGCGCTCTGACCCTCATCACCGCGGCGCTGCTCGCCGCCACCGCCGCCACTGCCGCCACTGCCGCCACCGCCGTCTCCCCGGCCGCGGCCCGCTCGGCCCCCGAGCCGAAAGCCCCCGACGAATTCGTCGCGCTGCGCTCCGTGGACCCGACGATCATCCAGGAAATGCGCTATACCACCGCGCACAACTTCGTGGGTGAGCCGATCGACGGCTACCAGCAGCCGATCTGTATCCTCACCCGCCCGTCCGCCCAGGCACTCCACCGGGCTCAGCGGAAACTGCTGCGCCAGGGCTACTCGCTCAAGGTCTACGACTGCTACCGGCCGCAGCGCGCCGTCGACCACTTCGTGCGCTGGGCCAAGGACCTGGACGACGAACGCATGAAAGGGGAGTTCTATCCGCAGGTCGAGAAGGACCGGCTCTTCGCGGACGGCTACATCGCGGAGAAATCCGGCCACAGCCGCGGCAGCACCGTCGACCTGACCCTCGTCGAGCTCCCGGCCGCGAGGACCCGTCCGTACGTGCCCGGCGAGCCGCTCATCCCCTGCTACGCACCGCAGTCCGAGCGCTTCCCCGACAACTCCGTCGACATGGGCACGGGGTTCGACTGCTTCGACACCCTGTCGCACACCGACGACCCGCGTATCCAGGGCAGCCGGCGTGCCGCCCGCCAACTCCTCAAGAACACACTCGGCGACGTCGGCTTCGTCAACCTGCCCGAGGAGTGGTGGCACTTCACCCACAAGCCGGAACTGTTCCCCGACACCTATTTCGACTTCCCCGTATCGCGGAGGTCACTGACCTGACACCGGTCTCACACCGATCGCACACGGACCTGACACCGGCCGCCGACCGGGTTCGGCGTCGCGTACAGTCCGCGTGTGACCGAGCCCAGTGAACCCACGGCCCGCCCCGGGAAGCACAACAAGGACTCCCACTGCTCCAGCTGCGGGGCCCGCTACCCGATCGCCGCAGGCTGGCCCCGCACCTGTGCCACCTGCGGCGACACGGCCTACCGCAATCCGCTGCCCGTCGCCGTCGCCCTGCTCCCCGTCACCGGAGGGCACGGCACCGGACTCGTCGTCATCACCCGCACCATCGAACCGCAGCGCGGCGGGACCGCGCTGCCCGGCGGGTTCATCGATCACTCCGAGGACTGGCAGCACGCGGTCGTACGGGAACTCCGCGAGGAAACCGGAATCGAGGCCGCCGCCGCGGACGTCACGCTCGCCGACGCGCTCAGTTCGCCCGGCGGTCACCTGCTCCTCTTCGGCCTGCTCCCGGAGCGCGCCGCGACCGCCCTGCCGCCGTCCGCCCCGACCGAGGAGACCGAGGGCTGGCACATCCTGTACGAGCCCGCCCAGCTGGCGTTCCCGCTGCACACCACGGCCGTACGGAACTGGTTCGCGGGCCGGTACCGCTAAGGGCTGTCCGGCCCGCCCTGCGGGCGGACGACGCTGCTTCGAAGACACTCCCCGGGGCCTGCCCGGTGGATCAGGCCCTGGCGGGTGCCATCCCCCGTACCCGTACCGGACGCTCCGCTGCCACCGCCCCGTCGGCCGCGACCCGCTCCACCACCACCCGGCCGTCCACCAGCCGCGACGTGTACCGCTCCACCACCGGGCGCGCCGATACGCCGCCGGAGTCCTCGACCACCAGACCGCTCCCGGTGCGCCCCGCCGCAGGCGCCCACACCTCCAGCTCGGTCCCGCCGTCCTCACCGCGCACCGGAATCACCGCACCGGCCCGCGCCAGTACCGGGATCCGCGACATGGGCGCGTCCAGCAGCACCTGGCCCGGACCCTCGTACGCCTCCCCGGACACCGTGTCGTACCACCGCCCGCGCGGCAGCCGCACCGCCCGCCGGTCCGTTCCCCGCTCCAGCACCGGCGCCACCAGCAGCGCATCACCCAGCAGAAAGGCGTCCTCGCAGTCGCGCAGAGCCCGGTCGCCCGGCGCACCCCACCACACCGGCCGCACATACGGCGCGCCGGTGAGCCGGGCCAGCTGCGCCAGCGTCACGAAGTACGGGCGCAACCGCTCCCGTTCGAGCAGTGCCGCCTTCGCGTGACCGAGGACCTGCGGACCGAACTCCCACGGCTCCCTTCGTCCGGCATCGATCGCCGCATGCGTACGGAACAACGGCAGATACGCACCCAGCTGGAACCAGCGCAGAAACAGCTCGGGCGACGGACTGCCGTCGAAACCGCCCACATCAGGGCCCGAGTACGGCACTCCGCACAGACCGAGACCCAGCACCAGCGAAAGCGACGCCCGCAGCCCCGGCCAGCCCGTCGACACATCGCCGGACCAGGTCCCTCCGTACCGCTGCATCCCCGCCCACCCGGACCGCGAGAACAGGAAGGGACGCTCGTCGGGCCGCAGCCGGCACAGCCCCTCATAACCGGCCCGCGCCATCGCCAGCGCATAGACGTTGTGGGCCTCGCGGTGGTCACCGCCCCGCCCCTCCAGCTCGTGCCGGGCCGAACGTGGCAGCGTCATGTCGCCGAACGGCGCGAACGACACCGGCTCGTTCATGTCGTGCCACACCCCGGAGAAACCCTGCGCGAGCCGCTCCTCGTACAGGCCGCCCCACCACTCACGCACCCGCGGATCGGTGAAGTCCGGATACACGCACTCACCCGGCCACACCACCCCGCGCACCTGGCGTCCGCGCGCGTCCCGGACGAACGCCCCGGCCGCCGCACCGCTCTCGTAGACCGCGTTCCCGGGCTCCGCCTTCACCGCGGGATCGACGATCGACACCAGCCGTACCCCGTCCGCACGCAGCTCCTTCGCCAGCCCCGGCAGATCCGGGAAGCGCTCACGGTCGACGGTGAAGACCCGGTACCCGTCGTAGTGGTCGATGTCGAGATGCAGCGCCGACAGCGGAAGCCCCCTCTCCCGGTAGCCGGCCACCACCCGCCGCACCTCCCGCTCGCTGCCGAAACCCCAGCGCGCGTGCTGCGGGCCCAGCGCCCACGACGGGGGGAGCGCGGGAGCGCCCGTGAGCGCCGTCCAGCCGCGCAGGACGCGCGCCGGAGTACCCACGACGACCCAGCAGCGCAGCGGCCCGCCCCCCATCCGCACCTCGCTGGTGCCCGGCCGGTCATGCCCGGAACCCGCGCCCTCCTCGCCCTCGCGCAGAATGACCTGTCCCTCCCACGAGCTGTCGAGGAACGCGAGATGCGTACCGGCGTCCGCGACCACCAGCTGCACCGGCATCGTGATGTACAGCGGATCGTCGCCCGGACCGAAGCTGCCGCGCGGATCGGTGTTCCACAGCCGGTACGAACCGTCCCGCAGCCGCGGCCCCGACGACCGGCCGCCGAGCCCGAAGAACCGTGCGTCGGCAGCGACTTCGGTGCGCTGCAACCAGCGCGCCGGCCCGCCGCCCGCCGGCTCCCACCAGCGCGGCGGCAGATCCCGGCGCAGGACGACCCCGCCGGGTGTCCGGATCTCGACCGCGCCGTACCGCGACACCGCGACCGTGACCCGCTCCGACACGATCCGCCAGCCGCCGTCCTTGTCCGGCTCCAGCTCGGCGCGCGGATCGGGCTCCGGCGGCGCCCCGGCCAGCGCGAACGACGGCTCGGGCTCGGCACCGTCCCAGCCCCAGAAGACAGTGCCGGCGGCCGCGACCCGCACCCGCAGCTCAGAACGGGCGAACCGGACGATTCCGCCGCCCGGTAGTGGCTCCGCCCCCGTCACCGCGCCCGGCACCCGCGCACGCTCCGCTCCCCGCGGCTGCAACCCCCATGCGTCCGTACGCCGCCGGCGCCACGCCGACCGCGCCGCGCGCAGCCCCTGCACCGTCCCGAAGACCCTCACCGAACGCACCAGCTCACGACCGTCCATGCTGCTCACCCTGCCATCCAGCATGGCCTTGGCGGGGTCCGTTCAACTCCCGTTCACCCGTGGCGGGAGCACACAATCAGCCACCTCACCATGGGTGGCGAACCCTGGTGCGGAAGACGATCACATGGCATCGTCCCTGTCAGCCGCGCAAAAGGCACACCCATGCCCCTGCGCGGGACCCACGCACGTAGACCACGTGCCGACCACGCGCAGAGCCACACAGTTGCCCGGGAGCCGCCCCATGACCTCAGCAGCGAACCCTGCCCCCCTCTGGCAGCCGGACGCCGACCGTATCGACGCCGCCCGGATCACCCGCTTCCAGGCCTGGGCGGCGGAGCGGTACGGCGCCCCGGCCGAGGGCGGCTACCCGGCACTGCACCGCTGGTCGGTCGACGAGCTGGAGACCTTCTGGCGGGCGATCGCCGAATGGTTCGACGTGCGGTTCTCCTCACCGTACGAGCGCGTCCTGGGCGAGCGCACCATGCCCGGCGCCCAGTGGTTCCCCGGCGCCACCCTCAACTACGCCGAGCACGCCCTGCGCACCGCAGAGGACCCCGCACGCACCCATGAGCCGGCCCTCATCCATGTGGACGAGACACATGACCCCACGCCCCTGAGCTGGGCCGAGCTGCGCCGCCAGGTCGGGTCGCTCGCGGCGGAACTGCGCGCCCTCGGCGTACGCCCCGGCGACCGCGTCAGCGGCTACCTGCCCAACATCCCGCAGGCCGTGACCGCGCTTCTCGCCACCGCCGCCGTCGGCGCCGTCTGGACCTCCTGCGCCCCCGACTTCGGCGCCCGCAGCGTCCTCGACCGGTTCCAGCAGGTCGAACCCGTCGTCCTGTTCACCGTCGACGGCTACCGCTACGGCGGCAAGGAACACGACCGCCGCGACGTGGTCGCCGAACTCCGTGGCGAACTGCCCACCCTGCGCGCCGTCGTCCACATCCCCCTGCTCGGCACACCCGCCCCCGAAGGTGCCCTCTCCTGGTCCGACCTCACCTCGTCCGACACGGAGCCCGTCTTCGAGCAGGTCCCCTTCGACCACCCGCTCTGGGTCCTCTACTCCTCCGGCACCACCGGCCTCCCCAAGGCCATCGTCCAGTCCCAGGGCGGCATCCTCCTCGAACACTTCAAGCAGCTCGGCCTGCACTGCGACCTCGGCCCCGGCGACCGCTTCTTCTGGTACACCTCCACCGGCTGGATGATGTGGAACTTCCTCGTCTCCGGCCTGCTCACCGGCACCACGGTCATCCTGTACGACGGCAGCCCCGGCTTCCCGGAGACCGGTGCCCAGTGGGCCATCGCCGAACGCACCGAGGCCACCCTCTTCGGCACCTCCGCCGCGTACGTCATGGCCTGCCGCAAGGCCGAGGTGCACCCCGGCCGTGACTACGACCTCTCGCGCATCCAGTGCGTCGCCACGACCGGCTCCCCCCTCCCGCCCGACGGCTTCCGCTGGCTGCACGACGAGGTCCGCGAAGACCTGTGGATCGCCTCCGTCAGCGGCGGCACCGACGTCTGCAGCTGCTTCGCCGGCGCCGTACCCACCCTCCCTGTCCACATCGGCGAACTGCAGGCGGCCTGTCTCGGCACCGACCTCCAGGCCTGGGATCCGCACGGCAAGCCCGTCATCGGCGAGGTCGGCGAACTCGTCGTCACCAACCCCATGCCGTCCATGCCGGTCCACTTCTGGAACGACCCCGACGGCAGCCGCTACCGCGACAGCTACTTCGAGATGTTCCCGGGCGTCTGGCGCCACGGCGACTGGATCACCATCACCGACCACGGCTCCGTCGTCATCCACGGCCGCTCCGACTCCACCCTGAACCGCCAGGGCGTGCGCATGGGCTCCGCCGACATCTACGAAGCCGTCGAACGGCTCCCGGAGATCCGCGAGTCGCTCGTCATCGGCCTCGAAGAACCGGACGGCGGCTACTGGATGCCGCTCTTCGTCCACCTCGCGCCCGGGGCCGCCCTCGACGACGCACTGCGCGCCCGCATCAAGCAGACCATCCGCGAACAGCTCTCACCACGCCATGTCCCGGACGACATCATCGAGGTCCCGGGCATCCCGCACACCCTCACCGGCAAGCGGATCGAGGTCCCGGTCAAGCGCCTCCTCCAGGGCACGGCACTGGCGAAGGCGGTCAATCCCGGCTCGGTCGACAACCTCGATCTGCTGCGCTTCTACGAAGAGCTGGCGCGCAAGCGCGCCTGACCCCCCGGGTCACGAGGTCACGTTGTCAGTGCTCACGGTTACGGTGAGTGAGCACTGATCAACAGGGCTCACAGGGACCCAGGGGGATTCATGACGCACACCAACGACCACACGCACACCAGCGATCAGGCGCGCACCAGCGATCAGGCGCGCAGCAAGAACCGGACGAGTGCCAAGAACCGGCAGCGATCCATGCGGCGAGCACTGCGCCGCGACGTACCGGCCACCGTCGGCCTGCTGGTCGACGAGCAGGACTTCGCGGCCATGCGCCGGTACCGGACCTTCACGTTCGACGACCATCCCGGCTATCTCCACCAGATCGAAGGCCTGCTCAGATCACTGACCGCACAGGGTGGGCACACCACCGTGGCCCTGTTCGACCCGGAGGACTACGCCCGCTTCTGCGCCGAGACCGGACTGGACGCGGACACCTCCCCGAGCCGCAGCCGCTACACCGCGGAGATCGCGGCCGCAGGCGCCACCGTCGCCTACACGGGCCAGCCGATCACCGATCTCGTCCCCCTGCTCATCAACCGCTCGGTCCGCCAGGCCACATGGGAGTACGCGACATCGCTGCTGAGCGACTTCGGCACGTGCGCGGACTGCGGCGAGGACCTCGGACGCTCGGCATTCGACCGCGCCTCACAACTGCTGCTACGACTCCTCGACACCGCCGGCCCGGGCACGCACCACCTCGTCTGCAGCGTCCCCACCGGGGACGAACAACTGCTGGCGGTCCTCCACGCGACGCGCACCGCCGCCTCACCGGCCGTGCTCGACTCGTCCGACGGCGCGGAGTTCGCCACCGTCCTCGCCGTCGGCATCGCCCTCGAAAGCCCCGGGGGAGTGGTGCTCCGCACCTCCGCACCCGGCGCACCCGACCGGCTCCACGGCTGGCGCCTCCACCACGGCCGCCTCGTCCCGCTCACCGAGGCCGAGGTCTTCAGCGCTTACTGCACGGACGCGGACACCGGAGATCCGATCTCCCCCGAGCCGGGTGTCGAGTACTGCGCGGGGTTCGATCTGGGCGACTGACGTGCACCAGCAGAAGGGGGCTCCCCGCCGGACAGGCGGGAAGCCCCCTCACACCGGACTCACCGGCGAACCGCCAGGTCATTCCCCGGACAGCACCACCTGCGCGGCGCCCCGCGCCTCCTCGGCGCTGTCCGCGGCACGCGCCGCCGCGGCCGCCCGCTCGCACTGGGCGAGCGTGTACTTCGCGAGCGTCGCCCGCACATACGGGATCGACGCCGCACCCATCGAGAGAGAGGTGACACCGAGCCCCGTCAGCACACATGCCAGCAGCGGATCCGAGGCGGCCTCGCCGCACACACCACAGCTCTTGCCCTCGGCCCTGGCCGCCTCCGCCGCCAGCGCGACCAGGTCGAGCAGCGCGGGCTGCCACGGGTCCTGCAGCCGGGACACCGCACCCACCTGCCGGTCGGCCGCGAAGGTGTACTGCGCCAGGTCGTTCGTACCCAGCGAAAGGAACTCCACCTCCTGCAGCACCGAGCGCGCCCGCAGAGCGGCAGAGGGAATCTCGACCATCGCGCCGAACTTCGCCCGCAGCCCCGCCTCACGGCAGGCGTCCGCGAAGGCCTTCGCGTCGGCACGGTCGGCCACCATCGGTGCCATGACCTCGAGGTACACGGGCAGCCCCTCGGCCGCCTTGGCCAGCGCCGTCAGCTGGGTGCGCAGCACCTCGGGGTGGTCCAGCAGGGTCCGCAGGCCCCGCACGCCCAGCGCCGGGTTCGGCTCGTCGGCCGGAGTCAGGAAGTCGAGCGGCTTGTCCGCGCCCGCGTCCAGCACCCGCACCACCACCCGGCCCTCCGGGAACGCCTCCAGGACCTTGCGGTACGCCTCGACCTGCTTGGCCTCCGACGGCGCCTGCTTGCTGTCGTCCAGGAAGAGGAATTCGGTACGGAACAGACCGACGCCCTCGGCCCCGGCCTCCACCGCGGCCGGCACATCGGCGGGGCCGCCCACATTCGCCAGCAGCGGCACCTTGTGCCCGTCGGACGTCGCTCCGGGCCCGGTCGACGCGGCCAGCGCGGCCTTCCGCTCAGCGGCGGCCCGCTCCATCTGCGCGCGCCGCTCGTCGCTCGGCTCGACGAAGATCTCACCGGTGCTGCCGTCGACCGCGATGACCGTGCCCTCGGCCAGCTCACCGGCGCCCGGCAGCGCCACCACGGCCGGCACTCCGAGAGCCCGCGCGAGAATCGCACTGTGGCTGGTCGGCCCACCCTCCTCGGTCACGAAGCCGAGAACGAGCGCCGGGTCGAGCAGCGCCGTGTCCGCCGGAGCCAGATCCCGCGCGATCAGCACATACGGCTCGTCGCTGTCTGGAACACCCGGCATCGGCACACCCAGCAACCGCGCGACGATCCGGTTCCGTACGTCATCGAGGTCGGCCACCCGCCCGGCCAGATACTCCCCGGCACCAGCCAGCAGAGCCCGGTACGCGGCGAACGCGTCGTACACGGCCCGCTCCGCCGTGCTGCCGACAGCGATGCGGCGCTCGACGTCGGCCATGAGCTCCGGGTCCTGCGCCATCATGGCCTGCGCCTCGAGCACGTGCTGTGCCTCGCCACCCGCCAGATTGCCGCGCGCAATAAGATCGGCGGCCACAGCCTCGACGGCCTGGCGAGCGCGCCCCTGTTCGCGCTCGGCCTCCTCCGCCGGGATCTGCTTGGCCGGCGGCTCCAGGACCGCCGTCCCCATATGCCGAACCTCGCCGATCGCCACACCGTGGCTCACGCCGACGCCTCGCAGCGTTGTCTCCATTTCACCCGTCTCCGATTGTGCGGCGGTCCCAGCCACCGCGATGGATGTACAACTGGCCCGTCGACAGGACGGTGCGGTCACTGCCAGGTGAACAGCGTGTCGCCGGCCTTCACGTCGCCGCTGTCGATGACATCGGCGAGAGAGTCGGTGGTGGCTTCCAGCGCCACGACGGGGCAGATCGGCGACTTGCCCGCGGCTTCGACGGCGGCCGGGTCCCAGCGCACGATCGGCTGGCCGCTCTTGACGGTGTCGCCCTTGTTGATGAGGAGCTCGAAGCCCTCACCATTGAGCTGCACGGTGTCGATGCCGAGATGGGTCAGCACACCGTGCCCCTGCCCGTCGACGACGACGAAGGCGTGCGGGTGCAGGGAGACAACGATGCCGTCCACGGGCGAGACGGCCTCCGAGGCTTCACGCTCGGGGTCGATGGCGGTACCGGGACCGACCATCGCGCCGGAGAACACCGGATCGGGCACTGCCGCGAGCCCGATGGCGCGGCCGGCCAGAGGCGACGTCACGGTTGTCATGGGAGCCTCCCAGGGGGCGGAGATCAAGTGGCACCGTCCGCTGCCTGTCGCCGGACGGCGCGCTCTTCTGAGCGTATGTCATAGGAAGTCCAGGTTCCGCATGACAGCTGCCAGTTGGCGGACCTGGAGGGCACCGGAAACGATTTGCCTCGTCTACCGGCGACATGTACTGTCGTACCCCTGCCTGACCACGACGCGACTCTGAGCCGTAGGTCGGCAGCACCTATCAAGCCACCATCCTAACTGGTCTAAACCTCTGCATGCCCGCAGGGCGGATGGTCAGGAAGTCGGGAAAAGGCTGGTAGGGTTTGAAAGGCCGGAAAGGGAAATCGCAAATCAGCGAGGAAACAGCCCGGCAGCCCGCTCCAGCGGGTGGCGGAAACGGAAATCGGATCTGCTAAGCTGGAAACACCGAAGGGAAGCGCCCGGAGGAAAGCCCGAGAGG
>NZ_JBVJKN010000028.1:0-103962 GCF_055585225.1 Streptomyces sp. NPDC053673 | reverse complement strand
GCCAGAAGGGCGTCCAGGTTTGTCTTCACACACTGACCAACGGGCGCCCTTCGCCATGGTCGCGACCAGCACACACATCGGACTCATTCATCTAGTCCCCCTGGGCCGCGTCGCGGAGGTCTACGATCCGCTTGATCTTGCCCACCGAGCGTTCCAGCGCCTCCGGGTCGACCACCTCCACCGCCACCGACACCCCGATCCCGTCCTTCACCGCCGCCGCGATCTCCCGCGCGGCGGCGGCCCGCTGATCGGGCGACGCCGCGCCGCGGGCCTCGGCCCGTACAGTCAGCGCGTCCATCCGGCCCTCGCGGGTCAGCCGCAACTGGAAGTGCGGGGCGACACCCGGCGTACGCAGCACGATCTCCTCGATCTGGGTGGGGAAGAGATTCACCCCACGCAGGATGATCATGTCGTCGCTGCGGCCGGTGACCTTCTCCATCCGCCGGAACACCCGCGCCGTCCCCGGCAGCAGTCGCGTCAGATCCCGGGTCCGGTACCGGATCACCGGCATCGCTTCCTTGGTGAGCGAGGTGAACACCAACTCTCCCTCCTCCCCGTCCGGCAGCACCTCGCCCGTGAACGGATCCACGACCTCCGGGTAGAAGTGGTCCTCCCAGATGTGCAGGCCGTCCTTGGTCTCGACGCACTCCTGTGCCACGCCCGGACCGATCACCTCGGACAGCCCGTAGATGTCGACCGCGTCGATCGCGAACCGCTCCTCGATCTCGCGCCGCATCTCCTCGGTCCACGGCTCCGCGCCGAAGATCCCGACCTTGAGCGAGGTAGCCCGTGGATCGACGCCCTGCCGCTCGAACTCGTCCAGCAGCGTCAGCATGTACGAGGGCGTCACCATGATGATCTCGGGCCGGAAGTCCTGGATCAGCTGGACCTGTCGGGACGTCATCCCGCCCGACGCCGGGATGACCGTGCAGCCCAGCCTCTCCGCCCCGTAGTGCGCGCCGAGGCCGCCGGTGAACAGCCCGTATCCGTAGGCCACATGAACCTTGTGCCCCGGCCGCCCGCCGGCCGCGCGGATCGAGCGGGCCACGACGTCCGCCCAGGTGTCGAGGTCGCGGTCGGTGTACCCGACGACCGTGGGACGCCCGGTCGTGCCGCTGGAGGCGTGGATGCGCCGTACCCGCGACTGCTCCACCGCGAACATCCCGAACGGGTAGTGATCGCGCAGATCGGCCTTCGTGGTGAACGGAAAGCGCGCGAGATCGTCGAGCGAGCGGCAGTCCTCGGGTCGCAGCCCCGCCTTGTCGAACGACTCCCGGTAGAATCCGACGTTCTCGTACGCATGGCGCAGGGTGGCCCGCAGCCGTTCCAGCTGCAGGGCCCGGAGCTCCTCGTGGCTCAGTCGCTCCCCGGCGTCCAGCAGATCCGCCAGGTCCGTGAGATCCGTGAGATGCGTGAGGTCCGTCCTGTCCGTCCTGTCCGTCATACGGAAGACTCCCGTGTCACCGTCGCAAGTCGGACGACCGATCATTCGGTCAAGCTGTCCGTGATCAGTAATCCAGCCACCCGCCCGGGCGTCAAGACCGGCGTCCTGACTTCTGTACGGCGCTGGTCCTCCCGGTCACCCCCGGATCCGTGGACGGTACAGTCGCCCCATGCCCAGATGGCTTCCCGATCCGGCGCCCGAGCCGGCGGTCACCGGCACCGAGATCACGCGGACCGACTGCAAACAGTGCGGAACCGAGGTGCACGGCATCGACGGCCGGTACTCGTGTCCCCTGTGCGGCTGGGTCAACCACTGGAGCGAGGGCCACAACCCCCTTCCGGAAGCCCACCAGGACCCGGACCATCCCGGGCCGCGGAAGTGAGCGACGCCCCGGAGATTCTCCGGGGTCTGTTCATGCCCTGCGGGTTCATGCCCGGCGCGCGATCGCCTGCGGCGAAAACGGCCCCGCCGGATCCCGGGGACCGTTGGCAGGATCGCGGACACGCGGAGAAGATCGCGGTATGCCGAGCTTCAGCGCGTACGACGGGACCACACTCGCTTACCACGTCGAGGGGGCGGGGGAGCCGCTCATCTGTCTTCCGGGGGGTCCGATGCGGGCATCCGCCTACTTCGGCGACCTGGGCGGGCTCGGCGCGCACCGCACACTCGTACGGCTCGACCTGCGCGGCACCGGTGACTCCGCGGTGCCGGACGACCCGGCGACGTACCGCTGTGACCGGCTCGTCGAGGATGTCGAGGCGCTGCGGGCGCATCTCGGACTCGACTCCGCCGACTTCCTCGGACACTCGGCCTCGGGCAACCTCGCGCTGCTGTACGCCGCCGCGTACCCCGAGCGGGTGCGCTCGCTGACCCTCGTCACCCCCGGCACCCGCGCCCTCGGCGTCGAGGCCACCGAACAGGACTGGCGCGATGCCGTCGCGCTGCGCCACAGCGAGTCCTGGTACCCCGAGGGCCGCGCCGCATGGGAGGCGTTCTGGGCGGGCCGGGACGCCGACGACCTCTGGCCGGACATCGTGCCGTTCATGTACGGCCGCTGGGACGCCGCTGCCAGGGCGCACGCGGCGGACGACGCACACCAGGCCAACCCGCAGGCGCGGCGCGCCTACTTCGCGGACGGTGCCTTCGACCCGGCCGCCACGCTGAACGCCGTCGCGGCCCTGGACGCGCCGGTCCTCGTGCTCGCAGGCGAGTACGACGGAGGGCCCACCCCATCCCGCGCCGCGGAGATCGCCGCGCTGTTCCCGCACGGGACGACCGCCGTCCAGCGCGGCGCCGGCCACTATCCCTGGCTGGACGACCCCGGCGCCTTCACCCGCACCGTCGCCGCCTTCCTCGACCCCGCCGTACGCAGCGTCGAGGCCCCCGACGGGACGCGTCTCGCCTACCGCACCTGGGGCGACGAGAGCGCCCCGCCCGTCGTCCTCGCCCACGGACGGGGCGGCAGCAGCCGGGGCTGGACACAGATCGCGGAACAGCTCGCCGTCACCCGCCGGGTGTACGCCATCGACTTCCGCGGCCATGGGCTGAGCGACTGGCCCGGCACCTACTCCTTCGAACTCTTCCGCGACGACCTGCGCGCGCTCATCACGTCCCTGGGACTGCGCGGTACGGACCTGATCGGGCACTCGATGGGCGGGGCGGCCGGGTATCTGCTGGCCGAGGACGAGCCGGAGCTGCTGGGCCGCCTGGTCGTCGAGGACGCGGCGCCGCTCGTTGCGCTCGACCCGCCGCGCGGCCCGGCCGAACGGCCCGCCGGCGTCCTCGACTTCGACTGGCCGGTGGTCCCGTCTCTCGATGCCCAGCTCAACGATCCCGACCCGGCGTGGCGCGCGCGCCTCGGCGCCATCACCGCTCCGACCCTCGTGATCGGAGGTGGGGCGACGAGCCATGTCGATCAGGAGGAGCTGGCACGGCTGGCGGCATTGATCCCCGCGGCGCGGCTCGTCACCATCGACGCCGGGCATCTCGTCCATGAGGCGCGGCCGGAGGAGTTCCTGGCCGCGCTGAGGGAGTTCGGCATCTGATGCCGGCAGATCACTCCAGCAGCTGATTCCCGCATCAGATTCCCGACGGCGCCGACTCCGGACCCGGCGCTGACTCCGAAAGCCGTGTCGGACGCGGTGCCGGGCGCCCGACCGGGCGCCCGGCACCCGGTGCGTGAAGCTTTGCTGTCGGCCCGTTTAAGAAATCCTCGATGGACTGAACGCTCCGTGCTCGGCAGATTGGTGCCCGTCCACCGACCGGCGCTCTCGTGCCTGGTCAGCCCTGAGCATCGCCACGCCTGGAGCCGCACCATGAAGGCACTCGTCAAGCAGCACGCCGAACCCGGGCTGTGGCTCATGGACGTCCCCGAGCCCGAGTACGGCCCCGGCGATGTGCTGATCAAGGTGCTCCGTACCGGCATCTGCGGGACCGATCTCCACATCCGCTCCTGGGACGGCTGGGCCCAGCAGACGATCAGCACCCCGCTCGTCGCGGGCCATGAGTTCGTCGGCGAGGTCGCCGCCATCGGCACGGACGTCCAGGACATCGCGGTCGGCGACCTGGTCAGCGGCGAGGGGCACCTCGTCTGCGGCAAGTGCCGCAACTGTCTCGCGGGCCGCCGCCACCTGTGCCGCAGCACCGTCGGGCTCGGCGTCGGGCGTGACGGCGCGTTCGCCGAGTACGTCGCCCTGCCCGCGTCCAACGTGTGGGTGCACCGCACCAAGGTCGACCTGGACATCGCCGCGATCTTCGACCCGTTCGGGAACGCCGTGCACACCGCGCTGTCCTTCCCGCTCGTCGGCGAGGACGTCCTGATCACCGGCGCGGGCCCCATCGGCGTCATGGCGGCCGCCGTCGCCCGGCATGCGGGCGCCCGCAACGTCGTGATCACCGACGTCAGCGAGCCGCGCCTCGCCCTGGCCCGCAAGGCCGGCGCCACCCTCGCGGTCAATGTCGCAGAGACCGACATCGCCGAGGCCCAGCGCACCCTCGGCCTGAAGGAGGGCTTCGACATCGGCCTGGAGATGTCCGGCCGCCCCGAAGCCGTGCGCGACATGATCGACAACATGACCCACGGCGGCCGGATCGCCATGCTCGGACTGCCCGCGCAGGAGTTCGCCGTCGACTGGTCCAAGATCGTCACCTCGATGATCACCATCAAGGGCATCTACGGCCGCGAGATGTTCGAAACCTGGTACGCGATGACCGTGCTGCTGGAAGGCGGGCTCGACCTCAGCCCCGTCATCACCGGCAGCTACGGCTACCAGGACTTCGACGCGGCCTTCGACGAGGCCGCCACCGCCCGCAGCGGCAAGATCATCCTCGACTGGACCTCCTGATTCTGCTGCTCGGTCCGCCTCACCTGCTTGCCCCGCACGCCCAGTGACCCCAGGGAGCACCCCCTATGTACGCGTCCGTACGCGATGACCTCCGCGCCACCCTCGACGAGATCCGTGCCGCCGGACTCCACAAGCCCGAGCGGGTCATCGGCACCCCGCAGTCGGCGTCCGTCGCCGTCACCGCCGGCGGCGCCCCCGGTGACGTGCTGAACTTCTGCGCCAACAACTACCTCGGTCTCGCCGACCACCCCGAGGTCGTCGCCGCCGGCAAGGAGGCCCTGGACCGCTGGGGCTACGGCATGGCCTCGGTCCGCTTCATCTGCGGCACCCAGGAGGTCCACAAGGAGCTGGAGAGCCGGCTCTCCGCCTTCCTGGGCCAGGAGGACACGATCCTCTACTCCTCCTGTTTCGACGCGAACGGAGGCGTCTTCGAGACCCTCCTCGGCGCCGAGGACGCCGTCATCTCCGACGCCCTCAACCACGCCTCGATCATCGACGGCATCCGCCTCTCCAAGGCCGCCCGCTTCCGCTACGCCAACCGCGACATGGCCGACCTGGAGGCGAAGCTCAAGGAGGCGTCCGGCGCCCGCCGCCGCCTGATCGTCACCGACGGCGTCTTCTCCATGGACGGCTACGTCGCACCGCTCCAGGAGATCTGCGACCTCGCGGACCGCTATGACGCGATGGTCATGGTCGACGACTCGCACGCCGTCGGCTTCGTCGGCCCCGGCGGCCGGGGCACCCCCGAGCTGCACGGAGTGATGGACCGCGTCGACATCATCACCGGCACGCTCGGCAAGGCCCTCGGCGGCGCGTCCGGCGGCTACGTCGCCGCCCGCGCGGAGATCGTGGAGCTGCTGCGCCAGCGCTCGCGCCCGTACCTGTTCTCGAACTCCCTCGCCCCAGTGATCGCCGCCGCCTCCCTCAAGGTCCTCGACCTGCTGGAGTCCGCCGGTGACCTGCGGGAGAAGCTCGCCGCCAACACCGCGCTCTTCCGTACGAAGATGACCGAGGCGGGCTTCGAGATCCTGCCCGGCGACCACGCGATCGCGCCCGTCATGATCGGCGACGCCGCCGAGGCGGGCCGCATGGCCGAGCTGCTTCTGGAGCGCGGCGTGTACGTGATCGGCTTCTCGTACCCGGTGGTCCCGATGGGCCAGGCCCGGATCCGCGTCCAGCTCTCCGCCGCGCACTCCACCGAGGACGTGGAGCGGGCGGTTGCCGCCTTCGTCGACGCTCGGGCGACAATGGCCGGGTGATCGACCCGCGCAGGCTCCGCATACTGCGTGCCGTGGCGGACCACCGTACGGTGACCGCCGCGGCCGCAGCGCTGTATCTGACCCCCTCGGCCGTCTCCCAGCAGCTCGCCGCGCTGGAGCAGGAGACCGGCCACACGCTGCTGATCCGCAGCGGCCGCGGCGTACGGCTGACCGCGGCCGGTGAGATCCTGCTCGCCCACGCCCATGCGGTGCTGTCCCAGCTGGAACGGGCCGAGGCCGAGCTCGCCGCGTACGCGGGCGGCGCGTCCGGGGAGGTCACGGTCGCGGCGTTCGCCACCGGCATCGCCGAGGTCCTCGCCCCGGCGATCGGACGGCTCGCCGGGGAGCATCCGGGCATCCGCGTACGGGTCAGGGACGCCGAGGGTGACGAGAGCCTGCCCATGGTCCTGGACGGCGAGGCCGATCTGGCCCTCGCGGTCGAGTACCGCGGAGCACCTCGCGAGGACGACCGGCGCCTCGCCCGCGTCCCGCTCTACGCGGAGCCCTTCGACGCGGTCCTCCACTGCACGCATCCCCTGGCGGGAGGCAACCGCGTGGAGCTCGCCCAGCTGGCCGACTCCGACTGGATCGGCCCGTACCCGGGCAACCCGTGCCACGAGGTGATGCTCCTCGCCTGCGAACTCGCCGGCTTCGAGCCGCGGCTGACCCACTCGTCCGACGACTTCAGGGCCGTCGTCGCGCTGGCCGGGGCGGGCGCCGGAGTGGCACTCGTCCCGCGGTCGGCGCTGCGGGGCATGGAGCTCAAGGACACCGTCGTCCTGCCTGTCGCGGGCCCGGCCGCCACCCGCCGCGTCTTCGCGGCGGTCCGCCGCGGCGCCGAGGCCCACCCCCTCCTCAGCCCGGTGCTGGAGGCCCTGAGGCACTCGGCGGCGGGCCTGTCCACGGACTGACCCGCTCCCGGACAGGGTCTGGCGGACCGGTCCGCGGTCCCGGGGCCACCGAGGATTCCGGCCCGGTCGGCGCGGGTGGCCGCGGACAGCCGCGGTCCGGTCGTCGCGCGGGGCGTCCGCGCGGAACCCGGTCCGGACCAGGCGGGAACCGGGCCGAGCCGCCATGCGTCGAAGCGGCATGAAGCCGAGGATCGCCGCGATTCCTGCTCTCCTCCTGGTCGCCGCCTGCGGGCAGCAAACGACTCCCGGCCGTGTCGCCCCGTCCTCGACACCCCCACAGCAGCACTACAAGGTCCAGGCGACGGTCCTGGAGAGCTCATCGCACGGACCCCAGCTCTGCTGGGCGGTCCTGACGTCGCTGCCTCCGCAGTGCAGCGGCCCCGATGTCGTCGGGTGGACCTGGAAGTCGGTGAAGCGGGAGTCCCGACACGGCACGACCTGGGGCTCGTACGAACTCACCGGCACCTGGGACGGCACGCGCTTCACGCTCACCGAACCCGCGAGGTCCCGCGCCTCCGACGCCCGTGAGATCCCCGAGGACGATGCTCGGGACCCCGACTTCTCGGCCCCCTGCCCGGCACCGGCAGGCGGCCGCAAGCCCGTCGACCGCTCGAAGGCCGACGTCGAGGACTACGAGCGTGCCCTCCAGCTCGCGGAGAAGGACCCGGAGTTCGCCGGAGGCTGGATCGACAGCCGGACCGGCGGCGACGGCGCCGGTACCGTCCTCGTCATGCGGTTCACCCGGGACCTGACCGGCCACGAACGCGAGATCCGCAAGGTCACTGGGGCGGCCCGCTCTGCCTGACCACCGCCGCGCACTCCCAGGCCGAACTGCG
This sequence comes from Streptomyces sp. NPDC053673, assembly GCF_055585225.1. Taxonomy (NCBI): domain Bacteria; kingdom Bacillati; phylum Actinomycetota; class Actinomycetes; order Kitasatosporales; family Streptomycetaceae; genus Streptomyces; species Streptomyces sp. NPDC053673. The sequence goes on along the minus strand of NZ_JBVJKN010000028.1, from coordinate 96,168 downwards.
TAAGGTGCGGGAGCAGTCGGTGAAGGAGCTGCCGCGCGCCCTGGAGGCGAGCATCGACGTCGTACACAATGCCGTGCACATCAGGACCGTCGTGGCGACCGACGACGTGCAGCGGGACATGGACCGGCGGTTCGGTGCGGGCGTGGTCCGCGTCCGTGGGTGGCTGCAGCCGGTCGGCTGAACCGGTCCGCAGCGCGACCGTCAGTCCGACGTTTCCGGCTGGTACACGTACGGCGTCGTCGTGCTCAACGCGGTGAAGCCGAGGCGCCGAAGAATCGGGCGGCTCGTCGGCATGGCGTCCACGTGCAGGTAGCGGTAGCCGCGGGCGGCCGCGATACCGCTGCGGAAGGCGACCGAGGCCCGGTAGATGCCGCGGCCGCGCCACCCGGGCACGGTGCCGCCGCCCCACAGCCCCGCGAAGTCGCGGTCAGGAGGCAGCTCCAGCCGGGAGGAGCTCACCGGTAGGTCCCCGGCCATCGCGACGACCGCCACGACCGTGGCCGGGCGGGCGGACAGCCGGGTGAGGAGCTGCGCCCTCAGCCGCGAACTGTCCGTGCCGAAGGCCTGCTCATGGACCCGGGCCACGAGGTCCACACCGGCCGCGTCGGTCACCTGGCGAAGTTCCACGCCCTCCGGCAGTTCCACGGCCATGGGCAGGTCGTCCACCGCGGCGATCAGCAGCGTCTCCTCGGGCTCCGGTTCGAATCCGGCTGCGAGCAGCCGCTGTGCGAGATCGGCCGGCCCGTCGTGTGCGTACAGCTTCCACTCGAACTCGCGCCCCAGAGAGGTGAAATGCCGTATCTGGTCCGCGATGGCCTCGTCCGCGGTGGCCGCGTCCAGGCCCGACCACACGACTCCGTTCCAGCCGTGGTCCCCGGCGGTCTGCCGCACCACGCCACCCACCCGCTCGACGCGTGCGCCCGGGCCGTCGGCCGGTGCCCCCTGCCGCATCTGCCGGTCGTACAGGGCCCGCACCTCGTCATGATCCATCCGGTCACTTCAGCACCGGCCGCAGCGCCCGGCAACCGAATTCCGGACGGGCGTCGCCGGCCCCGGCTGCGGCCCCGGCCTGCGAGTCAGGCCCCCTGCACGAGACGGTCCACCGCCGCGGTGCCGGACGCGTACGGCAGCGCGAGCGCGGGCATCGGGCCAGGCACCGGTCCCGGCACCGTTCCCGGTACCGGACCCCGGACCGTCCCCTGCGCGTGGTGTGCCGCGTACAGGGTTTGCTCAAGACCCGCCACCAGCTGCTGCACATCCGTCTGCGGCCGCACCACGAGCCGCAGATAGCGGCTGGAACTGCCGATCTTGTTGCCGCACTCCCGGACCAGCACTCCGTGCTCCTCCAGCAGCCGGTCCCGCAGCGCCGCGCCGTCGACCCCCTCCGGCAGCCGCACGTACACGAAGTTGCCCTGGGACGGGTGGACGGTCAGGCCGGGCAGCCGGCTCAGATGCCAGATCATCTCCTGGCGGTCGCGCTGCACCAGTCGCAGGCTGTGCGCGTACTCCAGCCGGTGCTCCTTGAGCATGAACACCACGGTCTCCGCGAAGGAGTTGAGATTCCATTTCGGCAGCGCCGCCCTGATCCGCCCCGCAAGGCCCGGATTGGCGACGAGGTAGCCGAAGCGCACGCCGTGCAGGCCGAAATTCTTGCCGAGACTGCGCAGCACGATCGTGTTCGGGCGCAGCACCGCGTCGGCGACGACGCTGGTCTCCGCCTCGGCGTCCGCGAACTCCAGGAAGGACTCGTCCACGACGACCAGGTCCAGGTCCTGAAGGGCGTCGAGGAGCGCGAGGACGGCATGGCGCGGCAGCAGCCCGCCGTCCGGGTTGTTCGGATTGCAGATGACGGCCGTACGGGACCCCCGGGTCCGTATGAACTCCACGAACGAGGCCGGATCGAGGGCGAACCCCGAGGACTCCGGCAGCGGGAACATGTCGACCCGCTTGCCCGTCTCCATCGGCTGGTCGGTCCAGCGGCCGAACGTCGGGACCGGCACGGCGAGCGACTCACGCACCAGCAGATGGTCGATCCAGGTGATCAGCTCGGTCGAGCCGTTGCCCATGGCCACCGTCTGCGGGTTGAGGCCGAGCACCGAGCACAGCTCGGTGGTGATGGTGTCCGCGCCGCTGGGGTAGTACGTGAGGATCTCCCGCAGCCGGTCGCCCAGTTCCTCGAACATCTCGGGCGTCGGAAAGTACGGATTGCAGGGGATGCAGAAATCGATGATCGCGCGGCTGTCCCCTGCCGCCCTGTTGAGCGACGCGTACGAGGGGCTGTGCGCCGTCGACGTGCGGAAGAGCTCGGTGACGTTGCTGCCGGCTTCGGCCATGGGGGTCCTCCGGAGTTGGCTGCCTGCCGGGGAATACGTACATCCGCACGGCCTTGCTCAACCCGACTCCCAACGCCGCCGTGCCGTACCGGGTCAGGACGCGGGCCCGATGAAAAACACCTGGCCGCCCTTGCCCCTGCACCGCTCCATCACGGCCTCGGTCCCCTCGGCCGTGTCCGAGGCCTTGATCCCCGCACATCCCTGACCGTCCACGCGAAGGACGTACCTGCCGCCTTCGTAGGAGCCGGACGGTTCGAGGTGGAACAGGCTGCCCTGCGCGCAGTCGTCGTACGGCTCCAGCAACCCCGCGCCCGGGCCCTCGGCGAGTGCCTTGAGGCAGCCCTTGCCGTAGTCCGGATGGTGCCATTGGATCCGGAACGTGTCCCCGCCCATCGGCTCCAGCCTGGTGGCCTGTGGTGCCGCCTTGGTGCACGGCCGCTGAACGGCCACCAGCGGGGTGTACCGGCGGTCCAGGACCCGTCCGTCGGTCAGGCAGAGGTCAGGAGCAGTGACCGGGCGAATGAGTACCCAGCCGCTCAGCAGTGCCGGCGCGACGCCGGTGGACGCGGAAGGCGCGATCCGGTCCGGGCTGTTCCCCGGTGAGCCGGCCGCCGTCAGCCTCCATGCCCCGACGGCGGCCAGGATCAGGACGGCCACCGACACGGCCAGTGCTGCAACCCTGCGCGGTGGCTTGTTGAGCGGACCACGCCGTGGCGGTGGTGTCCCGGCGACACCGGTCCCCGGCCCACCGGCGATCCTGTCCCGCGCCTGCAGCCATTCCGCCACCGGCAGCCCTTCTCCGCAGGCTTTCACGAAGGCAGCCAGTTGATCAGGTCGCGGTACGGCGTCACGGCCCAGCATGCTCGACGCGGTGCTGCGCGGCAGTACGTCCCCCGCCTCCGCTGCGCGCTCCTCCAACTGCCGGTAGGACAGACCGGAGTCTTCCTTGAGCCGGCGCAGCAACTCCATGAATGCGGGTAAGTCGTCGATCTCTCCGAGTTCCCGACCTCGCTCCTCTTCCATGAAGTTGATCATCTGGTGGTGTCCGGCGAGCCGTCAACGACCATCCCCGCCAATCACGATGCCCCACAGATGACGAGCCGTGACTCGATCACGAGCCGCTGCTTCCGCGACCGGGACACGCGGAGGGCGTGCGGACACGGTCGAGGGACGGCGTGCTGACCAGCCCGGACACGAAGCGGAGCGTCCGGGACACGCCAGGGACGTCCGGGACATCCCATCCCTGTTCCTCCTCGCTCCTTCGTGCCTCAGGATCTCGCCGACAGCAGGATTTCGACTCGAAGGGCAGACATGCGTACTGGACTTGTGCTCGCCACGGCCGCGATGGGAGCCGCCCTGCTGACCGGGGGCACCGTCGCCACCGCGCAGGCCACACCCGCGTCCTCCGGCATGAACACGACGGCCGCGGCGCCGATCGCCTACTCGTGGATCTACGTCGGCACCTACCGCACCCACAGGGAGTGCTACGACGACGGCAAGAACTCCGCCTACTCCCAGTGGCACTGCAAGCCCGTCAACGGCAAGTACCAGCTCTGGGTGAACGACGAGTCGTAGACGACCGACGGCCGTCCACGGAGCCATCCGGAAGTGTCACCGCGGCCCCGGCAGCAGGTCCGCTGCCGGGGCCGCTGGCATCCGGCACACCGCATGCGCGCCGGTACGCCGACGCTACGGAACGTCGGCGCTCCGGGATGTCGGTTCGTCGGCGCGCCGGTACTTCGGTACGTCAGGTCACCGGCCCGGGACGGCCTGACCCTCGCCCCCCGCCTCCGCCGTCGCCACCGCCCGCGCCCAGCGGTAGTCCGCCTTCCCGCTCGGCGAGCGCTGGATCGCCGGTGTGATCACCAGTTGCCGGGGGATCTTGTACCCGGCCAGCCGCGTACGACAGTGCGCCTGCACGGAGTCCAGATCCAGCGGATCCGCGCCTGCCCGCAACTGCACGACCGCCGCCACATGGTTGCCCCATGTCGCATCGGGCACCCCCGCGACCAGCGCGTCGTACACGTCCGGATGGGCCTTGAGTGCCTGCTCGACCTCCTCCGGATAGACCTTCTCTCCGCCCGTGTTGATGCACTGCGAGCCGCGACCGAGGACGGTGACGACGCCCTCCTCGTCGACCGTCGCCATGTCGCCGAGCAGCACCCACCGCTCGTCGCCCTTGTGGAAGAAGGTCTCGGCGGTCTTGTCCGGGTCGTTGTAGTAGCCGAGCGGCACATGGCCGCGCTGAGCGATACGGCCCGGCTCACCGACGGCCACGGGTTCGTACGTGGCCGGGTCGATGACCTGCGTACGGGCGTTGACGCGCAGCCGGAAGCCCTTGTCCTGGCCCGAGTCGTCCGTCGCCGTACCGTTGAAGCCGGACTCCGAGGAGCCGAAGTTGTTCAGCAGCATCACGTTCGGCGCCAGCGCCTTGAACTGCTCGCGCACCGTCTCGGACATGATCGCGCCCGACGAGGACACACTGAACAGCGCGGAGAGGTCCGTGCCCTTCAGTGATCCGTTCAGCGCGTCGATCAGCGGCCTCAGCATCGCGTCGCCGACCAGCGACACGGACGTCACCCGCTCCCGCTCGATCGTGCGGAGCACCTCTTCGGGCACGTACTTGCGGTGGAGCACGACCCGCTGCCCGAAGTTGAAGCCGATGAACGCCGTGAGCGTCGACGTCCCGTGCATCAGCGGGGGAGTGGGGAAGAACGTGATGCCGTCGCCCCCCGCCGCCACCCGCTCGGCGAGCTCCTCCGGCCGTTTCACCGGCTCCCCGGTGGGCGCGCCGCCGCCGAGCCCGGCGAAGAAGAGATCCTCCTGCCGCCACATCACACCCTTGGGCATCCCGGTGGTGCCGCCGGTGTAGATGATGAACTGGTCGTCCGCCGAGCGCGGACCGAAGCCGCGCTCCGGCGAGCCGGCCGCCTCGGCGTCCGTGAAGGCCGTGCAGTCGAGCGCGGGGGCGTTCTCGGGAGGGGTCCCCACCCGTACGAGATGCCGGAGCTTCTCCGCCCGCCTCAGGACGGCCGCGACCCGTTCCGTGAACTCGGCGTCGAAGACCAGAGCGGCGAGATCCGCGTCGCGGTAGAGGTAGACCAACTCCTCTTCCACGTAGCGGTAGTTCACATTGACCGGGACGAGGCGTGCCTTCAGGCAGCCGAGGACGGTCTGCAGATACTCGATGCCGTTGTAGAGGTGCAGCCCGAGGTGGTCGCCGGGCTCCAGGCCGGCACCGGCGAGGTGGTGTGCGACGCGGTTCGCGGCGGCGTCGAGCTCCGCGTAGGTGAGCCGGCGCTCCGCGCCCGTTCCGGGATGGTCGATGTGGACCAGCGCCTCGCGGTCCGGGACCACGTCCACGACCGACTCGAACAGGTCGGCAAGGTTGTACTCCACCATTCCTCCTGACCCCGGCCGCACTCGGCGCTGACAACTGCCTCGGAGCGGTCATTAGAGCGCCGCCGCACACAAGTGGGAAGGGGTCCCGCAGAAGAAATCTGACTGACTGTCAGAAAACTATTGAACTGGACCCCGGCCTCCTGCAACCTGTTCTAGTGCCCCTCCCGGCAAGCTTTGCCCTGTCGCGCCGCCCGGCACGCACCCTCGCTGCGTTGGCCGAAAGCCCTGGTAGCTCCGCTACAAGGACTTCCGGCCGCCTTGCGATGGCACGCACCGGACGACGCTCCTCGACGGGCAAACATTGCCGGTCGCGGCACTAGGTCTTGAGACGGGAGGACGGTCATGGCGGGTACGGAACACCTCACCGTGCAGCGCGAGGGCGCCACACTGGTGCTCACCCTGAACAGGCCCGAGGCGAAGAACGCACTGTCGCTGCCGATGCTGGTCGGGCTCCACGACGGCTGGCTGGAGGCCGACGAGGACGACGAGATCCGCTCCGTCGTCCTCACCGGCGCGGGTGGCGCGTTCTGTGCCGGGATGGACCTCAAGGCTCTTGCGGGCAAGGGGATGGACGGGCAGCAGTACCGGGACCGGCTCAGCGCCGACCCCGATCTGCACTGGAAGGCCATGCTGCGCCACCATCGGCCCCGCAAACCGGTCATCGCCGCCGTGGAGGGCCACTGTGTGGCCGGCGGCACGGAGATCCTTCAGGGCACCGACATCCGAGTCGCGGGCGAGAGCGCCACCTTCGGGCTCTTCGAGGTGAAGCGCGGCCTCTTCCCGATCGGTGGCTCGACCGTACGGCTCCAGCGGCAGATTCCGCGCACCCACGCGCTCGAAATGCTCCTCACCGGCCGTCCCTACACCGCCGCCGAAGCAGAACGCATCGGGCTCGTCGGTCACGTCGTCCCCGACGGCACCGCCCTGGACAAGGCCCTCGCCATCGCCGGACAGATCAACGACTGCGGCCCGCTGGCCGTGGAGGCCGTGAAGGCGTCGGTGTACGAGACCGCCGAGATGACGGAGACCGAAGGGCTCGCGGCAGAACTGAAACGCGGCTGGTCCGTCTTCGACACCGCCGACGCGAAGGAGGGCTCCCGGGCGTTCGCCGAGAAACGCCCTCCGGTCTTCCGCCGCGCATGATCCGGCGCCTGACACGCAACCGCCCCCGGAGCACAGAAACGGAGTCCCATGTCAGCCGCCCCCGCACCGGAGGTGCTGCGCGCACCGCTCGTCGTCGAGTTCCCCTTCACCCGCTCCCTCGGTCCCGTCCAGTCCGCCTTCCTCACCGGCCTGCGCGAACGCACCGTCCTCGGTGTGAGGACCTCCGACGGCCGCGTGCTCGTCCCACCCGTCGAGTACGACCCGGAGACCGCCGAAGAGATACGCGACCTCGTCGAGGTCGCCGCCACCGGCACCGTCACCACCTGGGCCTGGAACCCACAGCCGCGCCACGGCCAGCCCCTCGAAACCCCCTTCGCGTGGGTCCTGGTGACACTCGACGGGGCCGGCACCGCGCTGCTGCACGCCCTCGACGCACCCGGCCCCGACGCCGTACGCACCGGCATGCGCGTCCGTGTCCGCTGGGCCGCCGAGCGCACCGGAGCCATCACCGACATCGCCTGCTTCGAACCGTACGAGGACAGCCAGGAGCCCGCCCCGGCACAGGGCCACAGCGGGGAGTTCGAGAACCCCGTCACCGGCATCGTCGCGCCCGCCCGGCTCGACTACACCTACAGCCCCGGCCGCGCCCAGACCCGCTACATCAACGCCCTCGCCGGGCAGCGCACCACCGGCGAACGGTGCCCGTCCTGCCGCAAGGTGTACGTCCCGCCCCGCGGCGCCTGCCCCACCTGCGGCGTCGCCACTTCCGAGCAGGTCGAGGTCGGCCCGCGCGGCACGGTCACCACGTACTGCATCGTCAACATCAAGTCTCGTCATCCGGCGAGCCTGGACATCGAGGTGCCCTACGTCTATGCGCACATCGCCCTCGACGGCGCGGACCTCGCCCTGCACGGCCGCATCGGCGGGATCCCGTACGACCAGGTGCGCATGGGGCTGCGGGTCGAACCCGTGTGGACCGAAGGAGGCCGCTACCCCGACCACTACCGGCCGACCGGCGAACCCGACGCGGACTACGACACCTACAAGGAGCTGTTGTAGCCATGCGAGACGTCGCGATCGTCGCCTTCTCCCAGACCGACCACCGGCGTAGCAGCGAAGAGCTCTCCGAGGTCGAGATGCTGATGCCGGTTCTGCACGAGGTCCTCGACCGGACCGGACTGCGCACCGGCGACATCGGCTTCACCTGCTCCGGATCGTCCGACTATCTCGCCGGACGCGCCTTCTCCTTCACGATGGCCCTGGACGGTGTCGGAGCCTGGCCGCCGATCTCCGAGTCCCATGTCGAGATGGACGGCGCCTGGGCGCTCTACGAGGCCTGGGTGAAGCTCCTCACCGGAGAGGCCGACACCGCACTGGTCTACGCGTACGGGAAGTCCTCGCCCGGCTCCGTGCGCGATGTGCTGACCCGCCAGCTCGACCCCTACTACGTCGCCCCGCTCTGGCCCGATTCGGTCGCCCTCGCCGCGCTCCAGGCGCAGGCGCTCATCGACGCGGAGGACACGAGCGAACGGGAACTCGCCGGTATCGCCGCCCGCAGCCGCACCGCGGCCGCCGCCAACCCGCATGCCCAGCTGCGCGGACTGCGGGATCAGGGGGACTACGTCGTACAGCCGCTGCGCACCGGAGACTGCCCGCCCGTCGGCGACGGCGCGGCCGCGGTGATCCTCGCGGCCGGGGACGGGGCCCGGGAACTGTGCGAACGGCCCGCCTGGATCCGCGGCATGGACCACCGCACCGAACCGCACAGCCTCGGCGTACGCGACCTCACCGACTCGCCTTCCACCCGGCTCGCGGCCGAGCGCGCCGGGGCCTTCGAACGACCGGTCGACACCGCCGAACTGCATGCCCCGTTCACCTCCCAGGAGGTCGTGCTCCGCAAGGCCCTCGACCTCGACGACAGGGTGAGGGTCAACCCGTCCGGCGGAGCACTCGCCGCCAACCCGGTCATGGCCGCGGGCCTCATCCGCATCGGCGAGGCCGCCGCTGGCATCCACCGCGGCGCGTCCGACCGGGCCCTCGCCCACGCCACCTCAGGACCCTGCCTGCAGCAGAACCTGGTCGCCGTCCTCGAAGGAGAGCCGCATGTCCGGTAAGGAGCCCGTGGCCGTCGTCGGCATCGGCCAGACCAAACATGTCGCGGCCCGCCACGACGTGTCCATCGCCGGACTCGTGCGCGAGGCGGCCCGGCGCGCCCTGGACGACGCCCGGCTGACCTGGGCGGACATCGACGCCGTCGTCATCGGTAAGGCCCCCGACTTCTTCGAGGGCGTGATGATGCCGGAGCTCTACCTCGCCGACGCGCTCGGCGCCGTCGGCAAACCCATGCTCCGCGTCCACACCGCGGGTTCGGTCGGTGGCTCCACCGCCCTCGTCGCCTCGAACCTGGTCGCGGCCCGCGTCCACCGCACCGTCCTCACTGTCGCCTTCGAAAAACAGTCCGAGTCGAACGCCATGTGGGGACTGTCGCTGCCCATTCCGTTCCAGCAGCCCCTCCTCGCGGGCGCCGGCGGCTTCTTCGCCCCGCACGTACGGGCGTACATGCGCCGCACCGGCGCACCCGACACGGTCGGCTCCCTCGTCGCGTACAAGGACCGGCGCAACGCCCTGAAGAATCCGTACGCCCATCTGCACGAGCACGGCATCACCCTGGAGAAGGTGCAGTCCTCGCCGATGCTGTGGGACCCGATCCGCTACTCGGAGACCTGCCCGTCGTCCGACGGCGCCTGCGCGATGATCCTCACCGACCGGGCGGGCGCGGCCCGCTCACCGCACCCCCCGGCCTGGGTGCACGGCGGCGCGATGCGCAGCGAGCCCACCCTCTTCGCCGGGAAGGACTTCGTCTCCCCGCAGGCGGGCAAGGACTGCGCGGCCGACGTCTACCGGCAGGCCGGGATCGCCGATCCGCGCCGGGAGATCGACGCCGTCGAGATGTACGTCCCGTTCTCCTGGTACGAGCCGATGTGGCTGGAGAACCTCGGCTTCGCGGCGGAGGGCGAGGGCTGGAAGCTCACCGAGTCCGGCGTCACGGAACTGGACGGTGATCTGCCCGTGAACCCGTCCGGCGGGGTGCTCTCCACCAACCCCATCGGTGCCTCCGGAATGATCCGGTTCGCCGAGGCGGCCCTGCAGGTGCGGGGGCAGGCGGGTGAGCATCAGGTGGACGGCGCCCGCAAGGCGCTCGGCCACGCCTACGGGGGCGGATCACAGTTCTTCTCCATATGGCTGGTCGGCTCGGAGCCGCCCTCGAACTGACCCCCGGGCGCCGCCCGGGCCGGCCGCGGTCGGCCCGCCGCGGCCTGTCCGCGACCGGCGACGATCGCTAGTCTGAGCCCGGACGACGAACCGGGAGGAGTACGGACGTGGCCGAGACCATCACCACGCAGCAGCCGCTTTCGGGGTGGGACAAGCCGGACCTCGATCTGAGCCAGGCCAACTGGCAGTCGGGCAGTCAAGGAGCGGGGGACGTCCAGATCGCCTTCGTCGAGGGTTTCATCGCGATGCGGAACGGTGCCCGCCCCGAGAGCCCGTCACTGATCTTCACTCCGGCCGAATGGCGTGCCTTCGTGCTCAACGCCCGCGAGGGAGAGTTCGACCTCACCTGACCCGACGCGGCGCGCGGGTGGTGCGCCTGGACCTCGGACGCCCACTCAAGCGATTTGTGGATCGTAGATCCGAATCGGCAGTTCGCCTGGGTTCGGAAGGGTCTCTTCTGGATTCTGTGACGGATGCAAGGAGGTAATGGGTGGCCTAGGATGTTGATCATGAGTGGAGAGCGTGATCTGCGCCGCCTGCTGACCGGAATGCGGCCCCAACTGAACCCGGGCCGCTATGTCTTCGCCACCGTCGGCGGCCCGGTTCCAACGGGCCTCACCCCCGTCGTCACCGTCGCCGAGGACGAGGGCCTCACCCTTGTCGTGCGCCAGGAGGAGGCCGACGCCGCCGGGCTGGCCTACGCGTACGTCGCCGGCTGGATCACCCTGCGCGTGCACTCCGCGCTGGAAGCCGTCGGACTGACCGCCGCCGTCGCCCGTGTGCTCGCCGACGCGGGCCTGAGCTGCAACGTCGTCGCGGGCTTCCACCACGACCACTTGTTCGTGCCCTACGACCGTGCCGACGAGGCCGTCACTCTCCTGCGTGATCTGGCCACGCGATCCGCCTGACGGGCGCCCCGGCAGGCGCCGCCGTCGGACCGTGCCGTGGGACGGGAACCCGGGTCGGTCGACGGGGCGCCCGGACACGTACCATGGCGGCATGTCCTTCCTCCGCCGCCGCAGCGCCGCCACTCCCGCGGGCCCGGACTTCGATGTCCTGGCCATGGACCCGGGGGACTGGCCCGGCAATCTGGGCGCGGGCCTGCTGCCCGCGCCGGACGGCAGCTGCCAGGGTGTCTTCCTGCGCTACGACCTGTTCGGCGGCCGCGGCCCCGCGATGATCATCGGCAATCTGCCGGAGGGCTCGCCCGCCCGGGAGCTCACCGAGGGCCAGGTGCCCTTCGAGGTCGCCCAGCTCCTCGCGGCGCTGGAGAACGACGACGAGGTCACGGTCGTCGGTACCGAGGACGTCCCCGTCATGCAAGGCGACAACCTGTTGATCGTCCGCAGGATCAAGCTCTCCGAAAGCCGTATCTCCTGCGTCCAGTTCGACCGCAGCGACAACGTTCTCGTCACCATCGCCAGCTGGGACCGGCCGATCACCGACGATCTGTACGCGCTGCTGAAGCCGCTGCCCGCGGAGCTCTTCCAGCAGGGCTGAACCCTCCCTCGGGCGAGAAGTCCGAGCACGGGCGAACTCCGTCCAAGCGACGGTCTTGTCATGAGCCTTGTCACGCCATTCATCGGACTTTTGGCGTGACTGGACATGACTCAGAGGATCAGTCGCAGGCCACGATGAAGTCGACGCTCGCCGCATCGGGCCTCTGTCGCTGGGAGTTGAGGGGGCGACGGCAGAGGCTGCCACCGCTGACCGGCACTCGACCAAGCGCGTCGACTCCTCCGATGAATGGACACTCTGGTGCGGAGCTCCCGCCACCGACTGGCAACGCGAGACCCTGCCCGTCGGCGGTGGCGCGCTCGGCGCCACCGTCTACGGAACCCTCGCCGCCGAGCGCGTCCAGCTCAACGAGAAGACCCTGTGGACCGGTGGACCGGGCTCCGCACTGGGCTACGCTCGATGACGCAAGCGGGGCCTAAAACCGTACGACACCGGTGCCCGAACCGACACCGGCGGCCGGCCGGAACAGATCGAGGATCCGTACCGCCGACATCCCCAGTGCCATGGGCCCGTCGGTCCGCAACGGGGAACCCGCCCCGCGGCGCACGTCCTCGGCCCCGTAGCGCCGCACGCCCCGGTGCCAGTTCACGATGCCCGCGATCCAGTCCTCCAGCTCCCGCACACAGGCGTCGAAGGCGGCCCTGCCCTTGGCGTCCAGGTTGAACTCCTCGTACAGCACGGGGAGTTCATGATCCTTCACATACAGGAACTGACGCATCCTCGAACGCATCAGATCATCCGTGATCGCGACCGCGCTCGGATGGTCGCAGCCGAAGAACGACTGCACGACCAGCACGCAGTTGTGCACGTCACCCTCGACCTCGATCTCCTTCTGGTACGAGAAGAGGTCGTTGACCAGCATGGCGTAGTCCGACGCGGAGCTCTTCAGGCTCCGCATCGTCCCGCTGCGGTGGATACCGGGCGGAAGTTCACCCTCGTGCCGCAGCCGGCAGAGCATCATCGTGAGATCGGAGCCGAAGGTGTGGCGCCGCATCTCGATGTAGTCGACGGGTCGGGCACCCGGTGCTGCGCCTGGTTCTGGAGCTCCCACAGCCGGCTGTCGAGCATGACGTCCAGGGCCCGTCGCAGCGCGGCCCGCGCCTCGGTGAGCACCCGCAGCGGCCGGGCACCGGCCACCTGCACGGGCAACTCCGCGCCTGCCGCGTACTCGATGAGCCCCGCCGACCACGGCGCGCCGCCGACCTTGCGGCGCATCTCGATGTACTCGACGGGATTGGCGATCCGTCCCTCGTTGATGTTGTCGAGCTCCCAGATGGACTCGTTCAGCAGATGCTCGGTCGCCGACGCGAAACGGGCCCGCCACGCGGGCGACATGCTCGGCACGGTCCGCGCCCACAGATCGGCCAGACCCGCCTCGACCTGGTTCGTCGGCTCCGGGGTGCCCTGTGCCGGATCCAGCGGCATGAACGCCGGCAGCCGGCCCAGATACGCCTTGCCGCCCCGCATGTTCCCGCTGCGCTTGAACACCTCGAGGAAGTGGTCGTCGAAGAAGAACACCCACACGTACCAGTCCGTCACCAGTGACAGCGCCTCGGCCGAACAGTCCGGGTGCGTGTACGCGCACAGCAGGGCGTAGTCGTGCGCTTCGAGATCCTTGGACTCCCAGATCCCCGACCCCTCCAGCATGCCCATGCGGCGCGCCCACTCCCTGGTGTGCTGCCGCGCCGCATCGACATGAGGGTTGAGACGTGCCGGATACGGTACGTAGAAATCCGGCAGTTCGAAGGGCTGTCCCATGCATGCCCGGCCTTTCGGTGAGCGTCCGCGCCAGGGCGTGTTGCGAAAGTCCCGTCTGGCCCGCGACGCCTGGCACGCGCTCCCCCGTAGCCCTGCGGGCACGGGAGGTGCCCCCACGCTGCGTTGTCGGACTCATCCACGTACGTCCAGTACGAGGATGATCTCCCCCCAGAGCTGCGCCTGGGAGGTGCCCCCACCGCCTTGCGATCGCACGCACCAGACGCCGCGGGCCCCGCCCTCCGGGCGGACGGCGCTACTTTCGCAACACGCCCTAGCCGCGCGGACCGGTCGCGTACGGGCCAGCCCTACCCGTCGCCCTTCCGGCCCACGCGGCGGCGGTGATCACCCGTCCGGATGAACCGCCAGGGCCCGGCTAACCAATCATCACGCGCACGTCAGCCGCCTTCACGAACGCGACCCGGTGCCCGAACTGGATCTCGTAGTACATCTCCTTGCCCCGCACCACCCTGTGCCCTGTCGTGTCGAACGTCTGCGCGAAGTAGTACTCGCCCGGAGTCAGGTCGCCGACCACGTACTTCTGGCCCGCGAACAGCTTGTACGGCAGCGGTGTCACGGCCTGCACGGGCACACCCGCCGGGTACGCGGACGCCTCCGGGTAGGCCCGTCCGTACACCGGTACCTCCGCCAGACCCTCCCGGGGCGTGAGGACCACGGCCCGCGCGGCCACCGCGGTCGGCTGCGTACGCGGGTTCAGGAACCAGGCCTTCTGGCCGAGGTACCAGATCGCCGTCCAGTCGCCACGCCGCTCCGCGACCGCGTACCGCTGGCCCGTCGAGGCCCTGGCGCCCGTGTCGTTGACGCCGTTCGTGGAGTCCCCGCCGCCCGGGCGCAGACCGACGTCCTTGACCAGCGGGGCGGACTCGTCCGGCGCGGTGTGCAGCCGTACCGCGCCCGAACCGTGCGGGGCACAGGCATCTCCCGGCTTCGAGCAGCTCGTGTAGAACGGCTGGTGCTGCGCATAGTCCGGACGGATCGTCACCGCGGCGGTGCCCGGACCCCCGGACGGCACGAACGGCCGGCCGAGCAGTGCGAAGTAGTGCGCCCAGTCCCAGTACGGACCCGGGTCGGTGTGCATCCCGGGGATCGTCGAGGGCACCGTGCCCGGCACATTGTCATGGCCGATGATGTGCTGGCGGTCCAGCGGGATGTCGTACCGCTTCGCGAGATACCGCACGAGGCGTGCGGAGGCGCGGTACATCGCCTCGGTGTACCAGGCGTCGGGGCTGACGAGGAAGCCCTCGTGCTCCAGGCCGATCGACTTGGCGTTGACGTACCAGTTCCCGGCATGCCAGCCGACGTCCTTCAGCCGCAGATGCTGTGCGATGTGGCCGTCGGAGGAGCGCAGCGAGTACTGCCAGGACACATACTCCGGGTCCTGGACGAGCTGGAGGGTGGTGTCCCAGGTGGCCTCGGTGTCATGGATGACGATGTACCTGATCGACTGGGACGCGGGCCGGTCGGCCTTGTCGTGATTGCCGTAGTCGCCGTCGCCGAACTCCTCGTACGGCGCCGGGATCCACTCGCACGCCACCGTCTGCGGGCACTCCGTCTGCTCCGCGTCGACGCTGCGCAGGCCGAGCCGCGCGGTGGTCGCCGTGTCCGGGCGCAGGCCGGCGTCGGCGGGCAGCGCGACCAGCTGGCCGCTGTCGGTGGTGCGCCGCTGACCGGAGCGGATGATGTCGTACACATCGTCGGCGTATGTCGTCGCTGTCGCCGTGTCGTCGGCTCCGGAGAACCGTGCCACCGCCCCGTACCAGTCCGCCGGATCGGCGCTGAGCTCCTGGCCGAGCTGCTTCTGCGCGGCGGCGAGCAGGGCCGCGCCACCCCGGATGTTCGCGGCGGGGCTGGTGCGCAGCTGGTCACCCGAGATGCCGGTGAGTTCCGCAGCCCGCTCCAGCGTCCGCAGCCGGTCCGGCAGGACGGACAGGGCTGCCCAGGTCCCGTCCGCCCTGTCACGGCCGGTCATCGGTGCCCGGGAGGCGTCCCCGCGCGCGTCCTCCACGCCGTGCGAATGGTGCGGCGCCTCGGCCAGCGCCGTCCTCGCGTCGGTCAGATGCATCGGGCCGTACCCGCCGGTGACACTCGGCGCGCCGCCATGCCCGTCCCAGCGGGACTGGAGGTAGGAGACACCCAGCAGAACGCTCTGCGGCACCCGGTACTCGGCGGCCGCGGCGGCGAACTCCCGCTGCAGCGCGTCGGACGCCGGCTGTTCCGCGGTGGCGGACGGGGCGGCCGAGACCAGAGGCAGCAGCAGGGCCGCGGACGCCACGGCGCCACCGGCCCTGAGCACGCGTCCGCGGATACTTCTCGGTCGTGGACGAGCGGATTCCGGCACGGCAGCCTCCAGGGGCGGGTGATGCGCAAGGGGACACGCAGGGCTGAACTCGCCTACAGGGGTAGCGGCTGTCCGATGGTCCCGTCAATGGATCAGCGCTGGTGGCGCGGTGGCCTGCAACGCTTCACCGGAATGGACCAATGTCCGTACGGGCGGCAAGAGTTGAATCCCGTGGTCCCGGGGCGTGCCGCTCCGCCAGGACAGGCTCTGAGCCGGCTGTCGGTCGGCCCGAGCGGGGGAGGGGGAGCGGGGGAGCGGGCCGCGTCGAGGCTGTACGGGCCGCCTGGGGTGCGGTGAGGACGAGCGGAGCTCGCGGGTGTCGGTGGGCCCTGGCGGCACAACCAACAGAGCGCTGCGCGTCCAGTGTGTCGGCACTGGGCGCGCAGCGCTCTTCCCCCGTATCGGACGGTCAGCGAGTGCCGACCGCAGCGCGCACGGCCCGCCGTGCCAGCGCGCAGTCGTCGTGCAGCCGCCGCAACAGCAGCCGCTGCTCCTCCCCGGACGAGATCCCGCCGTGCTGCGGCTGGACGGTCCCGGCCGGAGCCGCCTCCCGCATCGTCCGCTGCACCGCCGTCTCGTACGTCCGGATCTCCCGGGTCAGCACCATCATCAGGTTCACCAGGAACGCGTCCCGCACCGCGGGACCCGACTGCTGAGCCAGCTGGCTGATCTGCCGCCGCGCCACCGGGGCGTCGCCCAGGACCGCCCAGAGCGTCGCGAGGTCGTACCCCGGCAGGTACCAGCCCGCGTGCTCCCAGTCGACCAGTACCGGACCCGTCGGAGCCAGCAGAATGTTCGAGAGCAGCGCGTCGCCGTGACAGAACTGGCCCACGCCCTGCCGACCGCCGGCATGCGCCAGACCGTGCAGCAGCTTCTGCAGATCGCCCAGGTCACGGTCGGTGAACAGCCCGAGCTCGTGATAGCGGGCGATCCGCGACGCGTAGTCCAGCGGCGCGTCGAACATCCCGGCCGGCGGCCGCCATGTGTTCAGCCGTGTGATCGCTCCGAGCGCCGCCCGGACGTCCGCGCGCGGCGGAGCCTCCGACGGATGCCGGGCGAGGGCGGCCGGACGGCCGGGCATCCGCTCGATCACCAGCGTGCAGTTGTCCGGATCCGCGGCGATGAGCCGCGGCACCCGCACCGGCGGGCGGTGCCGGACGAACGCACGGTATGCCGCTATTTCGTGCCGGAGGTGCTCGGCCCACACCGGCGACTGGTCCAGTAAGCACTTGGCAACCGCGGTCGTGCGCCCTGTGGTGCCGACGAGCAGGACCGACCGGCCGCTTCTGCGCAGCACCTGGACCGGATTGAACTCCGGGCAGATGCGGTGCACCGACGCGATCGCCATGCGGAGCTGCGCGCCCTGAGGGCCGGACAAGTCGATTCTCCCGCTGAGCGGTTGGCTGACCGTCCCCGGCCACCGCCGGGTACGGCCGACGGTGGCGGGATCGAGAAACGGCCCGCTGCCGGCCTGCACGGAACGCTGCGGTCGGGGCGGGGCGGACACGGAGGACGATGCTGTGTACATGGGCGAGACAGATCCCTTCGTGTGCCGACAAGTCGCGTGCGCGCCCCTGCCCCGGAAGCCTTGGGCACCCTGGGGAATGCGGTGGGGCCGCCGGGGCGGGGTGGCGCGTTCCTAACTGACACCCAGTCATGGGTGGCACACCATCTGGCGCACCCTGGCGAACCCTGGCGAATAGTCGCCACGCATCTGACAGGCGGTTACTGTCAACTCAGCCGAGAACCTGGGGGCTTGACGTGACCGGAGAACCCAACACCCGCCTTGCAGACCTGTTCGGCCTCGCCGGCTGGTCCAAAGGCGAGCTCGCGCGGCTCGTGAACCGGCAGGCGGCGGCCATGGGCCACCCCCAGCTGGCGACCGACACCTCGCGCGTGCGGCGTTGGATCGACATGGGGGAGACCCCGCGCGATCCCGTGCCCAGAGTGCTGGCAGCTTTGTTCACCGAGCGACTCGGCCGTGTCGTGACCATCGAGGACCTCGGGTTCGTACGGCACGGGCGCACAGGGAAACGGCGAGACGTCAGCAGCATGAAGAACCCTGACGGCCTGCCATGGGCGCCCGAACGTACGGCGGCGGTCCTCACCGAATTCACGGGAATGGACCTCATGCTCAACCGACGTGGCCTGGTGGGCGCGGGCGCCGCGCTCGCCGCAGGCTCCGCACTCAGCAGCGCCATGCACGACTGGCTGCACACCGACCCCGCACTCGCCAACACCACCTCGCCTTCGTGGGCTTCCCGCATCGACGATCCCTTGCACGCCGACCCCGCTGGGTTCGACCGCTATGAGGCCGCCCCCATCGGGTCGCAGGAGATCGAGGCACTGGAGCGCTCCGTCGAAGTGTTCCGCGCCTGGGACGCGGCCCGCGGCGGCGGGCTCCAGCGCAAGGCCGTCGTGGGCCAGCTCAACGAAGTGGGCGGCATGCTCGCCTACCGCCACCCCGACCATCTCCAGCGGCGCCTGTGGGGCGTCGCTGCCAACCTCGCCGTCCTCGCCGGCTGGATGTCCCACGACGTCGGCCTCGAACCCACCGCACAGAAGTACTTCGTCATCGCCGCCCACGCGGCCCGCGAGGGCGGCGACCGCCCCCGCGCCGGCGAAGCACTCTCCAGGGCGGCCCGCCAGATGGTGCACCTCGGCCGTCCGGACGACGCCCTCGATCTGATGAAGCTCGCCAAGTCCGGCTCCGGCGAGCAGACCCTGCCGCGGACGCACGCGATGCTGCGCACCATCGAAGCCTGGGCGCAGGCCTCGATGGGCAAGGGCCAGGCCATGCGCCGCACCCTCGGCGAAGCCGAGGAACTGTTCGTCTCCGACAAGGGAGATGTGCCACCGCCCAGCTGGATGCAGATGTTCGACGAGGCGGACCTGCACGGAATGCAGGCCCTCGCCTACCGCACCCTCGCCGAGCACGAACCCGCCGCCGCGAGCACCGCGCAGCGCCACGCCAAGCAGGCGTTGGAACTGCGGGAGGGCGGCCGACAGCGATCCAAGATCTTCGACTACATCTCCCTGGCCTCGGCCTGCTTCATCGCCGACGACCCGGAACAGGCGGACCGATACGCTCGGTTGGCGCTGGTGTCGATGGGGGAGACCTCGTCGCACCGCACCTGGGACCGGCTGCGCGAGATGTACCGGCTCACTGGACAGTACGCGGGATACGCGAGGATCCAGGACCTCCGAGAGGAGATCCAACTCGCCCTGCCTCAAAGCCCGTCGAAGCGTCAGAGAAGCGCGGAGATCTGACCCGCAGACCTGATCCGCAAGCCTGACCCACAGATCTGACCGGGAGAGCCGGCCGTAGCCGTGATCCGGCGATTCGACCGCAGCTCCAACCCGGAGATCCGACGGCAGATCTGAACCCCGCAGTTCCGAACCCAGATCCCCCGGGGGCCGGGGCACCCGACCACGCAGACAATTCGTGCCGGGCCCCTGACGATTTCTGCCCGCTTGAGGACCGCTTTCGACCCGTCTTCGGTTCGTCCTGTCCGGTCCGCGATCCCTACTCGCTACCCGCTGATGCAGGCGATCATCACGCAGGCGTCGTCCTGACGCTCGCTCTCGCCGAACTCCTCGACGATCAACCGTACGCATTCCTGTGCGTTGTGGCAGACGGCGAAGCGGGGGGCGAGAGCGAGCAGACGGTCCACGTCGGACCCGTCGCGGGCGTCGGCACCCCTCGTCAGCCCGTCCGTGTGCAACACCAGCACATCCCCCGGGTACAACTCCACTTCAGCCTGCTCGTACGCCGCTCCGGTCGTCGCCCCGAGGAGCACCCCGTCCGGCTGAGTCAGCGCACGCCCTGTCCCGCCGCGGAACAGCAGCGGGGCCGGGTGTCCCGCCTGCGCCCAGCGCAGCAGCCGGGTCCTCGTGTCGTAGTGGCAGCACACCGCGCTGCCGAGTGCCGGCTGCGCCGCGGAGTCCAGCAGCTGATTGAGGTGACCCATCAGCGGACCGGGGTGGATGCCTGCCACGGCCATGCCGCGCAGCGCGCCCAGGAGCATCGTCATCGTCGAAGTGGCGGTCACGCCATGGCCGGTGAGGTCGCCGACGCTCAACAGTGTTCGGTCGCCGGGCAGTTCGAGCGCGTCGAACCAGTTCCCGCCGATCAGTGCGCTGGTTGCGGACGGCAGATAGTGGCCCGCCAGGTCCAGCGCCTTGGGGCCGTCCTCGGGGAGGGTGAGCGAACCACGCCAGGGCGGCAGGACCGCCTCCTGCATCTCCACCGTGATCCGGCGCTCGGTCCGGTCGATGTGCTGTCGGCGGGCGAGCGTGTCCCGTGACTCACGCACGGCACGCTGTGTCCGGCGCAGCTCGCTGACATCCCGTAAGACCGCCCACATCGATGCGGTGCAACCGTCGGCGTCGAGCACCGGCTCACCCATCATGTGGAGCGTACGGACACGGCCGTCGGCCCGGACGATGCGGAACTCGTCGTCGATCGGCTTCCCGTCGATGAGGCAGTCCGTCAACAGCGCAGTGAGCAGGCCCTGGTCCTCGGCGAACACCATGGAAGGCAGCTCGTCCAGTGACATGGGGCCGCTCTTGGTGGGCCTCCCGAAGATCTGGTACAGCTCCTCCGACCAACTGACCTCGTCCGTCAGCAGATTCCACTCGGCACTGCCGACCCGGCTGAGCAGCGAACCGGTGCGCGGAGCCATGCCCTCGTACGGCCCGGGCCCCTCCTCCTCGTCCAGAGCGTCGAGCAGCTCCGGCAGAGTGGGCAGGCCTTCCTTGAGCTGCCCCAAGTGCGCGCCGAGATCATCGAGATGATGCACCGCCAGATCACACAGCGCGCGCTGCCAGCGGCCCTGCGGATCGTCCTCGTCCACCACCGCGTCGCGCCGGACCGCGTCCACATCGCCGCGCAGGCGGCGGGTCTGTGAGATCAGCTCGTCCACCGTGCCGCGCCGGGGCGGTTGCGGGGCGGGACGGTCCGCGAACAGATGGGACGGCATGTCGTACTCCGATACAGGCGCGGCACGGCCAGGTCTGAGGAAAGGACCGGTTACGACTGTTGCACAGGCGGCGAGGACACGTAAGCCATTTGGCAACACTCGATACGGTGGTGCTTCCGACATATGCCTAAGGCCCTACTGGCCGACCGGCTCAGCATCATGGACGGTCATCGACCCGCGTCAGCCGTACCACCGGAATGTCGCGCACCGTGCGCTGCTGATACCCGGCGTACGGAGCGAACACGTCAACCAGGTGCGGCCAGACCCGGGCCTTCTCGTCCGGTTTCAGGGTCTCGGCACGCGCCGGGAACCGCTGTGTGCCGACGCGGAGCCACACATCCGGCTCGTCCCGCAGATTCAGGTACCACAGCGGGTGCCGGTCCGCGCCCCCGTTGGAGGCCACGATCAGATAGTCGTCGCCGTCGCGGCCGTAGATGAGGACGGTGCGGCGCCAGGCGCCCGAGCGCCGCCCGCGGTAGTCGAGCAGGAGGCAGGGAGCGCCCTGTATGGTCGTCCCCTTCGTTCCGCCCGACTCCTCGTACAACGTGGCCTGTTGGGCCACCCAGTCGGTGGGGCTGATGTCCACCGCGTCCGGCTCGTGCCCCGCAGCGTGCCCCGCGTCGCGTTCGGTCATGGGGCCACGGTAACTCCAGGCGCCCCGGTGGGCCGCAGCACGGCGCGCACCGGAGCGCCGGGCTGCAGCGTCAGTCCGGTCCTCGGCGGCACCTCGCCCGGGCCCGTGTCGACGTGGAAGCGCTGCGCCAGCGTCGCCAGCACCAGCACTGCCTCGACCATGGCGAACCGCGCCCCCAGACAAGCCCGGGCACCACCGCCGAACGGGAACCAGGCATGGTCGGGCACGCCCGGCTCGGCCCCGGCGTCCCACCGCTCCGGCCGGAACGCCTCGGGCTCGGGGAACCAGCGTGCGTCCCGGTGTGCGCTCCACTGGCTCGACCACACCACCGTCCCCTCGGGCACCGGCAGCCCGCCCAGCGTCGACCCCTCCTTCGCTATCCCCGTCATCAGCCACACCGGAGGGAACAGCCGCAGGGTCTCCTTCACCACCTGCTCGGTGAACGGGAGCTGCCGCAGATCGTCGAAGTCCGGCGTACGGCCGGCGAGGACGCGGTCCAGCTCCTCGCCGAGCCGCGCACGGGCCTGGGGATTCCGGGACAGCAGATACCAGGCCCAGGTCAGCGTGGTGCCCGTCGTCTCGTGCCCGCCGATGTACAGCGTGACCGCCTCGTCGCGGACCTCCTTGTCGGACAGCGGCCGCCCCTCCTCGTCGCGCGCCGCCAGCAGCCGGCTCAGCAGATCGTCCCGCTCCGCACCGCTGCGCCGTCGCTCCCCGGTCACCCGGCCCACCTCGGCGTCGATCACCGCGACGGCGCTGCGCAGCCTTCGGCGGCCGGGTGTCGCCACCCACGGCGGCAGAAACAGCGTGATGCCCCGGAACTCGTCGCCGATCGCTCGCTGGGCCACATCCATGGCCGAGCCGATCACGTCCTCCCGTCCGGCCGTATCGGCGCCGAACAGCGTTCGCACGGCGATCCGCTGAGTGAGCGCCAGCATCTCCCGCCGCACGTCGATGTGCTGCCCGGGCTGCCATGCGTCCAGCAGCTCGGCCGCGCACTGAGCCATCGTCCCTGCGTAGGACCGCACCTGGCGGGGCCGCACCGCGGGCTGGACCAGCGCACGCTTGCGCCGCCAGGCCGGTCCTTCCGACGTCACCACACCGTCCCCGAGCACCAGCTTGAACGCCCAGCCCAGCTCGGGGTGGCGGAAGACGGTCTCGATGCCGGTCAGCAGCTCCCCGATGTGCTCGGGACGCGACACGAACAGAGCGCGCTGCGGCCCGAGCCGCCACTCCACGAAGTCCCCTCGGTCCCGCAGCCGTTCGAAGAAGCCGAGCGGGTCGCGTGCGAACGCGGGCAGATTGCCGAGCCCCGGCAGCCGCCTCGGTCCGGCCACGACGGTGTCCCGCCCGGAAGCAGTCGCATCTGCGGTCATCCCGATGCCTCCCCGAAGAGTGAACCGCCGGGCTGCCCAGCGGCGTCATCTCACACGCACGACATGTGCACTCGACGCACACGCACGACATGTGCACGACCAGACTCTAAGGCTGCGGCGCGCCCGGGTGCCGTCCCGGGGACGCCTTCATGAACGCCTTCATGAACGCCTTCATGAACACCTCCACAAACGCCTTCGCCCGTCGCTGAACGCCACGGTCCGCCGAGCCGTACTGATCCGTGGCGGCCGTGGCGTGATCGCCCGGCCACCCCGCCGCCGGCAAGGCCAGGACCTCAGCCGTTGCCGGCGGGAGCGGGGGCGGAGGAAGGGGCGGCGGGCGCGTGCACGGGGGGCACGCACCCGCCGCTCCGCGCGCACACCATTGCCGCGACCTCGGCGGCATACGCCAGCATGGCCCCGGCCGGTCCCGCGCCGATACCGGCCGGCGCCCCGCGCCGAAGGAGCCCTGCAGCGGCCAGCCAGGCGAGCACCCCGGCCATGAACGCGTCCCCGGCGCCGATCGTGTTGACCACGGCGACCGGCACGGCCGGCACCGACACCGGCGCGGCGGACGAAGTGAAGGCCGTACCGCCCCGGGCACCGCGGGTCATGACGACGAGCCGGCCCTCCCCGGCCAGTCTGCTCGCCGACACCTCCGGATCCGTCCCCGGCCAGAGCAACGCCAGGTCCTCGTCGCTCGCCTTCACCACCTGCGCCAGTGTGCAGAGCTCCCGCAGCAGCTCCCGGCCGTCGTCCGCCTCACCACGCACATTGGGATCCACGACCAGCAGCCCGTGCTCCGCGGCCTCGCGCGCCGCCAGCGCGACCGCCCCGGCCGCGGGTTCGACGACGGCGGCCAGACCGCCCGCGTAGACGGCGCCGAAGCCGGACACCTCCCGCGCTGTCACCTCCGGCAGCCGGAACGTGGCCGTGTCCCGCAGATGGAAGTGGTAGCCGTTCCCCTGCGGCCCCGGATCGGCGACCGCCAGCGCCGTCGGCAACGACGAGCGGGCGCACAGCTGCGTGCCGACGCCCGCGGAGCGCAGCCATTCCTCGACGGTGCGCCCGAACGAGTCCCCGCCGAAACCGCCCGCGAACGCGGCCGGCGTGCCCAGCCGGGCCAGACCCACGGCGACGTTCGCCGGCGCGCCGCCCGGCTGCGCGCGCCTCAACTCCGGGTCCTGAGAGACCGGTACGAGATCGATCAGAGCCTCGCCCAGCACGAGGACCGCATCGGCTCCGGGCCCGCCGCTCACGGCTCCACCACGATCTTGCGGCCCTGCCCCGCCCGGAACTGGTCGATCGCCTGCGGGTACTGCTCCAGCGACAGCCGGTCGCTGATGAACACCCCAGGGTCGAGCACCCCGGTGGCGAACAGCGCCGCGGCCCGCTCGTAACTGTGCAGCACCGCCATCGAACCGGTGATGGTGATCTCCTGGTTGTAGATGCGGTACGGCTCGATCACCGCCGTCGTCGCGTAGTCGCTGACACCGAACTGCAGGAACGTCCCGCCCTTGGCGACCCGACCGAGCCCGTCCTGGATGGCCGCGGCGTTGCCCGTCGCGTCGATGACCACATCCCAGCCGCCCGGAGCCCGGTCCAGCTCCTGCGCCGTGGCCGCCGTCGCCGAGCAGCCGAGGAGCTCCGCCGTCGCGAGGCGCTCCGGATTGATGTCCAGGACGTCGACGCCGGCCGCTCCGGTGCGCTTGGCGAGCTCCAGCATCATCAGGCCCATCGTCCCGGAGCCGTAGATCAGCACACTCGCGCCGAGCGTGCCGCTGAGCACGTCGTAGCCGCGCACCGCGCAGGACAGCGGTTCGATCAGCGCCGCGTCCCGGACGTCGATGTGGTCCGGCAGCCGTACACAGTTCGCCACCGGCGCCACCGCGAACTCGGCCGCACCGCCCGGCACCGTGACCCCGATCGCCGCCCAGCGGTCGCACAGGTTGCCCCGCCCGGCACGGCAGTAGCGGCACTCATGGCAGTGCAGGGAAGGATCGACGGCGACCCGGTCGCCCGGCGCGAGCTCGGTGACCTCGGAACCGACGGCGACGACCTCTCCCGCGAACTCGTGGCCCGGCACGATCGGGAGCGTCGGCGCGAACTCGCCCTGCAGGATGTGCAGATCGGTTCCGCACAGCCCGCACGACGCCACCTTGACGACGACGTCGCGGGGGCCGGGCGACGGGTCGGGGACGGTCGTGACGGACACCTTGCCGGGGGCTTCGACGATCGCGGCCCTCATTTGACAGCTCCAAGGGAAAGGCCCTGGACGAGCTTGTCCTGGGCGGCGTAACCGGCGGCCAGCACCGGCAGGGACACAACGACGGACGCGGCGCACAGCTGAGCCAGGAACAGCCCCTGGCTGGTGACGAATCCGGTGAGGAAGACGGGCGCGGTCTGGGCGACGACCCCCGTCAGCACCCGGGCGAACAGCAACTCGTTCCAGCTGAAGATGAAGCAGATCAGGGCCGTCGCGGCGATCCCGGGCCCGGCGACCGGCGCGACCACCCGCGCCAGCACCGTCGGCAGCCGCGCCCCGTCCACCTGCGCCGCCTCGATGATCGACACCGGCACATCGGCGAGGAACGACTGCATCATCCACACCGCGATCGGCAGATTCATCGAGGTGTAGAGCAGGATCAGCAGCCAGATGTTGTCCAGCAGCCCCGCGTTCTTCGCGAACAGATAGATCGGCAGCAGACCGGCGACGGCCGGCAGCATCTTCGTGGACAGGAAGAAGAACATCACATCCGTCCACTTGGGCACCCGCCGGATCGACAGCGCGTACGCCGCGGGCAGCGCCAGCACCAGGACCAGCACCGTGGAGAGCACCGCTGCAGTCGCGGAGTTGATCAGCGGTGGCCACGGCGGCCCGGCCCCGCCCCCGGCGAAGAACGTCCGGTAGCCGTCGAGGGTGAGCGGGGCGGCGACGGACGGCGGGTTCGTCGCCGCGTCCTGCTCCGAATGGAAGGAGGTGAGCAGCATCCATGCGGCCGGCAGACAGAATCCGAGGCCGGCGACCCAGGCCAGCAGCCCCAGTGCGGCGGACCGCTGCCGCGCACGCCGGACGAGCGAAGAAGTAGCGGTCGTCATGCGCGGCCGGCCTCCTCACGGAACAGGGACGAGACCACACGCAGCGCGAACGTCGCGAGCACCATCGTGCCGATCACGACGACCACACCCGCCGCGGACGCGAGCCCGTACTCATGGGCCTGGTAGAAGGTCTGGTAGATGGTGTACGGGAGGTTGGCGGTGCCGAGCCCCCCGGAGGTGATCGTGAACACCGCGTCGAAGTTCTGCACGATGTAGATCGAGCCGAGCAGCACGCCGAGTTCGAGATAGCGCCGCAGATGGGGCAGCGTCAGCCAGCGGAAGATCTGCCAGCTGCTCGCGCCGTCCAGCCGGGCGGCCTCGATCATCTCGCCGGGCCGGCTCTGCAGCCCGGCGAGCAGGATGAGCATCATGAACGGCGTCCACTGCCACACCAGCGCCGCCTCGACCGCGACGAGCGGCATGTCCGAGGCCCATTCCGGCTGCGCGGGGTCCGTCACGCCGAAGAACCCCGCGATCCAGGTCCAGGCCCCGTTCAGCAGCCCGTACTCCGGGTTGTACAGCACGTGCTTCCACAGCAGGGCGGCGGAGACCGGCACCAGCAGGAACGGTGTGATCAGCAGCGTACGGACGAATCCCCGGCCGGCGAACGTACGGTCCAGCAGCAGCGCCAGGGCCAGACCGAGCAGCACACTCACCAGCACGACGGTCGCGGTCAGCAGCACCGTCGTCAGTACGGAGTCCCGCAGCGCGGGATCGGAGACCACGGACGCGTAGTTGGACAGTGCGGTGAATCGCCGGGCTTCCGGATCGAGCGAGTTCCAGTCGAACAGCGAGATCACGAGCGTCGCCACGAAGGGCAGCTGCGTCACGGCGATGAGGAAGACGAGCGCGGGCAGCAGCGGCGCGCGGGTGGCCCAGGCGCGCGGGCCACGTCGCGGGCGCACAGGGACCGCCGAGCGGGCGGACGACGACAGGGGAGCCGCCGTCCCGACGGACGTACTCACCGGTACTCCTCAGCGACCTTCTCGGCCAGCTTCTGCGAGGCCGCCAGCGCCTCCGCGACCGACTTGCGGCCCGCGATCGCCGCGCTGATCTCCTGCGACACCTTGGTCCCGAGATCGGTGAACTCCGGAATGCCGACGAACTGGATGCCTGCCGCCGGGCGCGGCTGCACTCCCGGGTTCACGGGGTCGGCCGCGCCGATCGCCTCCCGGGTGACCTCGGCGAACGCCTGAGCCTGCTCGCGGTACTCCGGACTGGCGTAGGTCGAGCTGCGCTTCCCGGCCGGCACATCGGCCCACCCGACCTGATCGCCGACCAGCTGCTCGTACTCCTTGCCCGACGCCCAGGAGATGAACTTCCAGGCGCTGTCGGCCTTCTTGGACGCCTTCTGCATGCCCCAGGCCCAGGTGTACAGCCAGCCGGAGCTCTCTGTCCTGTCCACCGGCGCCGGTACGTACCCGATCTTCCCCTTGACCGGGGAGTCCTTGGCCTCCAGCGACCCGGCACCGGCCGTGGCGTCGTACCACATCGCCGTCTTGCCCTGCGTCATGTTGTTGAGGCACTCGGCGTATCCGGCCTGCGCGGCGCCCGCCTCGCCGTGCTCGCGCACGAGCTTGACGTAGAACTCGGTGGCCTTCGTGAACTCGGGAGAGGTCAGCCGGGCCTGCCAGTCCTTGGTGAACCAGGTGCCGCCCATGGTGTTCACGACCGTCGTCAGCGGCGCCATGACCTCGCCCCAGCCCGGCAGCCCGCGCAGGCAGATGCCCTTCATCCCGCTCTCGGCCCCGTCGGCCTTCGCCGCGAGATCCGCGACCTGCTGCCAGGTCGGCTTCGCGGGCATCTTCAGCCCCTTCGCGGCGAACACGTCCTTGCGGTACATGAGGAACGACGACTCGCCGTAGAACGGCTCCGCGTAGAGCTTGCCGTCCGCGGCCGTGAGCGATTCGGCCAGCGGCTCGAGAATGTCGCCCTGGTCGAAGGCCTTGTCCTGCGCGGCGTACGAGTCCAGGGGGTGCAGCCAGCCGTTCTTCGCGTAGAACGGCACCTCGTAGTTGCTTATGGTGGCGATGTCGTACTGCCCGGCCTGGTTGGAGAAGTCCTGGCTGATCTTGTCGCGGACGTCGTTCTCCGGGAGCACCGTGAAGCGCACCTTGATGCCGGTGCTCTTGGTGAAGTGGTCCGCAGTGAGCTTCTGCAGCTGAACCATCGGCGGGTTGTTCACCATCAGGACGTTGAGCGTGTCACCGTCGGCGGCGTCGCTGCTTCCGCCGGCCCCCGCGCACCCCGCGAGGAGCGCGGCGGCGGCCGTCACCGCGCCGAGCCGGATGCGTACGGCGGATGGTCGTTGCCTCAGAGCCATGATTCTCTCCTTGTTCTCGGGCATGCCGGATCTGCTCGCGTCGGGCTCTTCCGGCGGGGATTTCCTTGAACGGGCGGGTCAGACGCGGATGACCTGTGGACCGAGGAGCGAGTAGCGCCGCGCCTCCGCCGAGGGCAGCCCGTTGTCGGTGACGATCGCCTCGAAGTCGCCCACATCGGCGAACCTGCTGAAGCTGACCGCCCCGAACTTCGTGTGGACCCCGGCGAACACATGCCGCCGGGCGCTGCGCATGGCCTGCGCCTTCACCTCACCGACGGCCGGGTCGGGAGTCGTCAGCCCGTACTCCCGGGAGATGCCGTTCGCGCCCACGAAGGCCAGATCGATGACGAAGCCCGCGAGCATCCGCACGGCCCAGTGATCGACGGTGGCCAGCGTGCCTCCGCGGACCCGTCCGCCGAGCAGCAGGACCGACACATGCTCCGCGCCCGCCAGACCCGACGCCACCGCCAGCGACGCGGTCACCACCGTCAGCGGCCGGTCACGCGGCAGCGCTTCGGCGATCAGCTGCGGTGTGAAGCCCTCGTCGACGAAGACCGTCTCGGCATCGCCCAGCAGCTCGGCAGCGGCCACCGCGATCCGCGACTTCTGCGGCACGTGCCGCGTCGTGCGGAACGCCAGTGTGGTTTCGAATCCGGCGCTCTCCACCGGGTACGCACCGCCGTGCGTACGCCGCACCAGCCCGTGCTCCTCGAGCGCGTGCAGATCGCGCCGGATGGTCTCCTTGGCGACCCGGAACCGTCCGGCCAGGCCGTTGACCTCGACCGACCCGTCATTGCGGGCCGCCTCGAGAATGCCCCGGCGACGCTCCTCGGTGTCCACGGCACACTTCCTTGCTGCTCACTGATGCTGCGGCTCTGCGCCCGTTCGGGCCCATGCGTCGTTTCTACAAGCAGCACACGCATTGGACCAGGCTCTTCGCGGCATCGGCTGCGCCCGTTCGTGCCCGTTTCACATCGGGTGTTCGTCCTGGTCACACTGCCCCTCGTGGGATCCGGGCGGTCAGGCGCTGCCCGTTGTCCGCCGCATCATCGCCCGAACGGTGCCCGTTGCCCCACCCATCGCCACTGCGCTCACCGCCGAGCAGTGGCGCCGCTGCGCGGCAACCGACCGGACCGCCTGCCTCTGGCCCACTCCTTCCAGGTCTTGCCCCACTGGCCCGGGCGGAGCTTTTGCGCGTCCGGGTAGCCGAGGCGTGAAAGGCCTCGCGTTCTCGGTTGGCGGGCCTGCCGCCGATCATCTTCCGCAGTTCCTTCGCGATACCGTCCAGCACCTGGGCCACCTCGTCGCTGCTCGTCGTGCTCGGCGACGAGCAGGTGAAGGGAGCTCGATCCGCCGCGTCGATCCGGCCGGACAGGCCCTGGTCGCAGCTCCCAGCGTGCGACTGCGACCAGCGCCTTCGCTCCGCACGCGGTCATGCGCCGCAGCCGGGGGACGGGCGGCGGACATCGATCACGAAGCGCTCCGGATCATGCAGCTTCGCGGTCTTGTACACCGGCTTGGTGTCGAAGGCGGCACCGAAGGTGACCACCCCAGCGGGCGTTCGTGACCAGTGCTGTCTGCGGTGCTGTGGAGTGCGGCGGAGCCGCGGAAGCCGGGAGTGTCGCGGCGACCCCGGCGGTGAGAAGAACACCCGCGGCGAGAGCCGCAAGGCGCGGACGGTAATACATGACGTCCCCCCATTTCTCCTGATACGGGGACAGTGGTGTCACAAGGGGGAGACACTCCCGAAAATCACATGGTTGCACGGTAATCAGAAGTTTCGCCAGATTGTTCTGATCCCGAGGCCGGCCGGCATGCTCCTCGCCGGGCATGCCCACGCCCGGCGCTCCGTGACAGTCCTCGGCTGGGTGCGGGGCGCCGCGTCGGGGCAGCCACGGCGTGAGCCCTCACAGGCCTGCCCCCAACGCTCAGGGATTCTCCTTGCGTACGTCCCCGTCGGTGCCACCCGGACGCGGGCCCGCCCCCGGCTCCTCCGCGGCCGCCGGATCCAGGATCCGGTTGAGGAAGTTCCTCGTCCGCTCGTGCCGTGGGTCGCCCACCACCTGTTCCGCAGGGCCCTGTTCGACGATGACGCCGCCGTCCATGAACACCACGCGGTCGGCGACCTCCCGGGCGAAGCTCATCTCGTGGGTGACGACCATCATCGTCATGCCCTCCGCGGCCAGCACCCGCATCACCGCCAGCACCTCCCCGACCAGCTCCGGGTCGAGCGCCGACGTCGGCTCGTCGAAGAGCATGACCTCCGGATCCATCACCAGCGCCCGGGCGATCGCCACACGCTGCTGCTGCCCGCCCGACAGCTGCGCCGGGTACGCGCCGGCCTTGTCGGCGAGACCCACCCGCTCCAGGTTCTCCCGCGCCACGGCCGCCGCCCGTGCCTTGTCCCGCTTCAGTACCCGCCGCTGCGGCAGCGTGAGGTTCTCCGTCACCGTCACATGCGGGAAAAGGTTGAACTGCTGGAAGACCATGCCGATCCGGCGCCGTACCGCATCGAGGTCGACATCGAGATCGGTGACTTCCGTACCGCCGACGAACACCTTCCCCGCGGTGGGCTCCTCCAGCAGGTTCACGCACCGCAGCAGCGTCGACTTGCCCGAGCCGGACGGCCCGATGACGCACACCACCTCGCCCCTCGCGATGTCCAGGTCGATGCCGCGCAGCACCTCGTTCTCACCGAACGACTTGTGCAGGCCCCGGATCTCGATCTCGTTCCGTGACATCTCGTCCTCACCTGGCCTTCTCGGTGCGGGCCTCGAGCCGGCGTACGACGAGACTGAGCGGAATCGTCACCAGCAGGTAGCACAGCCCGGCGACGAGGATGGGCGTCGAGTTCGCGGTCTGACTGGCCAGATCCCGGCCGAACTTGGTCAGCTCCCGCTCGTTCAGCGTGACACCGAGGAACAGCACCAGCGACGAGTCCTTGAACAGCAGCACCAGCTCGTTCGTCAGCGGCGGGATGACGATCCGGAACGCCTGCGGGATGATCACCGACACCATCGCCCGGGCGTGCGAGAACCCCAGCGAGCGCGCCGCCTCCATCTGGCCCTTGGGCACGGCCTGGATCCCGGCCCTGATCGTCTCCGCCATGTACGCGGCGGCGACCAGACCGAGACCGAGGGCGACCTTGCCGTACACGCCGCCCGGGATCTCCGTCCCCGGGAACGCCAGCGGCACCGCCACACCCACGAAAATGAAGATCAGCAGGGCCGGCAGACCGCGGAAGAGCTCGATGTAGACACTGGCGACCCATCGGTACGGTGCCACCGACGACAGCCGCATCAGCGCGATGACCATGCCCAGGACCAGGCCGAACGCGAAGCCGGACATCGTGTACACCACCGTGTTGCGCAGTGCGATGGTGATGATGTCCGGGAACAGCTCGCTCGCCAGGTCCTTCTGGGCGAACTGGTTCTGCAGCCTGTCCCAGTCGGCCAGCACGGCGACCAGGACCACCGCGGCGACGAAGACCGCGTACTGGATGCCCTGCGAGACACGGCGACGCTGCCGCCTGGTCAGCCGAGAGGTCACGACTGGCCCTTGGGCAGTGGCCCGATCCACTGCTCGTACAGCTTGTTGTACGTACCGTCCGCCTTGGCGTCCGTGATCGCCTTGTCGATGGCGGCCCGCAGCTTTTCGTTGCCCTTCTTCACGGAGAAGCCGTACTGCTCACCGGTCTCGATGTTCTGCCCGAGGACGAACGCGTCGGCGTTGGCCTGGTCCTTGAGCCAGCCCTGGACGACGGGATAGTCGATCACCACGGCGTCGACCTGTCCCGTACGCAGCCCGTTGAGCACGGCGTCGGAGCTCTCGAAGGCGACCGGGTCGAACCCCTGCGACTTCGCGTAGCTCTCACCGGTGGTCTCCGCCTGCGCGCCCAGCTTCGCGTTCTTGGCCTTGACGTCGGCGAGCGAGGTCACACCGCTCTTCTTGGACGCGAGCAGCGCCTGGGTGGCGTCGAAGTACGGGATCGAGAAGTCCACGTTCTTCTTGCGCTCATCGGTGATCGTCATGCCCGCGGCGGCGAGGTCGCACTCCCCGGAGTTCAGGAACGCACCGGTCTTGAAGTTCTCGAAGGGCGTGTCGAGGATCTTCTGTTCGACCTTCAGGTTCTTCGCCACCAGATCGATCAGCGCCACGTCGAAGCCGACGATCTTGCCGCCCTGCTCGAACTGGAACGGCGGATACGGCAGGTGCGTACAGGTGGTGAGCTTGCCCTTCTCGACGACGGGCACTCCGCCCGCGGCCTCACCGGGTCCCTCGCCTCCCGAGGAACAGCCGACGGCGAGCAACAGCCCGGCCACCGCGGCGCCGGCTGTCGCGAGGTTACGGATCGGGTGGGCGCGATGGCTGCCGGCAGTCCTGGACATGGTTGACCTCCATGGGCGCAGGTGACGGTGGACGGCACCGTCACTGATGATCGTAGCCACCCGGACAGCCATGCGAAAGATCGCGAACCGGTCCAGTCGACGCGGACTTCCCGCAGGTGAAAGGCGAAGATACGTTTACCCAATGACGTCGCAGGAAGCAGCAGTGCACCACTCGGTCTCGACCTGGCAGCAGCCGTGCCCCGCTCCGGCATCCCCCGAGCGAGAGGCGCTCGTGGAACACGTCGCACAGCGCGTCCTGGCCCTGGGCGGCGGCCGTCTGCTCGTGGGCATCGACGGCTTCACCGCCGCTGGCAAGACGAGCTTCGGACACGAACTGGCCGCAGGCATCAGCGCGGCGGGGCGCCCCGTACTGCGCGCTTCCCTGGACGACTTCAAGAATCCGTGGAGGGACCGGCACCTGTACGACCGGGAGTCGGGCGAGGGCTACTACCGCAACGCCTACGACTACGAAGCGGCCAGGCGGCTGCTGCTCGATCCGTGCCGCTCGCAGGAGGCGGAGTTCTGCGCCCTGTGCAGCATCGACCCGCTGACCCAGCGGGACCACTCCTCGACGAAGACGGCGGTGGCCGCGGACGCCGTACTGATCGTGGACGGCATCTTCGCGTTCCGCCCGGAGATCAACGACTACTGGGACTTCCGCGTCTGGCTCGACGTGGACGTGGAACTGTCCGTCCGGCGCGGCGCCGAACGGGACGGGGACGGGTGGGCCGGGTCCGAGGCCGAGTCGATCCACCGCAATCGGTACCTGGTCGCGGAACACATCTATCTCGATGAAGTCGAGCCGCTGCGCATGATGGATGTCGTCATCGACAACTCGGACTTCGCCGAGCCCAGGATCGTCGGCCCCGCAGGCCAACTGCCGCACGAACCGGTGCACGACAAGCAGTAGGGGGCTCAGCAGGTCCGACGGACAGGTCGTAGGCTGCCCGCATGACGCAGGGGCAGCCCGCACAGGTGAACGGAGCGGACATCGACGACCAGGGCTGGTCCTCCACCCGGGCCTGGGTGGAGAAGCACCTGCACCCGCAAGCCCGCGTCGACACCGCGGAACGGTTGCGTGGCGGCTGGACCTCCGACATGCGAAGACTGCGCGTCACAGGAGGGGGTGACCCCCACTGGCTGGTCCTGCGGTCCTTCGTCAAGCCGTTCTTCCTGCAACACGCCGAAGGACTCCTGACCCGCGAGGCGGACGTGCTGCGCCTGCTCGGGAACACCGAAGTGCCCGCGGCCGTGTTCCACGCACTCGACGCGACGGCGGCGCACTGCGACCATCCCTCGCTGCTGATGTCGCTGCTGCCCGGCACCGTACGACTCGGCGACGAGGGCGCCGGCCGGCGCATCGCACTCCTGGCCCGCCAGCTGGTCGCCATCCACCGGGTACGCGTCCCGGCCGACGCCCGCCCCCGCGCGTACCAGGCGTGGACCGCGCCGGACCGCGTACGGATCCCTGACGCCACCGGCCGGCCGGAGCTGTGGCAGCGCGCCGTGGACCTCATCCGCGACGACCCGCCGCCCTACACCGGCTGCTTCCTGCACCGCGACTTCCATCCCGGCAACGTGCTGTTCACCCAGGACGGCGACGGGCTCGCGATCTCCGGCGTCGTCGACTGGGTGGAGACGTCCTGGGGCCCCGCCGACCTCGACGTGGCCCACTGCTCCACCGCCCTCGCCCTCCTGCACGGCCCCCGCGCGGCGATGCGCCTGGCCGACCACTACCTCGCCGCGGGCGGCCGGCTGACCGACGATCCCGCCGCCCACCTGTACTGGCGAGTCCTGGACGCGCTCGCCTTCGCCCCGGACGCCGAGAAGGTCGCGGTGCCCTGGCGCGAACTGGGCCGCCTGGATCTGACTCCCGCACTGCTCACCCGGCGGCTGGAGGACTACCTCCAGGAGATCTTCCTCCGCTACGGCTGAGCCCGCCATGAGCCCGGCGTCCATGGCCGGGGCGCGGGGCGCGCAACGGCACCCCGGCGCGGAGGAACGGCAACCGGGGGACCCGGATGCCCGCCGCTCGGCGCGCCTCGGCCACGCGTGGCCCGGCGGGTCCAGGATCGACGGGACGGCGGCCCCAGATCAGGTATCCGGGCGCCGGTCCCGGGCCATCGGCGAGTTCCTTGCCGCCGCTGCCCCCGCGGCAGAGTGAGCATTCCACTGACGGCACTGACGGCACTGACGGCACTGACGGCACTGGACGGCATCGACGGCACTCAGGCATTGACGGCGTGTACGGGATGGACGGCGTTGACGGGATGGACGGCACAGGCGGTGACACGAGTCGCGAAGGCCGCTACGGCGAGGCGGTGTTCCGGCCGGAGCAGCCGGGCGAGGACGACCGCATCGACCTCGGCGCCCTCACCTACGACGACATCACCCTGACACGGCTGACGCTGCTGGGCGCCGGTCCCGGCTGGCACTGCCTGGACGTGGGCGCCGGAACCGGCACGGTCGCCCGCCGCCTCCTGAGCCAGGCCCATGTCGCGGCCGTGCTCGCCGTCGACCGCGACGTACGCTTTCTCACCGGCCGTCTCACCGGCCGTCCCACCGCCGGGCTCACCGCCCTTGAGGCGGACATCACCGACCCGGACTTCGATCCCGGCCAGTTCCAGCTGGTCCACGCACGATTCGTCCTCATGCACCTGCCCTCCTGGCACCACATGATCGGCAGGCTCGCCGGCCTGGTCGCCCCCGGCGGTGTGCTGGTCCTGAGCGACGCGATCGACCTCACCACCGCCGCCGCGTCCGCCGACACCCCGTACACCCAGGTGATGCGGGCGATGTGGCAGGGACTGCGGGACTCCATCGGCACCGACATCTCCTGGGTGCCGGACTACCCGCAGCTCCTGCGGGCAGCGGGACTCGCACCCGTGGCCGCCGAGATCCATGTACCTCCGCTGCTGCCGGGCAGCCCCATCAACCGCTTCTGGGCCGGGACTTGGGAC
The DNA here is from genome assembly GCF_055585225.1 of Streptomyces sp. NPDC053673. Taxonomy (NCBI): domain Bacteria; kingdom Bacillati; phylum Actinomycetota; class Actinomycetes; order Kitasatosporales; family Streptomycetaceae; genus Streptomyces; species Streptomyces sp. NPDC053673. The sequence continues at coordinate 60,665 of NZ_JBVJKN010000028.1, read as the reverse complement.
CGGGCGCGGGAGCGGATCGTGGCCACCGGCCTCGTCGACGACGCGACGATCGACAAGGCGATTCGCGGGCTCGACTCGCCCGACTGCGCCGCGCTCTCACCAGGAATGATCACCGCTTGGGGATGGAAGCCCGAGGAGGCCGCCGATGACCACCGCCCCTGACCCCGCGGAGCTGGAACGCGTCTGGGAGCTCCACACCAGCAGCGAGTTCAGCACGCTCGACGTCGAGACGACGATGTCCACGATGACGGACAGCCCAGTCGTGCTTCACGTCCCCACAGCCATGGGCGCCCGGGGCCGGGCGGCCGTACGCGACTTCTACCGGCGGTGGTTCATCGGACACAACCCACAGGACTTCACGATCACACCGCTGACCCGCACGACGGGCCGCGACCGCATCGTCGACGAAATGCTCGTCTCGTTCACCCACGACATCCCGGTGCCCTGGATCCTGCCGGCGATCCCCCCGACCGGCCGGTCCGTCAGCATCGCGGTCATCGCCGTCGTGTCCTTCGACGGGCTGCTGATCTCGAGCGAACACATCTACTGGGACCAGGCCTCGGTCCTCGCCCAGGCCGGACTCGTCGAAGCCGGGACGCTCTCGGACCTCCCGGTCGTGACGGACCAGCGGGCCACCCTGAACGACGGCCCCCTCAACCAGCTGATGGAAAGGGGCAGCCGCACGCGGACATGATCGGCAGGACGCTGAAGAATGCGAACCGACGGCCGGCGGCCGACCGGCTGCGGGAGGTGCTGTCCCTTCCTCGTGTCTGTGGTGAGGACCCCCCCCCGCGGCGTCCCACCGGGAGGCATTCGAATGCGTTCGATTTTAGTGGCCCGCTACCGCGTGGTTCGAGAGCACGGCACGAGGGTGCTGGAGAGAGTGTTCTCACTGGTCTGTTCGCCCACGTGGCGCCCGGGGTGCCGGCTGGCCGGTTTCGATCAGGGCGTGTATCCGCCGGTGACGATGTAGGCGCCGTACTCGAAGGACGCGGCGGCCAGCAGAGCCAGCGCGATTGCCATGGCCGCGGGTCTGGCCTTGGCCAAGGTGGTGGCGAGGGGGATCAGGAGAGTGAAGGCCGGCAGCAGGAAGCGTGGCTTGCACTGGATGAACCCGCTGGTGCCCATGGCGATGACGGCGGTGGCCAGGGTGTAGATCACCAGGGACAGCGGCGGCCGGGAGCGGAGGAGGAGGGCGAGCAGGACAACGCAGGCTGCGACGACAATGACGGATACGGTCAGGATGGGTGCCGACCAGGTCCCGTCGACGACGCTCGTCACCGCCTGGAACGTCGAGCTCCCGAAGTCGAAGTGGGTCTTCCAGTCCTTCTGCACCTGGAAGTATCCGAGTGCGTGGCCGGTGCGGGCGCCCACCCAGATCAGGTAGCCGAGCCAGCCCAGTGGGGCGAGGGCAATGGTGGCATAAGTGCGCCGGTTGCGGGGGGCGGCCAGCGCTGCAGTGATCACGACGGCGGCGACCATGGCGACCCCCAGCGGCCGGGTGAGGCCCGCTGCTACTGCCAGCGCCGCGGCGGTCAGCGGCCGCTCGCGCACCAGGGCGTACAACGACCAGGCGCACAACGCCGTGAACAGGGCCTCGGGATAGGCCATCAACTGCACGAAGGCTTGCGGCAACAGTGCCCACAAGGTCACGAGAATCAGTGCGGCATCCCGGTTGTACAGATGTGCGGCCAGGGCATGAATCCCCCAGGCGGCGATGCACGAGGAGACCCAGGTGACCAGCAGCCCGGCGCCTACCACTCCGAGGGGCAGCAGCGCGTCGACCGCGTGGACCACGCCTGGGTAGAGCGGAAAGAAGGCCAGGTCCTGCAGTCGGCCGAGAGGACCGCCTCCGTAACCGGGAATGAGGTCGGCGTGCCCGTAACCGTGTTTGGCGATGCCGAGGTACCACTGGGCATCCCAGACGTAGCCGAGGAGCGAACTCAGACTCTTATGAGGATCGTGGGACTTTAGTGAAATCCAGGCGATCGCAACCATCTTGCAGGAAACAAAAGCGATGAGCGCTGCCTCCGCCTGCCGGTAGGAGCGTGCAACGCGTACACCCAGCGTGCGTGCCGTTGTCCGTTCAGGGGAAAACCGAGTCTGGGGACATGTTTCTGCTGTCATCCGCTGATCCTCGAGAATCCGATCCCATCTGAGGGAGAATGATCCTTCAGGCTTCCCCGAACAAAGTCAAACATCAACGAAATGCCGGATGCGTGGCTGGTTCGCCACGAATGACGGCGAACAGGGCTGGAGCTACGAGCGCAGGTCTCATTGCGCCAGACATGTGCGAATCGGGGTACTGAAATTGAACGCGTGATGTCGGAAATCTGATCCGGCACCCTTCAGTCCCATGCCGCTCTCCATGCCGGTCCAGTCGGTCCAGCCGGTCCATACTGGTCAGCCTGACTGGTTTGGCCTGATAGCCGTGTCGCTCGTACACGCCGTCACGCGTGTGGCCCGCGGCCGGGTGCCGGTCGGCGCGGGCCGCGGGACAGTGGGACGACATGGGCAACCTCGGGGAACTGACGTCCCGGCAGCGCGCGGCCATGGTCGCCACCGTGACCGCGAACGCGTTGCTGTTCTCCAGCCTGACCAGCATCATCGTCGCGCTCCCCGCCATCCAGCGGGACTTCGGCATCGACAGCTCCACACTGCACTGGGTGATCGTCGCGGCGCTGCTGCCCCTCTGCGCCGTGGCGGTGGTCAGCGGCCGGCTGGGTGATGTCGTGGGGCGCCGCCGGGTATTCCTCCTGGGCATGATCTGCTTCGGGGCGGGCTCGGCGCTGTGCGCGATCGCCCCGGGCGGAACCTTCCTCGTGGCGGCCCGCGGCGTACAGGGCCTGGGCATCGCGCTGGCCGTGCCGCTCGCGCTGGCGAACCTTACGGCCGCACTGCCCGAGCACAGACACGGATGGGCGATCGGTGTGCAGACCGCCGTCACCACGTGCTTCGGCATCGCGGTGCCGCTGGGAATCGCCCTGCTGGTGGAGTACGCGAGCTGGCGGTGGGCCTTCGCCGCCACCGTCCCGGCAACCGCTCTGGTCGTTGTCCTCAGCCTCCGGTATCTGGCCGAGACCCACGGGCCCGCCGGGGCGACGATGGACGTGGCCGGCTGCGCACTCATCGCCTCCGGCCTCACTCTTATGGCCTTCGCCTGCGAGCGGTCCTCGGACTGGGGCTTGGCCGTACCCGGCACCCTGCTCCCACTGGCCGCAGGCCTCGTGCTGCTCACCGCCTTCGTCGCGGTGGAGCGCCGGGCCGCCGACCCGCTACTGGACCTCAGGCCGCTGCGCAGCAGGGCAGTTTCTGTCCCGATGGCCGCCCTGGCACTCATCCAGTGCGCATCGCTCGCTCTCGTCATCTACGTGACGCTGTACCTGCAGCACGTCCTCGACCTGGGGGTCCTGCGGACAGGCCTGCTGCTCATCACCACCAGCCTGGGCACCATCGCCCTCTCGCCGGTCGTCGGACGGCTCACCGACCGCGGATACGGCACGTGGCTGCTCGTCACCGGCCTGGCCCTGCTGGGCGGGTGCCTGCTGTGGCTCGCCCACGGCGTGTCGATGCACCAGGGCGCCCTGCTCGTCCCGGCCCTGTTGGTCTTCGGCCTGGCACCACCACTGGTCTACCCATCGGCCACCGCACTGATCATCGACGCTCTGCCCGAATCCGCGCGAGGAGTCGGGGCGAGCCTGTCGGTCCAGAGCCGCCAGATCGGTGCGACGATCGGGCTCGCGCTGATGAACGCGCTGTTCACCACTGCCGAATGGCGGGAACGGAACGAACTGCTGAAGCGTTCCGGTGCCGACTTCACCCCGGAGGAGCATGGCGCCCTCGATGACGCACTGTCACGGGAGCAGGCACCGTCCGATCTGCTCGCCCGGCTGCCCGGCACCTCGCAGGACCGGGTCCGCGCCGCCGCCGACGATGCGTTCGTCACCGCCCTTGAGGTCAGTTTCCTGACCCTGGCCGCGCTCATCCTGCTCAGCGCGCTGCCGGCGCTCGCCGCCTGCCTCAGCCGACCTGCTGCGGGACCTCACCTGGCGCGGCAGGTTCCCCGCTCTTCCGGGCCAGTGGGCCGCGCCAGCCGTACCGCAGCGCCAGCAACCGCAGGACGAAAGTGGCCAGCATGGCGGCGCCGCTGCTGATCGGACCCAGCAGACCGAACTCGAGCAGCACCGCCACGGTGCCCGCCCCGAGGACGGCCGGCAGCGCGTACATCTCGCGGTCGCGGCGCAGCAGCGAAGGGATCTCCATCGCGAGGAGATCCCGGAGCACTCCGCCACCGACCGCGGTCGCGATCCCGATGGCCGCGGCATGGAACGGTTCGATGCCCCACACAGCCGCCTTCACCGTCCCCGAGACGGTGAACAGGCCGAGCCCCGCCGCGTCGACGACCTGGACCGCTCCACTGATGCGGTTGACCACCGGATGCAGGAAGAAGACCACGGTGCCCGCGATGATCGGCGTGATGAAGTAGCCCATGTCCCGGAAAGCCGCAGGAGGGACATCGCCGATGACGAGGTCGCGGAACACCCCGCCGCCCAGTGCGGTGATCTCGGCGAGGGCCATGATGCCGAAGACGTCGAATCTCATCCGGACAGCCACCAGCGCCCCGGTGACGGCGAAGATGAAGATGCCCGAGAGGTCCGCCACCAGGTGCACCGAGTGACCGAAGATCTCGTACACGTGCGACACTCCGGATCTCTTCCTGCTCCGAGGTCTCCGGAGGCTCCGCCATTCGGGCGACGCGCTGAACACCGCTGGTACGAGGAACCCGTTGTCCTGCCCTCGTGGCCCTCGCTCGGGGTGTGTCTCGTTTCCGTGGACCGTCCGGGGCGCCGCGGGGATGGTGTGACGACATGCCTTTTACGGTGTTCGGGTGAGGCGTGTTCCGGGGTGCAACCAGCCGGGGCTCCAGTGCGCCTTGTGTGGTGTCAGTGACACAACCTGGGAGGCTTCCATGAATGCTGAGCCCCTTCTCGCGATGCCGTCGGCGATGCCGGAGACCGGGATGGATCCCTACCGATTCCCCGGCACGCGCGACTGCGACGGCGACTGGCTTCACAGCGCGGTGGCGACGGGCGAGGACGAGCTTCTGCCGCCGCCCGACCCGAGCAGGCGAGTGCCCCTCGCGCTGGCAGCGCCCGACCGGCGCCGCCTGGATCTGCACGTCGCCCTGACGCGGACAGGAGTCGCGCCGCTCCCCGGCGACCTCGACGCCATCAAAGTCCTGAGCGCGCTCGACGACACGACGATCGCGACGATCCTGCGCTGGATCACCAGCCCCAGCCCGAAAGCGGCATAAGGCTGCTGCGCGCACCGGCCGGACTCTGTACCTCCACCAGCCCCGACCCGGTAGCGCAGCCCCCGCTCCGCCCCGCCCCTGGGGACCGATCGTGAGCAGTCGAGCGCCCGTTGCGGCGTCGACCGTTCGGATCGACCTCGACTGTTCGGATCGAGGTGCTCCAGGCCGGCGGGGCGGTGGTCCTGCTCCACGATCACCTGACCCCGGAACAACTCGCCACCTACGGCGCCGCCGTGGACGCGTACGTACCCGATTCGGCGGTGGCGAAGTACACCGGCACCAGCACCGGAGCCAACCGCGTCGACCTGTGCCGGGTGCTCATTCTGCGCGGCATCGTCGGCGACAACGCGGCGAAGGTCGTCGTCGGCCGGGACGCGCTGTCGCCCGTCTTCCCGTACGTCACCACCGGCGACGGCTTCTACTCCGACGGCTCGTTCATCCAGCACACGAACATCCCCTACATCGGCGGCTACGGCGCGGTGCTCAACGACGGTCTGGGCCGGCTGTTCGCGCTGCTGCGCGGTTCCGACCGGCAGGTCGACGATCCGGGCAGCCAGCTCTTCCTCGACACCATGAGAAGGCGATCGCGCCCTTCATCTACAACGGGCTGATGATGGACAACGTCTCCCGCCGGGGCATCAGCCGCGGGCTGACCGCGTCCGACCCCTTCCGGCTCGCCCAGGACGACCACACCCGCGCCCATGGAGTGATGGCCTCCATAGTTCTCCTCGGCCAGGGGGCCAGCCCGGCGGAGGAAGCGCGCTGGAGGGCCATGGTCAAGGGCTGGCTGCGGCGCGACTACTACGGCCCTGCGAGTACGGAACCGCCGGCCAGCATCTGCAGGGCGTCACCAGCACCATGCAGGCCAAGAAGTCGTGGTTCTTCCTCGACGACTCCATAGTCTGCCTGGGCGCGGGCATCACCTCCGCGGACGGCGTCGGCGTCGAGACCGTCGTCGACAACCGCAACCTGGGCGCCCTGGGGACCGCCGCCCTGAGCATCGACGGCATCCGCCAGCCCGGAACCCAGGGCTGGACGGCCACCCGGACGCACACCCGCTGGGCGCACATCGCCGGCCATGCCGGCTATGTCCTCCCCGGTGGCGCCGACGTCACCGCCCTGCGCGAGGAGCGCACCGGCGCCTGGAAGGACATCAACGCCGGCAGCTCACCCCAGCGGTTCACGCGCCGCTATCTGACGCTCTGGCAGGACCACGGCACGGACCCGCAGGGAGCCTCGTACGCATACATCCTGATGCCCGGTGCGAGCGAGCAGCACACCATGGCACGGGCCATGGACGGCGACTGGCTGCAGATCCTCGTCAACGACGCCGACCAGCAGGGAGTCCGCGTCCCTTCGCGTGGCTTCACCGGCATCAACTTCTGGAGTGCCGGCACGGTCGGCAAGGTCACGGCGAGCGCACCCGTGAGCGTGCAGATCCGTGAACGGCGCGATGGCACGGCGACCATCTCGGTCGCGGACCCCTCGCGCAGCGTCCAGGGTCTCAGCCTCACCTGGAAGCGCCGGGTCGCATCGGTGCTCTCCACGGCGCCTTCCGTGACCGCGACCGGGACCGGTTCCGCCCTCACCGTCACCTTCGGCGATCTCAGCGGCAGTTACGGCGCCACCCACACGGTCAGGGTGCGCACGGCCTGACATCGCACCACCACCGCTCCTTTGCCAGGCCGGGTTTCCGCACACGCATGTAGCAGGAGCCCGGCCCGGGCACCGACATCAGCGCGTACACGTACGGCCCGTGCATGCGAATGCGAGCTACGCGATCAGCGGCGGTCAATTGACCGTGACCACGGGAAGCGGACCCACGGGAAGCCGACCCATCTGCTGATGGAGCGCCGTCATAATGCCCGGATGACTGACGCCTCCTCACACTCCACCTCGGTCTCGAAGCAGCGCACCCGCGTGGTCGTCGTGGGTGCGGGCCCCGCCGGTCTCACAGTCGCCAACATTCTGCGTGCCGCGTCCGTGGACTGTGTGCTGCTGGAGACGGAGAGCAGAGACTTCATCGAGCAGCGGCCCCGAGCGGGCTTCATCGAGGAGTGGGCGGTGCGTGCCCTTGAACGGCGTGGCCTCGCCGACCGGTTGCTGGAACACGCCCAGACGCACAGCGAGTTCGAAGTCCGGTTCATGGGCGAGCGCCATCGGTTCGGGTACGCCGAGCTGTCGGGGCGCCATCACTTCGTCTATCCACAGCCGCTGCTGGTGAAGGATCTGGTCCGGGCATACGCGGACGACGCGGGCGGCGACGTCCGCTTCGGCGTACGCGATGTGGAGCCGCACGCCATCGATACGGGTCGGCCCTCGGTGTCGTACACCGACCCGGAGTCGGGCGAGCGAGTGTCGATCGACTGCGATGTCGTCGCGGGCTGTGACGGCGCACGCGGGGTGACGCGCACCTGCCTGCCGCCGCAGCACACGACCCTCGCCCGGCATGACTACGGAGTCGGCTGGCTGGCTCTCCTCGCCGAGGCGCCGCCGTCCAGTGACTGCGTCGTCTTCGGTGTCCATCCACGCGGCTTCGCCGGCCACATGGCCCGAAGCCCGCAGATCACCCGCTACTACCTCGAGTGCCCGCCCGGCGACGACCCGGAGAACTGGCCGCACGAGCGGGTGTGGGCCGAACTCCGCGTCCGGCTGGCGGCGGACGGGGCGCCGCCGCTCACCGAGGGCCGGCTGATCGAGAGACGAGTGCTGGACATGCACAACTACGTCGTGGAGCCCATGGCCTACGGACGGCTCTGCCTGGCGGGCGACGCCGCCCACCTCTCCGCGCCGATCGCCGCGAAAGGCATGAACCTCGCACTGCACGACGCGATGCTGCTCGGCGACGCACTCGTCGCCTCCCTTCGTGACGGCGACGACAGTGGCCTGCGCGGCTACTCGGCGGCCTGCCTGCGGCAGGCATGGCAGTACCAGGAGTTCTCGCAATGGCTCTCGGAAGTGCTGCACGGGCCCTCGTCGGGCGATCCCTTCCGGGCGGGTTGTGCGACGGCCCGGCTGCGGCGGCTCTTCGAATCGCCCGCCGCTGCGGAGGCTTTTGCCGAGCTGTACATCGGTAGGGACCCTGATTGCTGACACGGCCGGCCCGGTCCATGGACGCAGTGTGTCGGTGGGCCGACGGGGCGATGGGCCGATCGGTCGATGGGTCGGGAGGGGTGGGGGTTGTGGCGCGTTGGTGAGTCCGTAGCGGTGAGAGGCGAATCGCCGCTGTCGGGTTCCCTGTCGGCGGCGTGCTTTCTTTCACACAGAAGTGAGACAACGCGGCGGAGCCGCAGCGCGTATTGCTCGGAGAGATCCGCGTCGCGCCGATGGTGCGCGCGGGGCATGACCGAGGAGCAGCCGCACCATGAGCGAAGAGAAGCCTCCATCCCGTTCACGCCGCAGGCGAGGCAGCAAGCGCCCGCGTCTGATCGACTACCCCCGGCGTGGCAGACGCGGGGTCCGCCGCTGGCTCCCGTCGTGGCGGCTGCTGCTCGGCACCTTCGTGACTGTCTTCGGCGCTCTGCTGGGGCTGTTCGCCCTCGTCTACGCCTATGTCGACATTCCCAGCGAGCGGGCCGCGGCGAGCCAGGAGGCCAATGTCTACTACTGGTCCGACGGCAGTCAGATGGTGAGTGTGGGCGCCGTGAACCGGCAGAACGTGCCCTTGTCCACGGTGCCCGTCCCGGTCCGCAATGCCGCGATAGCGGCCGAGAACGCCGGCTTCTACACCGACTCCGGTGTCTCGTTCACGGGTCTCGGCCGTGCCGTCGCCAACATGGCCCGGGGCCAGGAGACCCAGGGCGGCTCCACCATCACCCAGCAGTATGTGAAGAACACGTATCTGACTCAGGAGCAGACACTCTCCCGCAAGGTGCAGGAGTTCTGCATCGCGCTGAAGATGGACAGCCAGAAGTCGAAGGACGAGATCCTCCAGGGCTACCTCAACACCAGTTGGTTCGGCCGCGGCGCCTACGGCATCCAAGCCGCGTCCAACGCCTATTACGGAGTCGGCGTCGACAAGCTGAATCCCAGCCAGGGCGCCTTTCTCGCCGCACTGCTGAAGGGCGGCAACGAATACGATCCCGCGCTCGGGGCGGGCAACCGGAAACGTGCGGTCGAGCGCTGGTCCTGGATTCTGGACCGCCAGGTCGACCTGGGCATGATGAAGGAGCAGGAGCGCGCGAAGTACACGTCGTTCCCCGAGCCCCGCAAACAGTCCATGTCCACGAATCTGAGCGGCCAGACCGGCTACCTCGTCGACCTTGCCAAGCGGTACGTCAAGAAGCAGTCCAGCCTCACCGACGCCGACCTCGACCGAGGCGGCTACCAGATCCACACCACGTTCGACAAGGACGCGGTGGCCCAGCTCGAACGTTCCGTCAAGGGTGTCCTCGCCCAGCACATCGACCCGAAGACCCGCAAGGAGGACCGGCACGTCGAGGTCGGCGCGGCGTCCGTGCGGCCGGACGACGGGGCCATCGTCGCGATCTACGGGGGCGCCGACGCGACCCGGCACTTCACCAACAATGCCGACACCTCGGGTGTCCCCGCGGGTTCGGTCTTCAAGCCGTTCGTCCTCGCCGCCGCGCTCCAGAACGGTGTTGTGGCCGAGGACGGCTCCGCACAGATCGTGACCACCGAGAGCTTCTACGACGAGACCGGCACACTGTCCACAGGGCTGCCACCGGTGCGCGGACCGGACAACTTCGTGTCCCCCCTGGCCTCGTCCGCCCGCTACACCACCTTGCGCGGGGCGATGGTGACCTCCGCCAACACGCCGTTCCTGCAGCTGGGCGCGGACACGGGTCTGCAGCGGGTCGAGAACATGGCCGTGGCAGCCGGAATGCTCAAGAGCAGCATGGCCCCCCGCAACAAGGAGTTCCCCCTCGGTACCTCCTCGCCGAGCGCGATTCGGGTGGCCGGCTCGTACGCGACGTTCGCCGGCGACGGGGTACGCCACGAGCCGTACTCGGTGACCAAAGTGCTGCGGGGCAACGAGCCGGTCAGCGGACTTGAGCGGCCGCCGGCGCGGCGTGTCATGGACCCGGCGGTGGCGCTCGATATCACCTCCGTCCTCCAGGACGCGGCAATAAACACCCCGGCCGCACCGGCGGCGAGGAAGGTGGGCCGCTTCGCGGCGGCCTCCACCGGCCGCAACGACACACAGCGGGCCGCGTGGTTCGCGGGCTACACGCAGAAGCTGTCGACAGCGGTGACGATGTTCCGGTCCCAGCCCGGCAAACCTCTGCTGCCCATGGGCGGCACGGGCGGCGACGACTCAGTGCGGGGAAGTGTCTTCCCGGCGCAGATCTGGTCCGACTACACAACGACGGTCTTGCCCGCCGAGCCCTCCACGGACCTGCCGACGCCGGCCCCGACGGAGACCGGAGGCTGACCCCAACCACCCTGTGGCGCACCTTGGCTATCTCTGCGAGGCGCTTGCCGATTACTGCAGTTGCGGTGGAGGGCGTGGTGGCGGAAATCCCTGGGGGCATGCCGTAGGCGGCGTTGAAAGGCACGGCTGAAGTGGGCCGGGTCCGTGAAGCCCCATCGGGCCGCGACGGCCCGGACGGGGCGCAGGCGCAGGCGAGGGTTGCTGAGGTCGCGGCGGCAGGGTTCCCGCGGGCCGACCAGTGTGGCCTGCACGTTCGCGCGTTTCGGCGTACGTGATCGCCACCGCAGAAGACCGGTTGTTGTTGACCGAGGCTTTCTGACGCATCGCCAGTTTCTGCGCCAGAGTTGTGCCCTGCCCGGCGGGGGCATCGACCGGGTGAGCAACCCCGCGAGGCACCGGTCCTGAGCTTCTCGACGCCTGCCTCGTGGACGCGCGGGCCTGTACGGCTTACCGGCTCGGGGTGAACTGGCATCTGGTGGGACTCTTCTACGCCGTCGAGTTCACACCCGGCCCTCTGACGGTCACCATGGCTGACGACTCGACCTCCGTTGCCGCTTGGATACCGTTGACCGGGCTGGAGGACTCGATGTTGTCCCCGGCGGCGATCCACGGTCTGGCGATGATCGGCGCGGGGAAGGTGCGTTCCGTGGCGACTCGCTGAAGTGGGGACCGTGCCCGCTTCGGCGCCGAGCCGCGTGGCACACCGGCGCGTGCGTCCGTACGTGCACGATGGCGCCGTGCTGCGTCGCGCCGGGCGCCGCCCACGGATCGTCACTCGTATCGTGCGGGCGTGATCGTTCGCAGGGTCGGTACGGGCGCGGGAGACCGAGTAAGGGCAGGCGGGGGAGGGAAGCTCGGGTACCGGGCGGCGGCCGCGGTGTTCGCCGTCGGCATGGCCGGGACGACGCTGCCCACCCCCCTGTACGGCCTCTACCAGGAGAAGATCGGCTTCTCGGAGCTGATGGTGACGGTCATCTTCGCCGTGTACGCGATCGCGGTCATCACAGCCCTTCTGGTGGCAGGGAACTACTCCGACGCGGTGGGCCGCAGGCCCGTCCTGCTGGCGGCCATGGGCTTCTCGGCCGCGAGCGCGTGCTGCTTCCTCCTGGAGAGCGGTCTGCCGCTGCTCTTCGCGGGACGGCTGTTGTCGGGTTTCGCTGCAGGGTTGCTGAGCGGTGCGGCGACGGCGGCCGTCATCGAGCTCGCCGGGCCGGGGAAGAAGGCGCGCGCCGGATTCGCGGCCACCGCCGCGAACATGGGCGGACTGGGTTGCGGGCCACTGCTGTCGGGGCTGCTCGCGCAGTACGCGCCCTGGCCTCTGATGCTGACGTTCTGGGTCCACCTGGCCCTGGTGGCGGTGGCCTCTGTGACGACCTGGCTGCTGCCCGAGACCGTCCAGGACCCGCAGCGATGGCCGCCGTTGAGCCCACAAGGCGTATCCGTGCCGCCCGAGGTGAAGGGCGTGTTCGTGCCCTCGTCGGTGGCGGCGTTCGCCGGTTTCGCACTGCTGGGCCTCTTCACCGCGGTGGCGCCGAGCTTTGTCGCGATGACCCTGGACGTCCACAATCTGGCGGTCACGGGGGCCGTCGTCTTCTCCGTGTTCCTCGCCTCGACGATCGGACAGTCACTGACGGGGAAGATCGGTGCACGCCGTGCGCTCCCCGTCGGCTGCGGCGTTCTGGTCGTCGGACTCATGCTGGTGGCCTCGTCGCTGATCGCTCAGTCGCTGCCCCTGCTCGTCATGGGTGCCCTGTTCGGAGGCACGGGGCAGGGCCTTGCCTTCCGCGGCGCGCTGAGCCTCGTCAGCGGCGTGGCCCCGGAACGGCACCGAGGCGGGACCATCTCGGCGTTCTTCGTCGTCGCCTACGCCGGTATCTCCCTGCCGGTGGTGGGTGTGGGCGCCATGGCCATGTGGCTCGGGTTGCGCGGGGCGGGGCTGGTGTTCGCCGGCTGTGTGATCGTGGTCGCCGCCTGCGCGGGCACGTATGCGGCACTCCGCCCGCCTCCCGGTCAGTGAGCGGGAAGCTCTCGCCAGGTCGGGCAGTCCGAGCAACCGGCGCGCGAGATACGTATCGGAGGCTTGTGACAGTGCTTCAGGGCCGACGCATGGATGATGAGCACGGCATGATCGCGACCAAGGGTTCCGTGAGCTGCGCCGCACCGCCTGAAGGACTGTGCGGGCGGTTCCTGCGGGCTGGACTGTTCGCGGTGATCAGTGGGGCCCTGGCCACGGCCGGCCACCATCTGGCTTCCGAGGATCCCGTGCCCTGGACGCGTCTGTCAGGGGCGACGGCGGCCGTCTTTCTCGCCGCTCTCGTCGGTGCACGGCGAAACCGCGCGCTTCCGTCCGTGGTGATCGCGACGCCGGCCGCCCAGGCGGTGCTGCATCGCGGGTTGTCGGTGCCGGCGACGTCTCAGGGCAGCCATGAGGTCCACCTGGCAGCCGACACGGAAAATGCCGCCCACCACGGCCCGTCGTTGATGCTGCTCGTGCATGTTCTGGCCGCTGTGACCGTCGCGGCTCTGATGCACCGTGCCGACGCCCGCCTGTCCGCGTTGCCGGTCATCCTGAGCCGGCTGGCACGGTCGGCCGCCGTATCACTCGCCGTTGGGACCGGACGACGGCGCTTGCGGCCTGCGGTGCCCAGGCCGTGCACCGACGGGGTGCCGCTCGGCGCCCGTGACTTTCTCCCCGTACAGGCTCGACTCGTTCATGTTCTGGTGCGCAGGGGTCCGCCGAGGGTGCGTTCCGCATCCCTCGTCCTGTCGTCAGCGGACCGTGTCGGTACTCGACCGCTCCGCGCTGCACCGAAACGAGTCACACCACCATGAACAGAACACGACTGTCTCTCAACACCCTTCGTCTGACCACCGCTTCACTCACCGCGCTGATCGCTGTCGTCGCCGGAGCCACCACCGCTGCCGCGCACGCCGAAGTGACCGCCTCTGACGCCCGTGCGCTCGCCGAGAACGTCACCCTGACCTTCACCTCCGAGGCCGAGTCGGACACCGCCGGCATCAAGGAGCTGCGAGTCGTCCTGCCGGAGGGCATCGCACCGTCCGCCGTGGTGATGAAGGACGTGCCCAAGGGCTGGACGTTCACCCCGACCGCCGACGGCTACACCGTGGGCGGCGCCGCGCTGAAGACCGGCGTGGACGCGGAGTACAGGATCGTCGTCCGCCAGCTGCCGGATGCGAAGTCTCTGGTCTTCAAGACCCTCGAGACGTACGGCGACGGCAAGGTCGCGCGCTGGATCGAGGTGCCCAGCGGCGGCGCTGAGGCGGAGAACCCGGCTCCGATGCTGGAACTGAAACCGGCCGCTCCCGGAGCCAAGCCCATCGCGCCGAGCCCGGCTCCCACTCCGGAGGACAGCTCAGCCTCCGCGCCGCCACCGGTGGCCGCACCGGCGCCGGCGAGCAGGGCCACCTCTGAGCGGACTGCCGCCGAGAAGAGCGACAGCGGCAGCAGCGGCGTGGTGATCGGCGCGATCGCAGCCGTCGTGGTGCTCGGCGCCGGTGCGGTCGTCCGGTTCAAGCGCCGCAGCGGACCAGCGGTGTAGGCCCCGGCGGGCGGGGGGCACGGAGCGCGCCCGCTCCCTGCTCCCCGCTCTCTCTTTGTCGGCTCCGCCAAGCGTCGTCATCCATGGGTGGTTGCTGCTTCCGGTGGGAAGGACTGGTGACTTCAGGGCTGACCGGGGGCAGCGCCCATGGCTCCAGCGTGCCGCTGCAGAGTTCGGTGCGACACCACCGTCGGGGTGTGACGTGCCGGGACACCGCCCCGGAGTGCGCCGCCCGACCTCATAGGTCGCCTGCCTGCGCCTCCAGGGGAAAGCCGCTTCGGACATTCCACCGCTGGGCCCGGCCGCTGAGTTCGGTGGCTGTGAGGGGGCGGACGTCCAGCCGCCAGAATGTCTGGTCGGGTGCCGACAGGGCGTGGATCACGGCGGCGCGGATCACGTCCGGTTCCGCGACGGTGACGATGCGCCCGGCCCGGCTGTGCAGGGTGTCGAGCCATGCGCCGACCCGGATGCGTACGTCCCGCAGTGATTCGCCGCCATGGGGCGCGGAGGTCGGGTCGCCCAGCCAAAGGGCCACGGCTTCCTCTTCGGCGGCCGCGACGGCGTCCAGCGTCTGTCCTCGCCAGCGCCCCATGGCGCAGGCGGCGAGGTCGGTCAGCGGTTCGGCGTCGAGCCCGAGGGCCTGGGCGGTCCGGCGGCAGCGCAGGGACGGCGACATGTAGGCGTGAGTGGCCGGGGCGAGTGCGCCCGCGGCGGCCTCGGCGCGCGCGATTCCCGCCGGGTCGAGAGAGCTGTCGTCGTCGAACCGGACGTCCCGCAGTGCTTCGCTCGTCGCGGGGGAGATCAGAGTGACACGTACTGTCATCGGTTCCTTCGGTGTCCCGCCGCTCGGTAGTTGTCAGGCGCACCCTATCGATGGGGGGCGTGCGGGAGTGATACGGGACTCACGCTCTTGGCTGGAAGTCCGTCGCGCGGTACGGTCGCGTCGACATTTCAACAACGTGACGACGGCGAGACGGAAGTCCGGTGAGAATCCGGCACGGTCGCGCCACTGTATGCCGCAGCGGTATCCCGGAAGGGGTTGCGCCGCGGCGAGTCAGACCCGTGGGCCGTCGTCCTGCACCACCGTATGGGACGCGTGTTCCCGAGGAGGTTCCATCATGGCCGAGGCCCTCGTCTCCGCTGCCGTATCCACCCCTTCCGTTCCTGTGCCGGCTCCTCTGCCCGTGCGTGCGGTTCTGCCCTGGGCGGTGTTCGTCGGCCTTCTGGCGCTGATCGCGCTGTACTTCGTCGGTGCCGAACAGGGCGCCACGTCCGTGTTCGCCGGTGCCGACGTACACGAGTGGGTGCACGACGGACGTCATCTGCTCGGCTTCCCCTGCCACTGAGAGGCGACGCACGTGTACGCCTCAACTGTCAGAGGTCTGCTGGTCCGTGGCATGCTCGCGGGCCTGATCGCCGGACTCTTCGCCTTCGCCGTGGCCTATGTGGTGGGTGAGCCCGCCGTGGACGGCTCGATCGCGGTGGAGGAGGCCCAGGCCGCCCAGGAGGCTCATGCCGGGCACGGCGGCGCCGCACCCGGGGAAGCGGCCGAGGAGGAAGAGGAACTGGTCAGCCGCTCCCTGCAATCGACCGCCGGTCTCGCCACCGGCGTTCTCGTGTACGGGGTCGCGCTGGGCGGCATCGCCTCCCTGGCGTTCTCCTTCCTTCTGGGACGTGTGGGCCGGTTCAGCCCACGGGCGACCGCGGCGCTCCTGGCGGCGGCAGCCTTCACCACCGTCTATCTGGTGCCGTTCCTGAAATACCCGGCCACCCCGCCGGCGGTCGGCAACCCGGACACGATCGGGAAGCGCACCACGCTGTTCTTCCTGATGATCCTGCTCAGTGTGCTGCTCGGCATCGCAGCGGTCATCGCCGGGCGGCGGCTGGCACCGCGTCTGGGCAACTGGAACGCGACGCTGGTCGCCGGTGCGGGCTTCATCGCCGTCATGGCTGTCGCGTTCGTGTTCCTGCCTGCGAACGACGACGCGGTCAAGGCCGGTTTCCCCGCAGCCCTGTTGTGGGAGTTCAGGGTTGCGGCGGTCGCTGTCCAAGTCGCGCTGTGGACGGTCTTCGGGGTCGTCTTCGGCGCTCTGGCGCAGCGCCTGCCGGCCCTGCGCACGGTCGGCGCCGAAGCTGCGCCGGCGGAGCAGGGCGCGCCCGCTCTCGGCTGACCCGCGCACAAGGCCGGCCACGGCTCGACACACCAGGCCCCGCCGCCCCCTCGGGGTAACGGCGGGGCACTGTCGTATCCTGCCCGGCCGCCACCCTGCACACGGGCACCGGTCGCGGCCCCCGTAGGGTGACGCCGTGACGACGAGCAAGGGCACGAGTGGCGGACACCTGGTGTACGGGTGCATGGGACTGGGCGGGACCTGGGAGCCCGGTCCGTACGGGGCTGCGGACATCGCCGCGGCCGAGGCGGCGGTCGCCGCGGCCCTGGAGATCGGTGTCACCACGTTCGACCACGCCGACATCTACCGCCATGGCAAGGCCGAGGCGGTCTTCGGCGAGATCCTGGCCCGCACACCGGGGCTGCGAGAACGCATCGTCCTGCAGACCAAGTGCGGTATCCGCCTCCCCGACGGCGAGCGTCCCGGCATCTACGACCTGCGCGGGCACACCATCGCACGTCGGGTGGAGGAGAGCCTGACCCGGCTGCGCACCGACGTCATCGACGTGCTCCTCCTGCACCGGCCGGACCCGCTCGCCGACCCCGACGACGTGGCCGAGGCACTGACGTCCCTGCACCGGCAGGGGCTGGTGCGGCGCTTCGGCGTCTCGAACATGGCGGGCGAGCAGATCGCGCCGCTGCTGGCCCGCCTCGACGTGCCCCTGGTCGCCAACCAGCTGGAGATGAGCCTCCAGCGCCGCGACTGGCTCGAAGCGGGCGTCTTGGTGAACACCCCCGCGGCGGCGGCCAACGGCTTCCCGCTGGGTACCCTCGAATACTGCCGCGCGAACGGCATCGAACTCCAGGCGTGGGGCGCGCTGGCCCAGGGCCGCTTCACGGGCCGCGAGGAGACGCCGCAGGAGCGGGCCACCGCGGAGCTGATCGCGTCGTTGGCGGAGAAGAAGAACACCACTCCGGAATCCGTCCTGCTGTGGTGGCTGCGGCGCCACCCCGCCCGCATCGCCCCGGTCATCGGCAGCATCCACACCGATCGCATCCGCGCCTGCCGCGACGCGGCTCAGCGGGAGCCGGACCTCTCACACGAGGAGTGGTACGACCTCTGGCTGACGGCGCGCGGTGTGCCGCTGCCCTGAGGGTCGTTCCCGAGGAGGCCATGGAGACCGTCTGCGACTGCCCGCCTTCCCGGCGTTCGCGGTGCCGGTCGGCCGGTCGGCCGGGCGGTCGGCCGGCCGACCGGCACGGCTGCACGAACCTGCGCCTGCCACCGGTGGGGTGCAAGAGAACCAACAGCCGCGAGAGACGGACACGGCTGTGGCAACCCGTCCGGTCAGTCAGCTCAGCTGTCGCACCGACATCAGCAGATGCTGATGATCTTCGCGTGTTGCCTCATCCGCACCCGGTACGCCGCTGAGCAGTGCCCGCTGCCCCGGGCCCAACAGTTCGAAGCACACCTGAGAGGCGCTGAAGGAGTTGAGGGCTTCCAGCAGGTACGCCGGATTGAAGGCGACCGCCATGTCATCGGCACCTGTCAAGGTGGCTGTGAGCTGCTGCGAAGCGATGTCGTCCTCGTACCCTGCCTGGAGGAGGACCGTCCCCTGGGCGGAGAAGTCGAGCCGGATCGGGCTGTTCGGTTCCGCGACGACCGCGACACGTCGGACCGCGTCGGCGAGAGGCTCCCGCTGGGTGACGGCGACTGCCGGGCTGTCCAGTGTGAACAGCTTGTCGTAACGAGGCAGTCGCCCTTCCAGCAACCGCAGTGTCGTGTGCATACCGGCTCCCTCGAAAGCGATCAAGCCACCACCCGAGCCCCCCGAGCCCCCCGCATCACTTGAGGCGTTCAGCCCGATACGGATCGGTCCGGACTTCGCCAGCGAGCGGGAGACCTCGGTCAGCCTGCGCCCTGGCACCACCACCTCCACGATCTCGGAACCCGCCCCCTCAGGCTTCCACGGCACCGAACGCACGGCATACCGATAGCGGTCCGACGCGGCCAGAGTCATCGAATCGCCGTCCAGCCGGACCCCGACTCCCGTGAGCACCGGAAGGGAGTCGTCACGGCCCGCAGCGATCACCACCTGGGCAACCGCCGCCGCGAGCGCTGCCGAATCCACCGTGCCGCGAAGAGCCGGGAGTTCGGGCAGCTTCGGATACTCCTCCCTGGGCAGCGTCGACAGCCCGAAGCGCGTGCCGCCGCCTTCGATCGTGAACCGCGCGCCTTCCAACGAGCATGCCACTGTCGTATCGGGCAGCACCCGGCAAATGTCGAGCAGCCTGCGCCCCAGCACGAGTACCTGGCCGGACTCCGCCGTCTCCGCCGGTACCTCGATGTTCGCGGACACCTCGTAGTCGAAGCCCGAGATACGAAGCCGCCGCTCTTCGGCGGTCAGGAGCAGGCCGCCCAGTACGGGCACAGGCGAACGTGCGGGCAGCGAACGGGCCGCCCATGCCACTGCCTCTGCGAGAGCGCCTCTCTCGATCCGGAACTCCATGCGTGCATTCCCCATCCCGTCAGGCCAGTTGGTCCGCGCACGCTATACGCCGCCACTGACAACCGTTCCTGACGCCGGAGGCACACCGAAGGGATGCGTCACAGGCTCGCGTCGCGGTGGGTGGGGCGGCCGTCGAGGACCGTGAGCAGCACGGGCAGATCGGGCAGGTCGGTGGCGGAGGTGGTGAGCGGATTGCCGGCGAGGACCGTGAGGTCGGCGCGATGGCCGGCTGCAGTGACCCGCGAAAGTTGCGGGCACTGCAGCGGTCCTTCGCAGTACGGTCGTGCGATGGGTGATGGGGACGGCTACTTCGGAGCGAGTGTCGCGGCGACGTACGACGAGTCGTCAGCGGACATGTTCGAGCCGCGCGTCGTAGACCCGGCTGTCGGTGTCCTGGCGGGACTGGCCGGTGGTGGCCGGGCTCTTGAGCTGGGTGTTGGGACAGGACGCATCGCGTTGCCGCTGGCACGCCATGGAGTCCCGGTCCACGGCATCGATATGTCACGGGCGATGGTTGCCCGGCTGCGTGCCAAGCCGGGCGGTGACGCGATCGGCGTGACGATCGGCGACTTCTCGACGACGAGGGTGGACGGGACGTTCTCCGTCGCATACCTGGTCTTCAACACGATCATGAATCTGACGACACAGGCGGCGCAGGTGGCCTGCTTCCGCAACGTCGCGGCTCACCTCGACCCTGGAGGCTGTTTCGTCGTCGAGGTCATGATTCCCGAGTTGCGAAGACTCCCTGCTGGTCAGAACGTTGTGCCGTTCCATGTCAGCCCGACGCGGTGGGCTTTCGACGCCTACGACGTCGCCACGCAGGCGATGAGCTCGAACTACGTCGAGGTCGTCGACGGCCGCGGTGAGTACAGGTCGATTCCATTCCGGTACGTGTGGCCGGCGGAACTCGACCTGATGGCCCAGCTGGCCGGGCTGCGGCTGCGCGAGCGGTGGGACGGATGGACGGGGGCGCCTTTCACGAGCGAGAGCCGCCGGCACGTCTCGGTGTGGGAGAAGCCAACTGATTGACCGCGGCACTGCTCGATGGTGCGGCCCTCGCTCGGCGCCGATGAGGCGACGGGCACGGGAAGTTGCGGTGCGAAACATCAATTGCTGCCGCCCCCGCCGCCACAACTGGAGCCGCCGCCTCCTCCTCCGCCGCAGCCGTAACCGCTGTCCGAGCCGCCGCAGCTGAAGCCACCGTCAGAGCCGCTGTCCGAACCGCTGTCCGAGCCGGGGTCGTAGTCGAGGTCCACGGCCCTGCCCATGCGGGCCAGGAGTCGGCCCAAACCGGACGGTAGCGGCTGCGCGCCCATGATGCCGCGGCGGACCCGCCCGTCCGGGAGGACAGCCGGTCCGGCAAAGACGTATGCCGGCAGGCTCTGGTCCCGTTGAGCCGCCTTCACCTGTCGCCTGCCCGCCCTGGTCCGCCGGTGGCGCGTCCCGGTCACCAGGCCCCGTGCCGCCAGTCCCCGGCCGATCTCCTCGACCTCCGGGGAGCGTTGCACGGCCGTGCGCACATGGACCACGCTTCTGCTGCGCGGACACGATGCGAACGCGACGCGCTCGACCGGGTGCTGGGGCTGCTCCTGGCCCACGGCACGCACCCGTGTACCGATCAGCACCAGCAGCCCGCGCTCGCTCAGTGCGATCACCACGCTGTCCGCCACCCGCTGCGCCCCGCCCGCCAGGAACGCGACGTCATACGCGTCCAGGGCCCGTGGCACCTCCGCAGCCGCTGTCCGCCGGAACACCTTCCTCATGCCGGTCCCCCTTCGTGCACCCCGCTGTTGACGGTTTCGCCTGTGAGGAAGCACACAACCCTCCCTTGCGGGAGTTCAGAGCAACATTTGAGCTTTCCGGTCGGGGAACCGTGGCAGGGGCCGAGCCGGCGAACGGGCGACAGCTCGGCGTCGGATCAGCGGTGCTTCACGAGCACTGGCATCCGGGGCCGGCCGAGACGGCCGGTTCGCCAACGCCGCTTGGTGATCCGCCGTAAAAAGTCACTCGCTCGGCGTGGTCGCCCCGTCCTGGAGTCGAGGCCGCCGGGTGGAGCAGGTCGGTAGCTCGCTGGGCTCATAACCCAGAGGTCGCGGGTTCAAATCCCGCCTCGGCCACGAAGAGACGGGCCCGTCGCACATGGTGCTGCGGGCCCGCCCACGTGAGCGAGTGCCAACGACGGCCCGCGACGTCACATCTTCCGCGGGCGGCACGACTGTCGGCTCAGGGGAACTGTCCGATCACTGTCCGGGGGCGAACGACCGCACCGCCGGAGGGAACCCGCCGCCCATGGGCGTGCTCGGCCGGATCACACGCTCCAGCTCTCGAACAGTGCGCTCGGCTTCGCTGCGCACTTGCGCGGGAACGTCCCCGAGCTCCGTGACGAGCCGGTCGTAGATCGGCGCTTCCTGCCACACGGTCAATCAGTCCTCTCCCATCGGTTCCGCTCCGTCGTTGGATCGGAAGCGGCTGCCGAGTGTATGCCGGACCGGCGGATCGTGCGGTCCGTGGCCGAACGGCGGACGTCCGAATCCCTGCGGTCGCGCCGCCGCGGGGACATGGAGAGAGCTGGTCTCCCGCACCCGCGCGGCGAGTCTTTCTGGCCGGTCTTTCTGGCCGGTCTCTGTGGCCGGTCTCTGTGGCCGGGCTCCGTGGCCGACGCCCGCGCCGTGGCGGTGAGGACCAGGGCCCGGTGGGGCCGGGGAAACCGCCCTGAGCGATGATCTGCCCATGAACGAAGCAACACCGGTACAGAACTACCTGCGATTCGTCGAGCACCGGCTGACGACCGACGGGTGCACCCCGCGCTGGGAGCACTGGGGAGGCACCCCCGTCCTCATCGGCCGACGCGCAGACTTCCGCATGAAGTGGGCGGCAACCAAGCTGCACCTGTTCACTGCGGTCGCGGCCGTGCCCGAGATCACCGTGCCGGCCATTGAGGCCTTCACCTGGCAGGTCCTCGACTACGCCCGCAAGAACAAGGGCGGCCTGCCGGTGGGGCTGCAGACCGGCGTGGGTGCCTTCCCGGTCCTGGTGAGCGAGCGGGTCGACCCCGCGGCCATGGCGTGGGCACAGGAGCAGCAGCGCAATCGGTTCGCGTGTTTCGCGCGGCCAGTCGTCGTGGACATGTCGAACGGTCACGTGGGCTTCTACCGGGACAACCCCACCCTGGGCCGGATCTACGCGAACCACATGATCGAGAAGGGCAACCTCTACTTCCTGAAGTAGCGCCGCACGGGCGTCCACCCCGGCATGCATCTGGCAGTGGCATGCATCCGGCAGTGTCAGTACCAGATGGCGATCGGCCGGCCCCGGCGGTCGTGCTGCGGCGGGTCCGGGAGGCATTGCGCGCGGCCCTGGGCGATGCGGTGCGCGCTCCAGGCTGCGGCCGCCGCGTCCAGCACATCGTCCGGGGGCACGCGTCCCGCGTCCCGGAGATCGTCGGGAAGGACGATCCCGGCCGCTGCGAGAAGCGAGCGCCGGGTCATCTGTCCCGCCCAGCTCTTCTTGCGGTGGGGGAGCGCTGTCCCCTGCGCCAGCGCCCGGAACGACACCTCCGGGTGCACCTCGAAGAGACGATCGCCCCCGGAATCGGCCAGGCAGTTGTTCGCCTCCCGCAGCTTGGCGGCGAGCCCCCAGCTCTGGCGGCTCAGTCCGGCCCCGGTGAGCTCCCGGCACCGGCGGTTCGCGGCCGCGTAGTCCTCCTCCTGCCACACCGCATGCGGCGGCACCCGGAAGACACTGCCCCTCTGCCGGCCGAGCAGCGCCGCCGCCTCCGTGTCCGCGCGCCGCCACCCCGCGTCGAGCAGTCCCAGCGGCATGTCCACGGCCACGACCCCGTCGGCGTCATTCCCGGCCTCGCGGAGCAGCGACCGCAGGCAGGTGCCGACGCGGGCGCCCGCGAACCGACCAGCACGAAGTTCGACCGCCACCCATCCGCCCGGGCACGCGTCGATGCCGAGGACCGCCAGGGCGTCACCCATGTCGGCCGGATTCCCCGAACGGGGCCGTCGGGGGATATCCGTAGGCCCCGTACAGCCGGACGAAGTGTGCCGCCACAACGACTCCGGAGCGCATCAGACCGTGGGCCTTCCGCTCGTACACCTCGACCTCCTCCTGGCCGCCCGGCCCGATCGGCTGGACCAGACGGCCACCGATACGCAGCTGGGCGATCAGCGGCGGTGGCACCTGCGGGAAGGCGGCACAGACGATGACGGCATCGTACGGGGCGAGTTCGGGCACACCATGCGTCCCGTCGCCGACGACGATCTCGACGTTCTCCACGCCCTCACGGAGGAGATTGCCCCGGGCCTCCTGCGCCAGGTCCGGCCACCGTTCCACGCTTACGACGTACGTGGCCAGCCGGGCGAGGAGGGCTGTCGGGAAGCCGTGGCCGGTACCGATCTCCAGGACACGCTCGCTTCCGGTGAGGCCGAGCGCGTCGATCATCATGGCCACCAGCGAGGGCTGCGTCGTCACCTGAGCGTGCCCGATGGGAACAGGAACGTCCACGTACGCCGATGCCCTGTGGGACGCGGGAACGAATGCGGCGCGCGGGGTGACCCGCAGGGCGTGAAGGAGGCGTTCGTCGGTCACACCAGCGGCACGGGCAGCCCTGACCAGGTCGTCCGGAGTGGGATCGGAACTGGGGTACGTCATCGTGTCCGCCTCCCGTTCAGATTACCGGAAGGGCCCCTTGTCCCACTGCGCCCGTCCCGGAGCACACGGTGACGCACCACCCCCACACCCAGCCACCGACGCACGCCCACGACTCCCGACCAGACCCTGGGGGACGAATAATCCGGTGCCGGCGCCCAGCCGGGCTCACTAAACTCGCCTCGCGCGCCACAACGACTCGCAGCGCGCGTTTCGACGACTGAGGGGAGCCGACCGTGTGTTACCGCACCACCGTCGTTGTTCCCCGGTCACGGTACGACGTGATCCTGATGTCTTCGTGTGCCCGGTGCCGGCTGCGCGGCCGCCACCGGACGTCCGAGACGAACATCTGACTCCCTGTCTGACCGCTGTCCGGCCGCTGAGCCAGCTGCTGTCCGGCCGCCGAGCCGGCCGCTGAGCCGGCCGCTGTCCGGCCGTTGAGCCGACCGGCCGGGTACATCCCGATGCGGTCGCGCTGCATCAGGGGATTCTGCCGACTTGATCCAGGCCGTTCGTCCGGGAATCGCGCTGCCCTGTTCTCGATCACCCTGAAAGGCCTCGGGCCGTGCGTACCGACCTGCAACGCAATCGCATCAGTCCACTGACCAGCGTCCGAAATCTGGGCATCCTCGCCCACGTTGACGCCGGCAAGACCACCATCACCGAACGGATCCTGTACGTCACCGGCGCCACGCACAAGCGGGGCGAGGTCCACGACGGGACGACCGTCACCGACTTCGACTCACAGGAGCGCGATCGTGGGATCACCATCTTCGCCGCGGCGGTGAGCTGCGTCTGGGACGGTCACCGGATCAATCTGATCGACACACCGGGCCACGTCGACTTCTCCGACGAGGTCGAGCGCTCGTTGCGGGTGCTCGACGGCGCGATCGCGGTGTTCGACGCCGTCGCCGGGGTCGAACCGCAGAGCGAGTCGGTGTGGCGGCAGGCCGACCGGCACGGTGTGCCGCGGATCGCCTTCGTCAACAAGCTGGACCGCGCCGGTGCCGACCTCGACACGGCGGTCGAGTCGATCCGGGAGCGGCTGCACACGGTTCCGCTGGTGGTCCAGCTGCCGATCGGGCAGGAGGACGGGTTCACCGGAGTGGTGGATCTGCTGCGTATGCGCTCGATGGTCTGGCGCGCGGGCAGTGACACGTTCGAGGAGGGCGCGGTGCCCGACGCCCTGCGGGAAGAGGCGCACCGGCGCCGCCGACTGCTCGAGGAGGCGGTGGCGGAACTCCACCCGGTCGCGTTGGAGGAGTTCTGTGCAGAGTCGACTCTCTCCGCACGGACTCTGGCTGCCGCACTGCGCGACCTGACCTGCAGCGGTGAGGGCGTGGTGGTGCTGTGCGGATCTGCCTACCGCAACTGCGGGATCGAGCCGCTCCTGGAGGCCGTCGCTGCGTACCTCCCGTCGCCCCTGGACGTGCCGGCGGTACGAGGCACCCTGGGCGGCACGGAGCAGGAGCGGGTCGCCGACCCGGGGGCGCCGTTCGCCGCGCTGGTCTTCAAGGTGAACTCGACCGCCACGGGGCGGATGACCTACCTGCGTGTGTACTCAGGAACGATCCGGAAGGGAGACACAGTGCTGGACGTGGGCGCGCACCGGACCGAGCGGATCGGCCGGATCCTGCGGGTACAGGCCGACCGGCACGCGGAGGTGGACCGGGCGGTGGCCGGGGACATCGTCGCCGTGATCGGACTGAAGGCCGTCCGCGCCGGTGCCACGTTGTGCACAGCCGCAGCGCCACTGGTGCTCGAACCGCCCACCGTGGCCGATCCGGTCGTCTCCGTAGCCGTCGAGGCCCGCAGCCGCCTCGACGTCGATCGGCTGACGTCGGCACTGGCACGACTGGTCGAGGAGGACCCTTCACTGGCCGTCCGGACCGACCCCGAGACCGGTCAGACAGTGCTGTCGGGTATGGGCGAGCTGCATCTGGAGGTTGCGGTGGAGAAGATCCGTCGCGCGCAAGGGCTGGATGTCGGCGTCGGCCGACCGCAGGTGGCCTACCGTGAGACGGTCGCCCGCGGGGTGTCCGGGCTGGTGTACCGGCACGTCAAGCAGGACGGCGGCGCCGGTCAGTTCGCCCATGTCGTCCTCGACGTAGAGGCGCTGGAGACTGCCGCCGACGCCGCCGCCGCGGGCGACACCGGAGGCAGCATCGGAGGCACCACCGACGGCAGCGCACGGGACTTCGTGTTCCGGTCGACCGTCGCCGGTGGGCGGGTTCCGCAGGAGTACATCCGCGCGGTGGAGGCCGGTTGCCGGGATGCACTGGCCGAGGGCCCCCTCGGCGGCCACCCGGTGATCGGACTCCGGGTCACACTGACCGACGGAGCCACCCATTCCAAGGATTCCTCGGAGATGGCGTTCCGGACAGCAGGCCGGTTCGGTCTTCGGGAGGCTCTGCGCGCCAGCGCGATGGCCCTCCTGGAACCGGTGGTTGAGGTCACGGTCACCGTGCCCGACGACGCCGTGGGTGGGGTGCTCGGCGACCTGGCGGCCCGACGCGGCCGGGTCTCGGGCTCGAACGCACGGGCCGGCACAGCGGTGATCACCGCGACCGTGCCGCTGGCCGAGTTGTTCGGCTATGCGACCCGCCTGCGCAGCCGTACCCAGGGCCGGGGAACCTTCACCACCCGGGCCACCGGCTACGCCCCGGTACCGGAAGCGGTGTCCAGCAGGATGCTGTCCCGGTAGATCGTCCATGACGGTCTCCGATGGCCCCGTCCGCACACGGGCGGGGCCATCCCGGCCGCCTGCGGACGGACGTGGTGAGCAGTGGGCACTCCCGAGCAACCGAGTCGGTCAGCCCAGGAACGTCGCGGCGGTCGCCACGAACCGGTCGGGATCGTCGAGCCACGGGAAGTGTCCGGCTCCAGGCTGAACGACGAGCTCGGCGTTCGGGAACAGCCCGGTGAATTCTGCCATCGCGGGAGGCGGAGAATTCAGATCGACCTCTCCGGCGAGCAGGAGCACCGGCTCCCCGAACAGCGCGAGCGCAGCACGGGTGGCGTCCGGGTCGAAAGCGCCTTCGGCGCCGAAGGCAGCCGCCGCCTCCATGTTCTTCTGCCCGCCCTCTGCAGCCTGATGGGCTTGAGCCTTCTCGTCCCAGCGGCCGTAGAAGAACGGCGCGATGGCCTGCCAGGAGTCGTCCGTCGCCTTGCCCGCGGTGATCGCTTCCAAAGCCGCGAACGCCGCCGGGAACCACGGCTCGTCCTGGCGGCGCTGCGCCGTCTCGCGCCGGACGTCTCCGGTGATCGCGAGCCCGACGGCCATGGCACTCGGCGTGATCAGGGCGAGCTTTCCGACGCGTTCCGGGTGGCGGCCCACATAGAGCGCCGCCAGATTCGTGCCGCCGGAATGCGCGAGCAGGTCCATCCGTTCGAGACCGAGGTGCTCGCGCAGGGCCTCGACGTCCTCGACAAGGTGGTCGCAGCGGTAGGACGCGGCGTCCTCCGGTATCCCGGACTCGCCGGTGCCTCTGAGATCCAGCATGATCAACTGCCGGTGCGCGGAAAGCCCGCCGAGGTCGCCGAGGTACACGGACGCCTGCATCGGCCCGCCGGGCAAGCAGACCAATGGAGCGCCGCTTCCCAACACGTGGTAGGCAAGCTTGGTTCCGTCGTACGCGGAGAAGGTAGGCATGGCCAAGACCCTGCCAGGGGCTTTCAGACAGAGCAACTGGGTTCCCCGACCTGGTCGGTGGACCGACTGCGGAGGGGATCCTGCCATGCCGCCTTCAGTTCATCCGGGGTGATCGCCACACCGGTCGGTCCGTCGCCGACGGGGACGGTGTCGACGACGGTGTTGGTGGCCGCGTCGACCACCGACACATCGTTCGCGCCGGCGTTGGTCACGTAGACGTGGGAGCCGTCCGGGGAAACCCTCACCCTGCTGGGTTCGTCGCCGACGGGGACGGTGTCCGTGACCCTGCCGGTGCGGGCGTCGATCACCGACACCGTGTCCGCCGCGAGTTCAGTTGGCGGGGGCTTGGTAGAGGCCTCGGCCGGCGCGGTGGGCCCGGGAGGTGGCGATGAGGCGGTCGAGGGTGCTGCGAACGGTGTTGATGCTGGCGGTGGTGTCGTCGCGGCCGAGGGCTTGGGCGACGTCCCGTGCCCGCAACGGCGTGTCGGCGTGGCTGGCCAGGACGGCGATGACCTGGTCGGTGAGACCACCCGTTTCCTGGGCGGCTGGTGCTGCGCTCTGCGCTTCCTTGCTCTTCACTGCCTTGGCCGGGGTGGTCTTCTTGGCCGGGCGGCGCTTGGACGCGGTCTCGGCAGGCTTCTTGGCCCTGGCCTTGCCGTTGGCAGTGGTCTTGCGCGGCTTGTGAGGGCCGTTCTGCTTCTCCGCTTGGGGCGTCGATTCATCCGCTGGTACGGAAGCAGGTTCGGGGGCGGCCGGTGCCGGTTCCGTCGTGGTGTCGGGAGCGGCTTCGACCGGGATTTCCTCTGCAGTGTGGGCGCCGGGAGCCGGCTCGCCGGCGCGGGGCTGCGGGACGGTGGTGGCGGACAGTGCGCTCAGTGCCGCCAGGGCGGCGCGTACCGATTCCAGTCGCTCGGACACCGTGGCGAGTTCCGTCTGCAGGGCCTGCTGGTGCTCCTCCAGCCGAGGAAGCTCTGCCTGCAGCAGCGCAGTTGTTGCTTCGATGCTGAGCGTTGCGTTGGCGGTCGATGTCATGGTGCTCTCCTGATGCGTGAGCGTGTTTGTGCCCATGCCTGTGCCTGTGGCGGGGGCTGTTGTGATGCAGGGTACGGCGGTTGCACTGCAGTTGGCACGTGGCCGTAGTTGACAACCGTGGCTTGACGAGGAGGCCATGGGGAGGACCCCACTTACGTTTCACCCATACGAGAGCCGCGCTGCAGGGACGTTGGACAGTACCAGGCCGTCCTGTGTGGGGCGTTGCCGCCGTCATCTGCACCGGAGACTCACCTGTTGATGTGCGTGCGCAGCAGTGTCATGTTGCCGAAGACCTCATTGGGATCGCATCTCCCCGCCAGCAACCGGGCCGAGGTCTCCGCTCCGGTGCGTGCATCAGGGGCAGGGGCGACGGGGTCGGGACCCGGTGATCAGTCTTCGGCGGCCGGTTCCCGTCGCGTACGGGTGCCGAGGACCGTGGCGGTGAAGGTCGCCAGCTGTGCCCGCATGTCCTCGCGGGGCACGTGCTTCTCGCCGGCCAGATATCCGACGAGGTCGGCCCGGGTGGCGGCGAGCAGCGCATGGGCGGTGAAGTCGCTGCCGGTCAGGCCCGGAATCTGCTCCAGCAAGTCCCGGAGCAGTGTGTGCCATCGCTCGTAGTGGTCCGTCCGGTAGGGGCTGTCCGCGCCGGTTCCCTCCAGGGCGAGCGCGAGGTGGCGGTTGTCGAGCTTGAAGCACAGGACGGCATCCAGCAGGGCCGGTACGCGCTCCAGCGGCGGGGTCGCGGGCCCCAGCGGCGGCGGGCCCGCTTCGATCGCGTGTCTGACCGGTTCGAGCCGCGCCTCGTACAGTGCGCGGATCAACCCCGTGCGGTCACCGAAGGCACGGAAGAGCGTTCCCTTGCCGACGCCGGCCGCTGCCGCGATGTCGGCCATGGTGACGTCTTCGGGACTTCGGCAGTCGGTGAAGAGCGTGTCGGCGGCCGTGAGGGCGGCGGCGCGGTTACGGGCCGCGTCCTTGCGTGGCTTGCGCTCGGGCATGCGGTTCCTCCGGTTGCGATGCGGACCGGCGGTCCGTATCTTTCATGGAAGCGGACCGCTGGTCCGTATCGTACGGGACGGAGAACCTCATGCCCGCAAACACCTCACCGGCAGATCTGTACCGCCACAGCCTGCGCCTGCTCCTGGACAAGGACATTCCCGCCTGGGTCGGCCTGTGGGCCGAGCACGGCGTCATGGAATTCCCCTTCGCTGCCCCGGGTTGGCCTGAGCGACTGGACGGTCGGGAGGCCATCGCCGCCTATATGCGCGACTACCCCGACCACATCGACCTGTATGACTTCCCCGACCTGCGAATCCACCGGACCATCGACCCCGGGACCATCGTGGTCGAGATGCGCGGCGTGGGCCGCATGGTCGAGACAGGGGACGCCTTCGACATGACCTACATCGCCGTCGTGACCGTCCAGGACGGACGCTTCACCTCCTACCGCGACTACTGGAACCCCCTCGCCGTGCACGTACCCGGCATGGACTTCACCAGGAGCAGCGCCCGATGACCTCCACCGGCACCACCCTGGTCATCGGCGCCACCGGCACCACCGGCAGCCGCACCACCGCGCAGCTGATCGCCGCCGGCCACCGCGTCAAGGCCGCCAGTCGTCGCGCCACCCCACTCCCGGGCGCGGAAGCGGTCCGCTTCGACTGGTACGACCCCGTCACCTTCCGCGACGCCCTCGGCGAAGCCGACCGGGTCTACCTCGTTCCGCCCGTCGGCGACCCCGACCCGGCCGCCGTCATGCTGCCCTTCCTCCAACAGGCCCGCACCGCCGGCGTGCACCGCGCGGTGCTCCTCAGCTCCTCGGCCATCACCGGAGGCGGCCCGGCGGTGGGAGCGGTGCACCAGGCCCTGCCCGGCCTGTTCGACGAGTGGGCAGTCCTGCGCCCCTCCTGGTTCATGCAGAACTTCACCGGCACCCACGCCCACGCCGAGAGCATCCGCAACGACGGCGTCATCCTGACCGCCGCCGGGATCGGCCGGGTCGGATTCGTCGACGCCGAGGACATCGCCGCCGTCGCCGTACGCGCCCTGACCGACGACCAGGCGCCCAACACCGACCTGGTCCTGACCGGGCCGGAAGCACTCAGCCACGACGACATCGCCGCGATCGTCACCGAGGTCACCGGCCACCCCGTGGTCCACCGCCACCTGACCTACGACGACATGCGTGACCGTCTGGCCGCGGTGATACCGCTGGAGTTCGCCACCATGCTGGCCGGCATGGACCGCGCCATCGCCGAGGGAGCCGAGGACCGCACCACCGACACCGTCCAGTGCCTCACCGGGCGCCCGCCGCACGGCTTCCGGGCGGTCGCCGAACGGGAGCTGGTGCGAGGCGGTTGACGCACTCGGTGCTCACCCCGGCCAGGCCGGCCACCTCGTCGCGGCGCAGGCCGGGCACGCGACGGCCGCACATTCCGGCATCGCGCGAGGGCGTGACAGCTGGTGTGCTGGTGAAGGGGAAGGCGGCGGCCTGCCGCCGTCCCGTACCTCTCACGTCACTCACTCCGGAAGGTGGGCACCATGACCACGCAGACCTCTGCCCGTCCCCTCACCGGCCGCGTAGCCGTTGTCACCGGCGCCTCCAGCGGCATCGGTGAGGCCTCGGCCGACTATCTGGCCGAGCTGGGCGCCCGCGTCGTCGTCGTGGCGCGGCGCGCGGAACGGCTGGACGCTCTGGTCGCCCGGATCGAGAAGAACGGGGGTCAGGCCACAGCTCTGGCCGTCGACGTGACCGACGCGGCGGCGGTGCAGGCGGCCGCCGACCATGTAGCGGCCGAACTGGGCGGCGCCGACCTGCTCTTCAACAACGCGGGTGTCATGCTCCCCGCCCCGATCGAGGAGCTGGCCACCGACCAGTGGCGGCGCCAGATCGACCTCAACATCACCGGCCTGATGAACGTCATCGGCGCGTTCACCCCCCAGCTGGTGACGGCTGCCGGTGAGCGGGGAGTGGCCGACCTGATCAACACCTCGTCGATCGCGGCCCAGAACATCTTCCCCAATTTCGCCGTCTACTCCGCGACCAAGGCGTACGTCACCCACCTCTCCCGGCATCTGCGGGCCGAACTGGGCGCGAAGAAGGTGCGGGTCTCGGCGATCGAGCCGGGCATCGTCGGCACCGAGCTGCAGAGCCATGTCACGGACGAGGGCGCCCTTTCGTGGTTGGAGAGCGCCAGGGAGACGATGGAGTGGCTCACGCCCCAGGACATCGCCCAGACCATCGGGTTCATCGCGAGCCTCCCGCCGCGGGCGAACCTCCAGCAGATCACCATCATGCCCACCGCCCAGCCGAGCTGACCGCCCGCTGCCGCAAGCCGCCGCGCACCACGCGCGGCGGCACGGTGCTCAGCCCGCGTCCGGGCCCTGTGCCCGGACACGCTGTACGTGTTCCAGGGACTCGCGCAGGTCCGTGAGCCAGTCGTCCGAGTGCTGCTGGACGAGACGGACGCACCAGGCGAGCGCGTCGCTTCGGCTGCGGGCCACGCCGCCCGCGATCAGGGTGTCCAGGACCTGGCGCTCGCTCTGCCGCAGTCGGGTCATGACGGGGGCCGCGACATGGGTGAACAGGGCGCGGGTTCCGTCGCACTCCACGCCCCATGAGACTTTCTTGTCGAAGCGCTGTTCGGCCTCGCGGGCCACGGCGATGCGCGCGTCGCGGGTGCGCTCCCGGAACTCCTGGATGCGTCCCTGGACGGCCGCTTCCTTCTCGGCGGGCGAGGCGTCCTCGGCAAGGTGGGGCGCGGGGATGCGCCCGATGACGGTGATCTCCTCGCGGTCCACCGTGACATCCAGCAGGCGTTCGTAGACGTCTTCCGGCAGGCGGCCGGCGAACCAGCCGCGAAGCTTCTCACGCTGTTCCCTTGTAAGCATGTAATCAGCATTACTCGCGATGGGGGCCGGGGCAAGGCGGCGGCCGTTCGCCCCGGGCGGAAACACTCCTGCGCCCTTGGTGCTGCGGTTCACCGGCGGCGGAGGAGGTCGCGTCCTCGGCGCCGCCCCTCAGCATTGCGTCGGCACGCCTGGGCCTGGTGTTTCGCCGGTCGGCGTCTGGATCTCGTAAGGTCCGCACACAGGGAGAGGGGGTTCCGTGGGGCAGATGCGCGTCTTGCTGCTGGACGCGGCTCCTGGGAAGTTGCTCGATCTTGAGCTGGAGCGCCTGCTCGGACACGGGTTGGCTGTCACGTTGAACCTCCGGCGGGTGACCGACCAGGCGAGCGCGCGGGCAGCCTGGGCGGGCCGTGTGGAGTTCACCGATTTCGATGCCTTCGACGAGTCGGCCCTGATCTCCGCGATGGTCGGGGGCGGGCTCGGTTACCACGCGGTCAAGTCCCGCGCGGGTGTCCCGCTGCGTGCCCGCTTCCTCGCCGCGACGACCGGCCCAACGCTGGCCAACCGGCTCCGCGTTGTCGGTCGCGCCGGGGCGGGCACCGATCATGTGGACCTGGCCGCCGCCGCCCGCCACGGCGTCACCGTGACCCATACGCCGGGCTCCAACGCGAACGCGGTCGCCGAGTTCGCTCTGGCTCAACTGCTCGCTCTGACCCGGAACCTGCCGGCGCACAACGAGGCAGCGCACCAAGGTTGCTGGAGCACGCCGACCGCCCCCGTGGTCGAGCTGTCGGAGCTGACCTTGGGCGTCGTCGGTCTGGGTCGGATCGCGGTCCTGCTCAACACTTCCCGGGGCGGAGTCGTCGACGAGCAGGCTCTGGCCGACGCGCTACGCGATCCGACGCACCCGCTGGGGGCCGCCGCCGTCGACACCTTCGAGCATGAGCACGCCGCCTTCGCGTCTCCGCTCTTCGGCCTGCCCAACGCTCTGCTCAATCTGGGCGTTCCGCGAGCAGCGTCCCCATAGTGATGTGGTGACGTTGTGACGTGGTGACGCCCGGGTCCGACGAGTGATGGCCGGGCGAAGAATACGGCGACAGAACCCCGAGGCATGCCGAGCCGCGCCCCTTCGGCCGCTATGTCGCGTTCGCTGCCTCGGCGTTGTCGAGTCGCTGCGGGTTGGCGGTGGGCATCTCCGACTCTGTTGCGGGGTTCCCGCCCCAGCGGGCGCGGGCGGGGACTTCCTCGCCCTTCATCAGGAAGGAGTCAGGTGCGAGCACCGCGCCGTCGCCCATCGTCACGCCGTAGTGCACGTGGGCGCCGACACCGAGGGTGCATCCGTCACCGATCGTGCTGTAGTCGGACTTGAAGGTGCCGTCCTCCTGGGAGTGGCACTGGATCTTGCTCCCCGCATTGAGCATGCAGTCGTCGCCTATGGTGGTCAGCATCCGTTCCGTCAGATAGCAGCCGTCGTCGAACACCCTGCGGCCGAGCCGGACCCCCAGGAGCCGCCAGATCATGTTCTTGAAGGGCGTGCCGTTGAAGATTTCGAGGTACTCGTCGGGGACCTTCCAGAGACGTTCGTGCCACCAGAAGTACGGCTCGTAGATGGAACACAACTGCGGTCGTAGCGCGCGAAAGGCTTCGATGCCGCGCTCCACCAGGACGTAGTAGAGGGCGGAGAACGCGAGGGAGAAGGCCAGGTACGCGGCGATCACCACTGCTCCGACAAAGCCGTAGAAGTCGACGGTCGTGAGGCCGACCGCAGTGAGCACGAACACGTACAGCCATCGCGCGAACAGGAAGTACACCATCGAGCGAATGTTGTAGCGGTTCTTCGCCGCGAGATTGCGCCGCAGTGCGTCCTCGGTCCGGAGATGGTCGAAGCGCGAGTCGCGCTCCACCGACCTGGGTATTTCGAAACAGGGCGAGCCGAGCAGCCCTACCCCTTCACGGACCTCGCCGTCCAGCGGAACCATCACCTTCGTGGCGAGCAGGCAGTTCTCGCCCGTCCTGGCCCCCGAAGGGTAGGCGATGTTGTTCCCAAGAAAGTTGTGTGCCCCGATCGAGGCCCGGGACACACGGAACGACGTGCTCGAGAAGTCCGCATTCACGATCGAGAGCCCGTCCGCAATCATCGTCCCGCTGCCGATGGAGCTCAGATACGGCGTCTCGTGCTCCACCTCCGTGCCGAAGTTCGACCCGGTCTGCTCGACCCGGGACAAGTCGTATCCGAGGCCGCGCAGGTAGTGGACGATGTAGGAACTGTCGCCGAGCAGCCACTTGAAGAACTTGATGTTGGTCATGCGAGCGATCGTGCGGTGCACCGAGTACTGGAGACCGTACAGCGGGTAGACCTTGTCCGGCTTGACCACCAGGTTCAGCAGACGTGGAACGGTGAACACCACAGCCAGGCCCACGACGACCGCTCCGAAGAAGAACACGGCGGAAAGGACGAGCGCGTCCACGTAGAACGGCGCCGCCGTGAGGTCCACCCTGCCCGGCGCCAGCATCCTTCCGAATGCCGGAACCGCGGTCAGCACCACGTAAGCGCCGCCGATGGCCAGCGGTGTGTACATCAGGAACGTCTGCAGCACGGTGACGAGGCCGAAGCCGGCCCGGCGCAGCGCGCCACAGGCCGTCGGCTCGACCCTCACGTAGTCGACGTCCGTGGGCTGGGCCGGTGAACCGTGCCACCGTTCACCGGCCGGCACCATCTGGCCGCTGTACAGCGCTGACGTATGGCCGAGTTGCGACCCGTCACCCATCGACGTGTCGATGTCGAGTACGGTCTTCTCGCCGATGAAGACGTCCTGGCCGATGGCGACCCGACCGGTCTGAATACGTCCGGCATGTGCCCGGTAGCAGAGGAAGAACGCTTCCTTGCGGATCACCGTACCGGCGCCGATCGTGAGGAGGTCGGTGCAGACCGGCACCGTGCGGGACAGGATCGTGACGCCCTTGCCGATCCGTGCACCGAGGGCCCGCAGATACAGCACGTACAGAGGATTGCCGATGAAGAAGACCATCGGGTTGGCGTGGATCAGAACCTTGACGGTCCAAAAGCGCAGATAGGTCAGACCCCATACCGGGAACTCGGTGGGTTTCCACCGGCCGATGAGGACCCACTTGGCCACGATCGGAAATATGCACATGGCGAGCAGGCCGGCGCCGCCGAAGAGGGCGGACCGCAGATAGATGTCGACCGGGTCCGATCCGTCGGCGACCCATTCGAATCCCCGGGCAGTGACGAAGCCGGCGACGGAGGAGTACCCGAGGAAGACCAGGAGCTGCACGACACCGCAGAGGACGAACCGCAGCGTGCTGGCAGGTGCCACGACCTCGGGCACAGCCGGCACCGACGACTCGCCGGAGGGAGGGGCTGTGTCCGCGAGTGCCGTCGCCAGACTCCGGACCGTCGGGTACTGGTAGATGTCCTTCATCGACACCGACGGCAGGTCTGCCCGCTTCCTGACCCGTGCGCAGAATTGGGCCATCAGCAGCGAGTTGGCCCCGAGGGCATCGAAGAAATGGCTGTCGACCGACACCTGCTCGACGCCCAAAACGCCGGCCAGTACCGCCGCGAGATTGCTCTCGGCGTCCGCCACCGGGCCGGCGGCACCGCGCTTGGCGAGCGCAGATTCATCCGGCCCGGGCGTCAACACCTCGACAGACTTCTCCACCATGTGAACTCCTTGCGGAAATGTCGAGACACCGTCGGCCACTTTGGCCGGGCACCTGGTGCCTCCGCGCTCCGGCGACAGTTGGGAGCCGGAAATCCCGAACCCACGAGGTTTGTGAGCTCTTAGGCTGTGAGCTCTTCCCTGGTCACAGGACCAGGGCTGTCAGTCTCCACCGGCCACCGACGGGTTGCCACTCGAGCCCGTCGTGTCACTGCGGCGCGGCTCCAAAGGGCCATGGGCACACGGTTTCGCAATCGCCGGTCCCGGCGGAGGACGCCCTGCTCCGTCACCGTTTCCTCGGCATGCCGTGGCCCGGCGCAGGAATCTCGAGAGACAGCGAATTACTTCACCCGATTGCCCGTTCGACAGTTGGACTTCCTGGTGGTATGGAAAAGATGGGCGCGGGCTTCTCGTCGGGGCTCAGGTCCGGCGGTCTATCGTGGGCGGCATGTCCGCCCCTGAGCTGATCCGTATCGTCTCCCGCGACTCGCCCATGGCCCTGGCCCAGGTGGAGCGCGTTCGCGCCGAGCTGGCAGCGCTCCACCCCCACATCCGCACCACGGTGGTCCCGGTGAAGACGACCGGCGACAAGTGGATGGGCGACCTTGCCCTGGTCGAGGGCAAGGGTGCCTTCACCAAGGAAGTCGATGCCGCCCTCCTCGAAGGTGAGGCCGACCTGGCGGTCCACTGTGTCAAGGACGTCCCCGCCGACCGGCCACTCCCGGTCGGCACCACGTTCGCCGCGTTCCTGAAGCGGGACGACATCCGCGACGCCCTCATCCACCCCGGCGGCCTCACCCTCGACGAACTGCCGCCCGGAACCCGGATCGGGACGTCCTCCGTGCGCCGCATCGCCCAGCTCGCTGCCTCGCACCCGCAGCTGAACTGTGTACCGTTCCGAGGCAACGCCAACCGCCGCCTGGACAAGCTTGCCGCCGGTGAGGCCGATGCCCTCCTCCTGGCGGTCTCCGGACTGGAGCGCATCGGCCGCACGGACGTGATCACCGAGGTCCTGACGCCGGAGCAGATGATGCCGCCGATCGGCGCCGGAATCCTCGCCCTGCAGTGCCGCGAGGACGACACTGCGCTCATCGGGACCGTCAGCGACCTCGGTCACCCCGACACCCACCGCGAGGCCACCGCCGAACGTATGCTCCTCCATGTCCTCCAGGGCCACTGCAACAGCCCCATCGCCGGCTACGCCAAAGCTGAACGCGGCGGTGATCTCTCGCTGCGCGCCTGCGTGTTCACCCCGGACGGCAAGACGGTCCTCAACGCTCACGAATGGGCCGGGCGCCTCGATCCGGCCACCTTGGGTACCTCCGTCGCCGTCGCCCTCCTCCGCCAGGGAGCGCGTGACCTGATCGACGGCATCGCGCACTGAGAAGGCACCTGAAGCCAGGGTTCCTGCAGGACGGCCCGGGCGACCGAACGGCTTCACCCTTTGGCGGCTGTGACGAGAGGATTCAGCGCGCGAGATAGAGGGTGAAGCCTCCGCCCCCGTCGGAGACGCGGGCGACGTGGCCGTAGCCACGGGCGGTGGCGTAGGTGCCGGTGCCGCCGGTGACGGCGATGTCGAAGTCGCTGGGCGGGGTGCCGACGGGGGTGGTCTGCAGGTGCTGCCACGTCACCTGCCCCCGGGGAAGGCTGAACGTGCCTGTGCAGAGATTGGTTCGCGCCGCCACTCGGGTGCACACCGCTCCCTCGGTGCCGTAGCGGACACCTCTGCGGAAGAGGTTCGCGGTGAGGATGATCTGATCGCCGACCCCTGGTCCGGGTGTCCCGTTGTCGACCATCGTGGTTCCCGTGCCCGTCGACGTCAGGCTGATGACCTCCGTGCGCATGACATCCCTGCCCCGAACCAGGGGGTCGTGGGACGCAGAGGCGGAACCCGCGAGAGTCGCGAGCGACAACGCGGTTGCGGCCACCACGCCCCACTTCGAAATGGAAAGCATAATTCCTCGCCCGATGTCAGAATTCTTGGTGCGCCTAAGAATTCTCATTGCGCGAGTAGTGTCAATTATCGAACTCGTCATAAGCGCCGGGTTCATCCTTCCGGCGGTGTCTCCCACGACACACCGAGGCGGCCGAGTCGAGGTCTTCGTCCTCGGTGGTGGTGAGGGCCGGCGCGGGTGGCCGGGGTGCGTTGTTGTGCGATCGCGGAGCGGCCGGGGGCGCACGGCCACGGCGGCGGGGAGCTGAATGGCCACTTAGTCCCGATATGATGCACTTTGTGATCACGCCTGGACGGCTGCGGCGCCGTCGTCCCCCCTACGGCGGCCGGTGGGAAGTTGCTCTGCTGTCACCGGTGATCCTCACCGTCCTCATCGCCGGCCTGGCGTTCTCCACACCGAGGGAGATCGCCTTCAGCCGCCTCCTGCCCGCCGCACCCGCCCTCGCTGCCGCGATGTGGCCGGTGCTCCCCACGATCCTGCTGGGGACGTTCTGCCTGCTGGTCATGATCGGCCTCAGCCTCGTCTACTCCGACCTGGGGACGCCGTACACCGCAGCTGCGATCGTTGCGGTCACCTTGGCAGCCGCGTACGCGAGCCATGTCCGACTCCAGCGGGAGGAGATGCTCTTCCACGTGCGGCTCGTCGCGGACGCGGCCCAGAAGGTGCTGCTGCGTCCCCTGCCGCGGCGCATCGAGGGTGTCGAGATCGAGTCGCTGTATCTGGCGGCCCAGGAGCAGGCCCGGATCGGCGGTGACTTCTACGAGGCGGTCGACACGCAGTACGGGCTCCGGCTGCTCATCGGCGACGTACGGGGCAAGGGCCTGACCGCGGTGGGGGCGGCCTCCGCAGTGATCAGCAGCTTCAGGGAGGCCGCGTACGACGAGCCCGACCTGAGGGGCGTCAGCCATCGCCTGGAGACCAGCATCATCCGCCACAGCGCTGCGTTCCCCTCCCAGGACCTGCCGGAGCGCTTCGCCACCGCTCTTATCGTCGAGATCCCGCACGGCAGCGGCCACGTCAGACTTCTCAACTGCGGGCACCCCCCGCCGCTGCTCGTGCACGACGGGGAGGTCCGCGTCCTGGAACCCACCACTCCCTCGCCGCCCCTCCACCTCGCGACGCTCATCGGAGACCACTACTTCGTCGACACCGTCGCCTTCGCCCCGGGCGATCAGCTGCTGCTCTACACCGACGGGGTGACGGAGACCCGGGACCGCGCGGGCGAGTTCTTCCCGCTGCCGGACTGGATGCGGCGGGAAGGCCTGGCGCCGCCCCGCGAGCTGCTCGACCGGCTTCACCGGGACCTGCTCCACTACAGCGGCGGAAGGCTCGAGGACGACATCGCGGCCGTCGCCGTGCGGAGCCCTGACACCCGGGCCCAGGAACACCCCGCGTAGGCGGGTGGAAGCGTCGGGTCGGACTCGCTGGTCGGCCGGGTGCCCGTGACCGGGCCCGCCCGTATTCGCTCGGCAGTCACTCGTTCGGCCCAACGGGCCGCGTGCGGCGTGGGCACCGGCCGGCCGTCCGGGCGTATGGTCCGCCCAGGTCAACCTCGAAGATCCCGGCCGCGGCAGACGGCGACGGGCCGGGTGAGCCGCTGATCCCAGCCATGAGCACGGCGAATGATCAAGTTGGAGCGGCGCAGGCATGATGTGCCGGGTCCGGCGAGCCTGTGCCCACGGGGTGTGCGGCAGGCCGATCCAGGGGGAACATGGAGGCCGAAGTACTCGCCGGAGATTGACGTACTCACCAGAGCAAAAGGGGGCAGCCGACAGATAGGGGACGGCTACGGACCGCAGCGGGGGCACGGCCCACACGTGGTCCGCCAGGTGGAAGGAGCGCCCGGGTGAGCGCAGCCGATGGACGTCCGGCTGATGCCGGTCAGCCGCGGGGAAGGCCGCCGCAGCCGAGCGGGCTGATGGACCTTCTCGGCGTCGCTGCGGTGCTGCTGGACGCCGACGGGCGAATCGTCCTGTGGAGCCCGCAGGCCGAGGACCTGTACGGCTACGCCGCCAAAGAGGCGCTGGGGCAGTACGCGGCGCCGCTGCTCGTCCACGAAGAGCACTGGGACCTGGTGATCAAGAAGTTCGCCGAGGTCATGGAGACCGGCCAGAGCTGGGCCGGGGCGTTCCCCGTCCGGCACAAGGACGGCACCACGCGGTTCGTGGAGCTGCGCAACATGCGGCTGCTGGACGACCGCGGCGACTTCTACGCCCTCGGGCTCGCCACCGACTCACCGACCCTTCGCGAGGTGGAGTGGGATGTCGCGCTGTCCAGCCGGCTGATCTCCCAGTCGCCCATCGGGCTGGCGATCCTCGACAGCGATCTGCGGTACGTGGCCGTCAACCCCGCCCTGGAGCGGATACACGGCATTCCGGCCAGAGACCACCTCGGCCGGCACTATCGCGAAGTCATGACGTCCGCGAAGTTCGAGGTGCCCGAGAGCGCCATGCGGGAGGTCCTCAGGACCGGGGTGCCCATGGTCGACCAGGCCACCATCGT
Organism: Streptomyces sp. NPDC053673; assembly: GCF_055585225.1. NCBI lineage: Bacteria > Bacillati > Actinomycetota > Actinomycetes > Kitasatosporales > Streptomycetaceae > Streptomyces > Streptomyces sp. NPDC053673. Next base: position 20,447 of record NZ_JBVJKN010000028.1, on the reverse strand, counting down.
CGGTCGCAGCCCCGCCGATCCACAGCACGAGCATGCCTGGTCGATCTCCTTGTACCGGCTGGAGGATCCGCAGGGGCGTGTTCTCGGGGTGGCCGATCTGGTGGTGGATGTCACCGACCGGTATCAGTCGGCCATGGAGGCGGCGGAGGCCCGGCGCCGCCTGGCCCTGATCGCAGACGGCTCCGCCCGTATCGGCACCACCCTGGAGGTGGGACAGACGGCCCGGGAGCTGGCCCAGGTCACTGTTCCCGAGCTCGCCGACGTGGTCACGGTCGACGTACTCGACTCCGTCCTGGACGAGCACCGCCGAGCCCTCACGGACGGCCCCGCTCTCTTCCGCGCCCTCGCGGTGAAGGCCGCCTACCCCACCGAAGCCGCCCAGGCGTGCGACCCACCCGGCCACATCGCGGCCTACGGCGCCGACCGGCTGGCCACCCAATGCGTACGCACCGGCCGCCCGATCCTCATCTCCCGCGCGGACGAGACCGACCTGGCACACATCGCCCGCGACGACCACGCCGCCACCCTGCTGGCCCGCGCCGGGGTGCATTCGTACATGCTGACCCCGCTCACCGCACGCGGCCACATCCTCGGCTGTCTGGGGCTCATGCGGGCCCGCAACCCGCTGCCCTTCGGCGAGGACGACCTCGCCCTCGCCGGTGAGCTGGCCTCCAGGGCCGCCGTGTGCATCGACAACGCCCGCACGCACCAGAGCATGCGCAACGCCGCCGAGATCCTGCAGCGCAGCCTGCTTCCGGACCACCCGCCCGATCTTCCCGGCCTGCAGATCGCCTACCGGTACCGGCCGGCACAGGCCACCTACGAGGTCGGCGGCGACTGGTACGACGTCCTCCCGCTCGACGGCGACAGGACCGCGCTCGTCGTGGGCGACGTCATGGGCAGCGGCATCGACGCCGCCGCCACCATGGGCCGCCTGCGCACCGCCACCAGCGCCTTCGCCGACCTCGATCTCGACCCCTCCCAGGTCCTCCAGCACCTCGACAGGATCACCTCGGGCCTGGAGCACTACATCGCCACCTGCGTGTACGCCGTCTACGACCCGCACCGCGCCGAGTGCCACATCGCCAACGCGGGCCACCTGCCGCCCGCCCTCGTGCGCAGCGGCGAACCTCCCGAGCTGCTCGACCTGCCCAGCGGCACCCCGTTGGGAGTGGGCGGCGTCGCCTTCGAGACCATCACCCTCGACCTCGGCCCAGGCGACCAGCTGGTCCTGTACACCGACGGACTCGTCGAAACCCGCCATCACCCCATCGACGAACGCCTCGAAACCCTCCGCCGTCTGCTCGACAGGCCCGACCGCTCTCTGGAGGAAACCTGCGACCGGCTCCTTCAGGAACTCCGGCGGCCCGACGACCCGGATGACGTCGCCCTTCTCATCGCGCGCACGGAGCCGTTCACGCCCGACTCCGAAGATCTTCGGCGTTGATGCCGACAGGGCGGGAGTGCTGCTGACGGTGCCGGCGGTGGCTCGGGCCCTGACGCGGGTGCCCGCAGGCTCGGCGGCCGGCCGGAGCGAATTGGCCGGAGTGAACCGCTTGACCTCAAGTTTAGTTGAGGTTTTAGCGTGGTCAGTGCGCCCCGGGCCATGTCGGCCGACGGGATCCCAGCGCCGGCTCACCAGATTCCGGAGGCACCCCCATGGACATGGAAGTCACCGCGTGGACTTCGCTGCACAGCGCGATGAACGCCCAGCAGGACCGGCGGCCCTTCTCCCGGGTGACCCTGCGCCGCATCGCCGCCTTCGCCCGGCCGCACCGCCGGAAGATAGGTCAGTTCCTGCTGCTCAGCGTGGTCACGGCACTGCTCGCGGTGGCCACCCCGGTCCTCGCCGGCCGGGTCGTGGACGCGATCGTCCACGGCGATGCGTCCGGGACCGTCGTCCGGCTCGCGCTTCTCATCGCGGTGATCGCCGTCGCCGAGGCCGGCCTGGGCCTGCTCACCCGCTGGCTGTCGGCGACCCTCGGCGAAGGGCTGATCCTCGATCTGCGCACGGCCGTCTTCGACCACGTCCAGCGGATGCCGGTCGCCTTCTTCACCCGCACCCGCACCGGGGCACTCGTCAGCCGGCTCAACAACGACGTCATCGGCGCCCAGCGGGCCTTCAGCAACACCCTCTCCGGTGTCGTCTCCAACATCGTCACCCTGCTGCTGACACTCGCCGTGATGCTCACCATCTCCTGGCAGATCACTCTGCTCGCCCTCGTCCTGCTGCCGGTGTTCGTCGTCCCGGCGCGCCGCATGGGTTCCCGGATGGCCCGGCAGCAGCGCGAGGCCGCCAATCACAACGCCGCCATGGGCACCCAGATGACCGAGCGGTTCTCCGCCCCCGGCGCCACCCTCGTCAAGCTCTTCGGCCGGCCCGACGACGAGTCGGCCGAATTCGCCGCCCGCGCCCGCCGGGTGCGTGACATCGGTGTCCGTACGGCCATGGCCCAGTCCGCGTTCATCACCGCCCTCACCCTCGTCTCCGCACTGGCCCTGGCCCTGGTCTACGGGCTCGGCGGCTACTACGCCCTGCGCGGCCGGCTGGACCCGGGAGCCGTTGTCGCGCTCGCCCTGCTCCTCACCCGTCTCTACGCGCCGCTGACCGCCCTCGCCGGCGCCCGCGTCGAGGTGATGAGCGCACTCGTCAGCTTCGAGCGGGTCTTCGAAATCCTGGACCTGGTACCGCTGATCGCCGAGAAGCCGGACGCCCGCCGCGTGCCGGACGGCCCGGTGTCCGTCGAGTTCGACGCAGTCCGCTTCGGCTACCCGTCCGCCGACAAGGTCTCCCTCGCCTCCCTCGAAGAGGTCGCCACCCTCGACACCCGAGGCGGCACCGAAGTCCTGCACGGCGTCTCGTTCCGCGCCGAACCCGGCCAGATGGTCGCGCTGGTCGGCTCCTCCGGCGCGGGCAAGTCGACGATCGCCCAGCTCCTGCCGCGGCTGTACGACGCCGAAACCGGCGCGGTACGCCTGAACGGCGTCGACGTACGCGACCTGACCGCCGCATCGATCCGCGAGACGCTCGGCATGGTCACCCAGGACGGCCACCTCTTCCACGACTCCGTCCGCGCCAACCTGCTGCTCGCCCGGCCCGGAGCCACCGAGGACGACCTCTGGGACGCGCTGCGCCGCTCCCGGCTCGACGGCCTGGTGGCCTCTCTTCCCGACGGGCTGGACACGGTCGTCGGCGAGCGCGGCTACCGCCTCTCCGGCGGCGAGCGCCAGCGGCTGACGATCGCCCGGCTGCTGCTGGCCCGGCAGCGGGTCGTCATCCTCGACGAGGCGACGGCCCATCTCGACTCCACATCGGAGGCGGCCGTCCAGGAAGCCCTGGGCGAGGCGCTGGAGGGTCGTACCGCCGTCGTGATCGCCCACCGGCTGTCCACCGTGCGGGCCGCCGACCTGATTCTGGTGGTCGAGGACGGCCGGGTCGTCGAACGCGGCACCCACACCGAACTGCTCGCCGCGCGGGGCCGGTACGAGGAGCTGTACCGCACCCAGTTCGCGCACCCCGGAGCGGAGGAGGCGCAGCCCGTCGGTTGAGGTCCCGCAGCGTTGTGGATCCGGGTCCCGGGAGCCTCCCCCGGGACCCGCGCCGCTGCCCGGCTCGCGCAGCATGTGCTGGCCCCGCGCGAGCAGGAGGCACTGCGGCACATCGCCGCAGGACGCACCTACCTGCAGACCGCCCGCCACATGGGACTCTCCAGGCACACCGTCGACGCCTACCTCCGCCGCATCCGCGCCAAGCTCGGCATCCACAGCACCGCGGAACTCACCCGCCTCGCCATCACCCTCGGCCCGTGACACCCGGCCACCCATGCGGCGCCGAAGATGTAGGAGATCGCAGGCTGGGAGCTCCTGTCTGGACGGGCCCGCTCCGGGCCCCATACATTGCTCGTCCCAAAGCCGACCGGGTTCGGCCGCCGTCGACGTGGGAGCACCGGTGGGCAAGGGTTCAGGGGCTGTCGTGTGCGCCGCGCTCGGAGCGAACATCGCTCTGGCCGTGGCACATCTGGTGGCCCAGCTGCGCCTGCACACCGTGCTGGGGCACATGTCTCACGGCGAGCCCGTCCTGCGCGCCGAGATGTGGGTGGGCAACTTCGCGGGTGCCCAAGTCGCCGTCTTTGCGGGAGCGGGTCTTCTCTTCGTGCTGTGGTTCGTCCAGGCGTGGGAGCGGGCCGGCTCTCTTCCTGCCCATCGACGGTGGTGGCAGAGTCGGCGTTGGGCTCTGGCCGGCTGGTTCGTCCCTGTTGTGAACCTCGGGGTCCCGTTCCTGATCGCTCGCGACTTGTGGGCGTCGAGCAGGCCCGAGGACAACGCTCGCGGTCACTCCCGGCTGTGGGTCATCGGGTGGTGGCTTTCCTTCGTGTCGTGGACCGTTGCCAACCGCTGGGCCCAGGCCCTGTACGGGCGGGCCGAGCAGGTGGAACCGGTCAGGGGCGCCTTGCGCGTCGGCATGGTCACGGATGCCCTCGGCGTACTCGCCGCCATTGCCGCCATCGCCTTCGTAGTGCGGCTGGGACGGTCTCGGATCGCCCGGGCATCCGCCCCAGCAGGCCGTTGACCACCTGGTTGACCACCTGCCGCTGATCACGCCACGGAGTGATCAGTGTGTGGGGTGTTGTTCACGCATTTGGCGGTGCCGCCTGGCTGACGCGTCGGCCCGGCGAGTGCCGCTGGACGTGCGCTGATCGCGGAGGCGATCGGCGGACCGCTCCCCTCAGCCGTGGAAGTCGGGCGGGAAGCCGGTCCAGCGAAGCCCCGTTGGGGAGGTGCCCCGTGTCGTTGTAGAAGAGCACGGGGTTGCGGTCAGGGAGCGTGTCCTTCGTCGAAGCTGGCGAAGTAGGCGGCGGCCATGTCTTCGTCGCCGTGGCCTTGGGCGGCGGCGCGGGTGAGGCGTTCGGCGCCGGCGGCGGCCACATCGAGGCGGATGCCGTGCTGCCGGCCGGCCTCGACGATCAGGCGAGCGTCCTTGGCTGCGGTGGCGACAGCGAAGCCGGCCGGTGACAGACGGTCCTCCAGGACGAGGGCGGCCTTGGCGCGCAGGTAGCCCATGTCGAGCGGGCCGCCGGCGATGAGGTCGAAGAAGCTCTGCGGGTCCACGCCGAGGCCCTTGGACAGGGCCAGGACCTCACCGGCCGCGGTGGTGGCCGCGATGACCCAGCTGTTGGCCACGAGCTTGAGGCGGGTGGCGCTGCCCGTCGCGCCGTCGTCGCCGGTCCACACCGTGCGGGCGCCGACGGCGTCCAGGACCGGCGCCACGGCCTCCCGGCCCTGGCTCGGGCCTGCGGCCAGCACGACCAGCTGCCCGGCCTCCGCGGGCTCGCGGGTGCCGAGGACGGGTGCGTCGAAGAAGACCAGCTGGTGCTCCCGGGCGAAGTCGGCCAGTTCGCGGACGGCCTCGAGCCCGGCGGTCGTGGACTGCACCCAGGCGGTGCCGGGGCGCAGGGCGGGCGCCGCCTGCCGCATGGTCTCCAGGGCGGCGGGGCCGTCGTGGACCATGGTGAGCACGACATCGGCATCCTGCACGGCTTCGGCGGGGGTGTCGGCGATGTGCGCGCCGTCCGCGGCCAGCGGCTCGGCCTTGGACCGGGTGCGGTTCCATGCGCGGACGGTGTGTCCGGCCCGGGCGAGGTTGCGGGCCATCGCGGCCCCCATGATTCCGGTGCCCAGGACGCTCACGGTGAGTTCGTCGGTCATGACGTCGGCCTTCAGCCTTTCTGCTCGTACGATGCTGTGCCGTGGGGAGCCGGTACCTTTCGGGGCGCCGGCCGGCACCGGTTGTCTGGAGTGTGCCCGTTCAGCTGCGTGCCTTTCTGCCGCTTTCTCCCGCGGCGCGTGCAAGACCGTCCGGCCGGTCCCGGTGGCCGTCGAGCGTTGGGTTCGGCCTCTGCCGACCGGTTTCGCGCTCGGGCGGCCGAATTGGGACGCCTGGGGGTGTCGCGTTGTGTTCCATGGGCCGGATGCACGCGTTCGAGACCCTGGCCGAGCGATGGCTCCTGCCGCTCCTGGACTGACGCCCACTGCGCCCGGGTGTCCGCGAAGCACGAGCCCGGCGGCGGGAGTTCCACTCCCGCCGCCGGGCTCCACCCACATTCGCCCGTGGCCCTCGGTTCAGCGGGCCGTGATCGAGCAGATCAGGTGCACCGGGTTCCGTCCGCGGGAGGGCGGCCCTCGAGCAGGTAGGTGTCAACTGCGTCGTCGACGCAGGGACTGCCCATGATGTACCCGCTGTGGCCGTCGCCGTCGCGGGTCAGGAGCACGCCGGAGTCCAGCTGCTCGGCCAGTCCCTGGGCCCACGGGTACGGGGTGGCCGGGTCCCGGGTGGTGCCCACCACCAGGATCGGCGGCGTACCAGGGGCGTTGACCTCATGCGGGGTGCCGACGTGCTTGGCGGGCCAGTCCGCGCAGTTCAGCGCGTTCCAGGCGGCCTGCTCTCCGAACACGGGGGAGGCCTGCCGGAAGGAGGGCATCGCGGCCTGGACCTGCTCGGCCGAGGTCAGGGCCGGGGGGAGGTCCAGGCATTGGACCGCCGCGAAGGCCTGTCCGGAGAATGATGCGTCAGGGGTGTTGAACAGCGCCAGGTCCGCCCCGTTGCCGGCGAGCGCCTGCCCAAGGGCTGCCCGCAGCTGGGGCCAGAGTTCCTTGTTGTACATCGCAGTCGATATCGCCGCGGTGGCGGTGTCCTTGTCGAGGATGCCCGCCTCGCCTGCCGGCAGTGGCGTGCGGTCGAGCTGCGCCAGCAGCTCGTCCAGGCGTTGCCGGGCGCCGGGCAGGTCGGTGCCCAGCGGGCAGTCCCCTCTGGTGGCACAGTCGGCCAGGAAAGCGTCCATGGCCAGCTGGAACCCGGCGGCCTGTTGGCGTAGATAGTCCAGCCTGTTGACCCGGGGGTCGACGGCGGCGTCGAGGACCATCCGGCCGACCCGGTCGGGGAACTGCTCGGCGTAGACGGTGCCTATGGAGGTGCCGTAGGACACGCCCAGGTAATTCAGCTCGGCATCCCCCAGAGCGGCGCGGAGCACGTCCATGTCGCGAGCGGTCTCCTGGGTGGAGACATGGGCCAGCCGCGCCCCGGAGTCGGCCTGGCAAGCGGCGCCGGACTGCCTGTTGGCCTCGATCAGTGCGGTGATCTCGGCCGGGTCGTCCGGCGTGATGTCGAACGGGACGGCGTCGACCGGAGCGGAGTCGGCCGCCGGCGCGACGGGTCCGCAGGTTATCGCCGCGCTCTGCCCGACGCCGCGTGGGTCGAAACTGACGAAGTCGTACTGGGAGCGCAGCCGTGCGGTGGAGAACGTGTCCGGATTGTGCACGGTCTCGACACCGGAGCCGCCCGGTCCTCCCGGGTTGTACACGAGAGAGCCGATCCGCTCGCCCGGGTCGGTCGCCTGCCTACGGGCAAGGGCCAGCTGGATGGTGCGCCCACCCGGGTCGGCGTAGTCCAGAGGCACCTCCAGCCGTCCGCACTGGACACCGGTACCGCAGGGCTTCCAGTCGATCTTCTGCGTGTAGAAGGGGCGCAGCGCCGCCGATCGGGCGGGGTCGGTGCTTGCTGCGGCCTCCTGGTGGTTGAGCGCCGGTGCGTGGATGAACAGCACGCTCAGCAGCCCTCCGCCGGCGACCAGACCGACCAGCGCGGCCGGCCACACAGGACTCCACCGCCCGCGGCGCGCTCCTGGAGCCCAGGTGTCGGCGACACGACCGGGCAGCGCGGCCGCGCCGGTCACGGCCCGGTGCAGGGCCCGTCTGAGCTTGGCCGCCCAGCGCGCGACGGGCCTGGTGCGCGTGGGGCGTACGGGGGGATCGCTTCCGTGGTGAGGGTCCGGCGCTTGGGTGGTCATGGTCGTTCTCCGGTCTCCGAGGTGGCCGCGGCTGACGGCCCGCACTTCGAGGGAAGGCGACGGGGACCTTGCGGTTAACTCCCGAAAACCCGTGACTTGACACGATTCTGGATCTCTGCGTCTTCGAGATCACCCAGGTCAGAGGTGCCCCAGGGTGCTTCTTGGGTACGCGGCAACGCCTCGGCCTTCCATCGGGGTGGAAGGCCGAGGCGTTGTGGTCGATCAGTTGCGAGTGCCTACGCGTCGCACCAGGCGTGGGCCACGCACGCGGTCTCGAAGTGCCACCAGCCCTCCTCCTGGCCGCGCACCAGGAGCCGTGGAAGTAGGCAGGCCCTAGAGGTCGAGGACGACTTCGGTGGTCGGCTCGCTGCAGCACACCAGTACGGTGCCGGTCTCGGGGAGTTCGAGGGGCTGGGTGGTGTAGGTGATGTTGCCGGAGACGAGGGGGGTGATGCAGGTGTGGCACACCCCCGTGCGGCAGGACCAGCGGGTGGGGATGTCGCAGGCTTCGGCGAGGCCGAGCAGTGATGCGTGGGCCGGAGACCAGCGGGTGGTGATACCGCTGCGGGCGAAGGTGACGAGGGGGCCGGTGCCGGTGGGGCCCGATGGCTGGTGCGGGCGGACGGCGGCGGTTGGCGTGATGCCGGGGTTGATGGCGGGGAGCGCGCTGAACAGTTCCATGTGGATCCGGTCGGGGCTCAAGCCGTGATCGCGCAGGTAGCCGCCGAGTTCGTCCATGAAGGCGGGCGGACCGCAGAGGTAGGCGTCGGCATCCGGGGGAATGCCCGTGTCCGCCAGGGCGCGGGCGGTCGGGCGGCCGCGGCTGATGTGGGCCTTGTCGGGATGTGGGGCGGGTTCGTGCTGTGTCCGATGCTAGTGCCGCGACAGGGCAAAGCTTGCCGGGAGGGGCACTGGTTCTTTCGCCGGTGTCGCCGTGATCCTGCGGCGGCGCCGGAGTGATGGGTGGCTTTCGTCAACGAGGTCTCGGTGACCAGAGCCGCGGGCGTGTTGCCCATGTCGCAGCCGGCGCTGTCCCATCAGATCGCGGCGCTGGAACGGGAGTTGGGCACGCCCGTCGGCGGCGCGGCGGGCCCGCGGCATCCGGTGGCACGGCCCCGCCGCCTGCCTGGGGGCTGCCGCACGTTCTGATGGTTGGGCAACCTTCTGCCCCTACAAGGGCCTGTGCGACTACTACGCCATCGGCGACGTGAACCGCGCTGCCTGGTCGTACCGCAACGCCTATGAGGAGGTCGGAAGGGTTGGCGACATGGTGTCGTTCGAGCCGGACCAGGTCGAGGTCCACCTCGACGGCAAGCGCCTGGAAATCGAGCCCGGGCAGAAGGTCGTCCCCCACGGCGTCGACCGCGGCCTGGACGTCGACGAAGTCAGGGCCCGCTGAGCGCTGGCGCCGCGGACCGGGACGCCGCCGGCGAACTGCTCCGGCGCCTTCGTCCGACCCTCCGGATCACCCAGGTCCGGGCCACTCCGCCGATGCCGGCATGCTCGTCACCTGGGCCGAGACTCCACCACAACACCCTCAGGACCGTCTCCCGGAAGCCGTTCCTGGAGTGCCAGGGGTGAAGGCCGGAGGCTCCGCCACTGGACAGAGTCGCTTGTCCGGGTTTCGCTGTATATATGCCGCATTTGATGAGCGGTCGTGCGGCAGGAAGCGGCCGGGTCCCGGTTATGCGCGGTACGCACCGGGGCCCGGCACGCTACGTGAGCAGCCGTACCGGGTGCGATGCGGCGACGGTCATGTGACCGGGATCCTCCCCGGCCCGGCTGTGTCGCCGACGCTTTCGCACATCAGGTTCTTCCGGGTACGGACTGAAGCGGGCCATGTCTCCGCGTTGTGGTCCCGGACCTGTTCTGTTCTCCCCGTACGTATGGGTGGTGGTGGCTGTGGAACGACAGGCGGTGTCGGTCGAGGTGATCCCGGACGGCTATGTGGTGTCGTGCCCGGGCATGGACGTGGTCGGGCGCGGACCGACGGAGTCCGACGCGTGGCGGGACTTCTGGGCCGCGGTGCGTGCGGACCGGCAGCCGCCCAGGAAAGCGACGCTCGCGGCGCTGGGCGGGCGGCTGCCGCCGCGCCGGGCGAGGTGGCTGCGGGTGCGCACGATCCGGGTGCGGGACTTGTTCGGCTGAGCTTGCGCAGGTCCGTCCCCGGCGTCGTGGCGACAGACGCCGGGGACGGAGCTTGCGGTGCCGCTCCTCAGGCCTGGGGTGGGTAGGGCCCGGCGGCTGCCGCGTACATCCGTTCCGCGCGAGGGTCCTGCTGCCAGGTGGCGGGGGTGCCGAGAGCCGTTGGGGCGTCGGCAAGCCCCGCCCCCATACGGGCCGGGTCGGCGCCGGGGACGGGCCGGCAGGCGGTGCGCAGCAGGGCGTGGAGGTGGTCGGCGCGAGCCGGGGTGCGGGGGATGGCCTGGGTGCGCAGGTGATCGTGGTGGGCCAGCAGCAGGGCGGCGAGGCCGGTGACGTGGGCGGCGGCGATCGCGGTGCCGTCGGCCGGGGTGTAGCTGTCACCGAGGGCGGTGGTGATCACCGCGGCACCCGGCGCGACCAGATCCACGCCCGGGCCGGCCGGCGTGAACGGTGCGGCGTAGGGGCCAGGCCACGGTGGTTGCGCCAGGGCGTGGGGGCTGGTGGCCGGGTAGGTGCCGGTGTGTGCGATAGCCCCCACCGCGAGGACGCCCGGCAGGGTGGCGACGTGCGCGACAGGCCCTGCAGTGTCGCCGGCCGGAGCGATGACAGCCACCCCTGCGGCGCGCGCGTCCAGCAGCTTCCATGCCACCAGCTGGGACGGAACCATGTAGGCGAGGTTGATCTGGGCGATGTCGATGTCGTGGGTGATGCAGTAGTCGATGGCGCGGAGCAGGTCGCTGACCCGTCCGCCGGGGAACAGTTTCAGTGCGTGGAGTTCGGCCTCCGCGGCGATTCCGGTGATGCCGGTGCGGTTGTCGGCCGCGGCGATGATCCCGGCGCACCAGGTGCCGTGACCACATGCGTCCACTTGCCACGCACTGTCACCGGAGCCGGCGGCGGTGAAGTCGTACCCAGCCCGCACCGCCTCCTTGAGATCGGGGTGGGCGGCATTCACTCCGGAGTCGAGGAGGGCGATTCTGACGCCGTGACCGCGGTACGTGGGAGGGATCTGGTGCAGCCGCATCGCCTGTGTACCCCAGCCGGTCACCGCCCGGCCCGGGAACCCCTCGAACGTGTCCTCCAGAGCCCGCACCTCCACGACCCGCTCCCCGTTGTCGGCGAGAAGGGGGAGGTCGATCCGCTGCGGCCAGTAGCCGCTCACCGGGCGGACGTACAACGCCTGGAGGGTGGCCGGGGTGTCCGCGGCCAGTTGCAGGCTCACCCGCCCGTCCCGGCCGGTCATCCCGTGAGCGGTGGCGGCGGTGCCGATCGCCCACACGTGCGCGCTCGGCAGCACATCGCCGTCCCGCCCCCTGACCACCACACTGATCTGCTCGGGCTCCTCCAGCGTGACGGCGAGCGCCGGGTCCGCGGCGGTCACGCCGCCACCGGTCAGGCCGCCGATCGCCGGGATGGGGGTGTAGGACAGCGGCTGGTCGATCTCGACGACGACCTGCGGGTTCGCGGCCAGCGCACGGGCCCGCTCCTCGGGCATGGCGACCACGGCGACCGGCGGGCAGGCGGGGTGCGGCTCCGCGATCGCCCCAAGTCCGCGGGAGCGCGACGGACGCACCTGCGCCACCGGTTCCACGTCAGGGTCTTCCTCCAGCAGAGCGAACAGCGCGGTCGCTTCGATCGGTGGCACCCCGCCCGCCAGCCGGCCCACCGGACGGGGCGCCACCAGATACCGGCCCCATCCCGCCCGCACACCCCGTCCCGGGACCCGCCCCGGTTCCCGTTCCGTCCGCCTGGCGCTCTGCCCGGCCGGCTCACCCGGCCCGCTCACAGCCTCGCCGGGCTGCTTCCCCGCCGCATTCTGCGCGCCCTGCGACTTTCCGCCCTTGCTGCCGTTGCCCGGCTTCATGCCGCCGCCCTGCTCACTCATCACCTAAACCGCCGTCTCGAAGGTCTTCGCACGCTTCAACGTCACCAGCCGCGGCGGTGGGAGCGGGCGTGCCGTCCGCTCCCACCAGCGGCTACCGCTGCGCGGCGTCTCGCCTCCACGCAGCGGCACCACAGGCCGGGCGGGCCGGCCCCGGGAACGGGGCAGCGGCCCGCCCGGCCGCGTCTCACATGCCCAGGCCCGACATCTGCCCGTACTGCGGCTGCTGCCCGAAGATTCCCTGGCCGTGGATCTGACCGAACTGGCCGAACTGACCGGGCTGGCCCTGCACCTGCTGGCCGGGGAACTGCCCGAACTGGCCCGCCTGGCCCTGGCCGGTGATCTGCGCGAGCGCGGTGTGCACGATGGGCGCGATCCGGCGGGCGCACTCGGTCAGCACCATGCTCCAGGCGTGCGGCGGGATCTGCCCCTGCGCCTGGATGCCCATGAGGATCTGCGGGTCCGTCCGCAGATGTTCCGTCACCGCGCTCACCGCTGTCGCCGCACATCGCAGCGACAGCTCGGTCACCAGCAACGGCAACTGCTGCTGCCCCTGCATCCCGAACGGCTGCTGCCCTTGGCCGAACTGGCCCTGGCCCTGGGCGAACGGCTGCTGCTGGCCGAACAGCTGCTGGCCCATCGGGGGCTGGCCGTAAGGCTGCTGGGTCTGCGGCTGGCCGATCTGCTGGGGGGTGTAGACGGACATTCGGACTCCTCCTTGAGTCTCCGACGGAAACGCACGAGAAACGGCAAACCGGAAGTCGGTCCGCCGCCACGGAGCAGCAAACCACCAACCGACCAAGAACACATTTCGGGACATACCACCAAGCGGTGGCAGCGCGTGTAACGGGCTGACGCAGGACCGGGCAAGCCGCGGCATCGGCCCTGTGGGCGCCGTCGATCCGCCCTCCGGCCCCGGCGTCGTCGGGGGGCGCGCCGGGCAGGCGGGTGGCCGAAGCGCGTCGACGGGGTCACGCTGGAAACCATGAGCGTGCACCCGCCCCCCGCCTCGCACGGTGCGCTGCCTCCCCTGGCGCCGATGCTCGCGGTGATCGGTCCGCCACCCGGACCGGAGGCAGAGGCCGAATACGCGTACGAAACGCTGTGGAACGGCGCCCGTGTCATCGTCCATCTGCCCGGTGACGGCAGTGTGCGCCTGCTCTCGGCGACCGGAGTGGACGCCACGGCCCAGTACCCGGAGTTCCAGTCACTGGCCGGTCTGCTGCCCGCGCCGGAAGCAGTGCTCGACGGTGAGATCATCACCCTGGACGGCCAGGGGCACCCATCGGTGGAGCAGCTGCAGCAGCGGATGAGCCTGCACCATCCGGACGCCGTCGCCCACGCCCGCGAGGACCTTCCCGTCCATCTGATGATCTTCGACATCCTGTATCTCGGGGAACCGACGGTGCACCTGCCCTACACGTCCCGCCGGGATCTCCTGGACGACCTCGCCCTGCCCGGACCCGGCATCGCCGTGCCCGCGGCCTGGCCCTCGAGCGCCGCTCAGGCACTCGAGCAGACGTACACGGAAGGCTTCGACGGGGTGATTGCCAAACGGCTCACCAGCCCGTACCTGCCCGGACGCCGCTCCCGCGACTGGATCAAGATCAAGCACCTTGACGCGGACACGTGAGTCGCGCGTCGGCTCGCCAACGCCGACCACGTCTCGTGCCGCGCGGTCAGCGCGCCGTGGCTGCCGAGGCCGGGGCCACACCCACCCAGGTCGCGCTCGCATGGCTCCTCGGCCACTCGGCGGTAATCCTCCCGATCCCTGGCAGCGCCCGGATCGACCACCTGGAGGAGAACCTCGCCGCAGCGAACCTCCACCTGACCTCCGCCCACCGCGACCGCCTCGACCGGCTGCCCGAGCAGGCATAGGTTCCGTCTGTTCGATCGTGATCGGAGCCGACCGGAAGGCGACTGCGGCGGCGAAGACGGTGGTGCCGAGGTAGGCGAAAGGTTGCCCCGGTCCCTCCCGGGTTGTCACGCAGCTATGATCAGTCGCCATGCCGGCCGAACCCGAGCATCACACCGTGCACCACTTCTCCCAGGCCAACCCCTCCGGTCCGGGCTGCGACAGCGCCCCCGCCCTGCTGCGGCGGGTGGCAGACTCCATCGAGTCCCTCGGCCCTGTGGAGATCCAGGACATCGTCATCCACTCGGAGATCACCGAACACGGCGAGTGGCTCTCGGCCACGGTCTACTACCACCGGGTCGGGGAGTGATCCGCAGGGCGTAGTGCACGCTGGACAGCAGCGCCTCCTGCACTCGCTCGGCACCTGGCCGGCCCAAGAGCCGCCGCCGATGCCGACTTGTCGTCTCACGCATCGAACGTGGTCCGGTACGCCGCGACGCAGGGCGGGGTCACGGTCCCGCCCGTCCCTCCGGCCCGCAGGTACAGCTCCTGCAAGGTGTACGCCAGTAGCGGCAGCGCGTCGCCGCCCCCGCAGTCGTCGACCATTCGGGCCACCACACCCGGAGCGAACGTCAAGCCGGCCTGTTCAGCAGGTTTTTCGATGACCGAGTAGAGCTCGTCCCGCCCCAGTACGCCGATCACCATGGGCTCGCCGTCCGCCCGCAGGGCGGGGCGCGCGGCGTCCGGTGCGTGCAATCGCAAGGCGGTGGGGGCACCTCCCAGGCGCAGCTCTGGGGGAGATCATCCGCGTACTGGACGTACCTCTCCACTTGATCGCACTCCCGCACTCCCGCCCCCCCGCACCGCCGTTCACCCGACCCCGACCCCGACCCCGGCTCCCGGCCCCGGCCCGGAGCCAACCCGACCTGGACCCCGATCCCGACCGCCGTTCACGATCACCGCGCAGTCCCAATGAACACCCGTGCACGCAGTCACTCCTGACTCATCGTCAGCGAACGGTGAGCCCAGGCTCGGGACTCGCCCGGGGTGAAGGTGGCATTGCGGCGACGTTCCTGCACCTGGCGGACGGTGGTCACCGCAGGTGAGATCGAACCGTCACGGTCAGCGGGCGGTGAGCACCATCCGGAAGCGGGCGGCGCCGGACATCATCTTCTGGTAGGCCTCGTCGGCCTGGTCCAGCGGCACGATTTCGATCGTCGGGCGGATTCCGTGCAGGGCGCTGAACGCCATGGTGTCCTGCACGTCCTGCGCGCCGCCGGACGAGTGCCCGCGGACGACCAAGCCGCCCATGATCAATTGGATCGGGCTGATTCCCAGCGGCTCGGCGTCCGCGCCGATGACCACCAGCTCGCCGCGGTGGGACAGCCCGTCCACGGTCGCCGTGATGGCCTTGGAGTTGGCGGCGGTGGCCAGAACGGCCTTGGCGCCGCCGAGGGACTTCAGCGCGTCGGCGACGGAGGTGTCCGCGGTGCTGTCGACGTAGTGGTGCGCGCCGAGCTGCCTGGCGAAGTCGGCCTTGTCGGCGCCGCGGGCGATGGCCACCGTCTCGAAGCCCATGGCGGCCGCGTACTGCACGCCCAGGTGGCCGAGGCCCCCGATGCCGAGGACGGCGACCAGGTCGCCGGGCCGTGCGGAGCTGCGCCGCAGGCCGTTGTACGTCGTCACCCCCGCACAGGCCAAGGGTGCCGCGTCGGTCGCCTCGAGCGTGTCGGGGATCCGGGCCAGGGCGTCGGCCGGTGCGATCACCGTCTCGGCGAACCCTCCGTCGTATGCCCATCCGGGGACCTTCAGGTTCTCGCACATAATGAAGTCGCCCTGTCTGCAGGGCGTGCAGTGGCCGCAGCTGCCGCCGAACCAGCCCACCGTCACCCGGTCGCCGACCTGCCAGCCGCGGCTTTGTGTTTCCTCGCCGAGTTCGTCGATGCGCCCGGCGATCTCATGCCCGGGGACCACCGGAAACCGGACTCCGGGAAGCATGGCGTCGACAAAGAAGGAGTCGCTGTGGCAGATCCCGCAGGCGTCCACGGCGATCCGTACGTGGCCGGGGCCCGGCTTCGGGGCCTCACGCTCGGTGATCGCCAACGGCCCGCCGGCGACGGCCACCTGAGCAGCTCTGTAGGTGCTCATCTGGACCTCTCCCGGGTACTATTGGGAACGGCCCCCGGTACCATCAGATCACGTCCGGCCCTGTCGCGCGCGCGGGCCGGGGCCAGGTCCCGGTCCTGCCTCTCGGATCATGCCTGGTGGCCGGCAAACGGACTGATCCCTGTAACTGGCCGGCCAAGGAGCAGGAGCGCAATCGTGTCGGCCTGATCAGGTAGGCGCGCCAGGACCTCGGCCCCGGCACGGTGCCGTGGCCGACCATCGAGGTCGACCCTGCCGCGTTTGGAGCGTGCGGTCATCGTCGCCAAAGCCTGTTGAGATGTTGCCGCATGTTGTGGAGAGTCTGTGGGCATGGAGTTCTTCTGTTACCACCGCGATCGGCCCGGCTCCGTCAAGTTGCGCGACGAGCTGCTGGAAGACCACTGGTCCTACATGGACGGGTATGCGGCGGAGTTGATCGCTCGTGGCCCGACCTTCGCCGGCGACGGCGATACGCCCACCGGCAGCGTGCACATCGTCGACCTGCCAGATCCCGCTGCAGCCCGCGCGTTCGCCTTCGACGAGCCCAACTACCAGGCCGGCGTGTACCGGGACGTGCTGCTGCGCCGGTGGCGCAACGTGCTGGGGCGCACGATGTGGGATTTCCCCGGCGGCCGGACCGGCGGCAACCGGTACCTGGTGCTCGGCCTCGGCTCGGGGCAGGCCGCCGACCTCGACGTCCCGCCCGACCGGGACGAGCTGATCGCGTACGGGCCGCTGCTGTCCGACGACGACGCCATCTGGCTGGGTACGGCGGCGCTGGTCCGGGCCCCGGACCCCGACACGGCACGCGCCGTCCTGACCCAGGACCGGTACACCGAGATCGAGGTCCACGGCTGGGAGTTCGGCGGGCGGCGGTAATGAAGTTCCGGTAGGGCACGAGGGCCTCTCTGCCGCCGGGCGTAGACATCGCAATCCACGCCGGCCAGAAGGCCTTCACTACGGATGCCCGGTGACGACTCCTCAGTCGGCCACCCTGAGTGCTCAGTTGGCCAGGAGCCGACACGAAGGATCATGGTGAGATGACTGTTCGCCCTTCTTCCGCATTGCCAACCGTGGTGCGGCTCACGGACTATACGAAGACCGACCAGATCGAAATCCTCGGTGACAGTGCCGATCCCTTCGGAGTCGCAGACGCCGGATTGACGTGGCTGCCCAAGGAAGATCATTTCGGTATCAGGCACAAGGGCCGCCTTGTTGCACACGCCGGTCTGCTGCGGCTACCCGTATCGATCGGTGGGGTCGGCACACAGGTGGTGGGCGTCGGCGGGGTGGCTGTCGCGCCTGATGTGCGGGGGCATGGACTGGCGCGTTTGGCCGTATCGGCAGCCCTGGACCACGCACGGACGATGGGGCCGCAGCACGCGATTCTCTTCTGCCGGCCACCCCTCGTCCCGCTCTACCAGCGACTCGGCTGGCAAACGCTTGAGCAGGACGTTCACGTCGAACAACCCGACGGATTCGTGATCATGCCGCTGCGAACCATGTGGACGCCACTGCGCGACGGTGCGAATCGGCCTCTTGGAGCGGTGCGCCTGCTCTCGCTCCCCATGTGACGACTCCGGTAAGTGCCGTCCCCGGACCGACGTGTGCTGATCCCCCGGCAGTCCGGCGGCCGGATGCGTCCGGCACACCAACTGTCAGGCGGCCGCTTGCCGCGGCGGGCCGTCGCCGCAGGGGAGTCACGGGTGACTCCCCATCGTGCGGGCCATCAGCACGCGGCCGAGGCCCGCAAAGGCGGGCGCGCAGCCGACAGTTTTGGCCGTAAGGCGTGGTACCGGACCCGGGGTCGGCTCATGTGGCAGGTGCCAGGTCGCGCTTGGCGGCGGAGACGACGTGGCGGCGGGTCACCCGAGCGCACTCGTGCCAGAAGGGTATGGCGGTCAGGTACGCGCCGAGTGCGGAGAGGATGCCGAGGGAGACATCCACGCTGAGACGCCCTTGCTCGGCCCAGTAGACGTCCTGCAGATCGAGGAGCAGGGCGAATTCGTCGGCGATGAGGGCGGTTCCTGCGCCGTAGGCGGCGGCGATGGCGGGGTGGCCGACGGCGCGCTCGTCGCCGCGTACGGCGATGAGCCCGATGCCGGCGAGCGTACCGATGCCGAGGTTGTAGTGGTGCAGGTGCTGGCCGCCGGCGGAGATGTTGCCCCAGGGCAGCCATCCACCGCGGATGCCGTGGGTGATGATCCGTACGGTTCCCCAAGTGACGCCGAAGGCGATCCACGTCACGATCAGTGATCTCTTCGTGGGAGTGAGGTGCTGGCTTGCCGATTCGCGCCAGCGTGCGATGAGCCGCGACCGCTTCGGCTTGCGGGAGGTGTCAGTGCCCATGGGGGTGACCATCCGGACTCGGTGCAACGATGCCGGTGTTCTGCTGCGCGGCGCCGCCGGTCGGAGTGCGTGAATCGGTTGCGACACGAGAAGCTCGAACCGCATGGGCGAGGGCGTCCATGCAGCTGTGGCAGTAGTCCTCACGGTCGCCCAGGCCGTCCTGTGCCGACGCCGCTTCGTCGCTGAGTATCCGAGCGCACAGGGCGTTGCCGTCGCCGTCCAGGGCATGCCACAGGAGCCCGGTGCCGGTCTTCGTCGCTATGTGTTCGGCGCACATGTTGTACATCGGCCACCTCCCACTCGCACGGCGTTGCGGTCCAGCTCAATGAGAAGCCCACGTCATTCACGTGGCCACTCAAACGATGCCGAACGGGTGAATCACCGGGTCGGGGAGGTCCGGGCCTCCCGATGTGAGGTGACTTCACCCCACCGGCTGCTCCCTCGTCACCCTTCTGGAGCGGATCGATGCCGACGGTATGCTGGTCCGCCTGAGTGTCCTGCAGGGCAGCGCCGCCCGGCGGTTGTACGAGCGCCACGGGTTCACCGTGGAGGCGCAGGACCCGATCGACGTCTGCATGGCGCGACGTCCGGGTGCGGGCGCCCCCGGTTCGTCAGGAGGCGGGCCGGGTTCTTGTCACCCTGCTCCACCGCCGGTTGTCCTGTGAGACTGGCCGCCCCGGAGTCGGGGAGTCACGTGACCGCCACCGACGAAACCCCGCTGCTGCCGGAGGTGCTGCGGGCCTACCCGTACCCGTGGGACAACGCCTTCATCTGGACCTCGGAGAAGGAGGACGAGGAGACCCTCGCCTATGCGCGGGCGTTGCTGGAAGCCTGCCTGCCGCCCGAGCCGCTCGCCGAGCCCGAGCCGCCGGAGGGGGCGCGTCCACGACTCCTCCGACAACGAGTACCCCGAGTGGACCGGGATCCGGGCCGTCCTGCGCGAGCGCATGCCCTACGCCCGGTACGTGACGGCCGAGCGCATGGCCGACGCCGAGGCCGAGTGCGCCAGTCGGGGGGCTCGCCACGACCGGCTTCCAGGAGGTCTGGACCCGCCGTATCACCGCCTGGATCGCCGAGCGACCCTGTACTGGTGCGGCCTCATGGTCGACGACGAGGCCGCCCTCACACCCTGGCTCATGGACCTCGCCGAGCTCTACGTCCAGCGCGGCATGGCCGCCGCGAAAGCCCTGGGCGCGCTCAGCTGCACCAGGTCCGTACCCGAGAGCCGCGCCGCCCTCGCCCGGCTCGCCACGTACGGGGTCTGCTGACGACGAGGACAACCCCGGGGACGCCCGCCGCCCGTGAGGGCGGCGGGCCGTCGGGTGGGAACCGACAGTCGTCAGCCGGCTTTGGCAGGCTCTTCGGCTCGTGCTTGCGTGCCTGCGAGAGACCCCCTGTCAATAACGTCAGTCAGTTCCGTCGGTTCCGTCGGTTCCGTCAGTTCTTGCAGTTCTTCCAGCTCTTGAACTAGGGCTTGTCCGGGGAAACCGGGTGGGAGCTGGTCCGGTGACGGCTGCGGAATTCGGCCAGCAGCTCGTCGGTCACCTCGGCCCCGGCGCTCACGGCGGCGTGGACGTCCCGGAAGTAGTTTTCGTAGCCGGCGGGGGTGTAGAGGCACAGGGCGCGCGCGGGGACCAGGCCCGCGTTGCGGAAGCCGTGCGGGGTGCCGCGGGTGGCGGCGAGCAGATGTCCGGGGCCGGCCGTCACCTCGCCGTCTCCGGTGTGGAGCGTCAACTCGCCCTCAAGAACGTAGAAGTACTCGTCGTGCCCGTCGTGCACGTGTGGCCTGGCACCAATGGTGCCGGGGGCGAGGCTGAACTCCTCGAAGGCGAAGTGCCCGCCCGTGTGCTCGCCGGTGAGCCGGAAGAAGTGCGCGACGCCGGCGACGTCTATGAGTTCACCGTCCTGGGGGCGGCGCAGCAGCGGACGGGCGGGAGTATGGGCCTGATGATCAGTCATACGGGCATTGTGGCCCAGAGACCGTCCGGCGAGTCATGAGCGAAACCAGAGGCTTACGGCAGTAACGGTCACGGTGACGTGAAGACATAGGAACGCTCGCCGGAGCGGGTGCGGGAACTTCAGGGTCTGCCCGGTGGACGTGCTGGTCAGCCTGATCCGCCGGAGGGACCCTGGGCCGTGTCTGACAAATCCCGCCTGGCGCGCGACGCCCGGCACGCCCTCCCCCGTAGCCCTTCGGGCACGGGAGGTGCCCCCACGCTGCGTTGTC